>NZ_JAFBDW010000004.1 GCF_016908415.1 Caldicoprobacter guelmensis
ATGGTCTTTTCAAATTCCAGAATTACAATAAAATGGAAAAACGTTGATTCCTTATTACAAAAAATTTATACTGGAAATTAGATGCGAAATTTCTGCTAAATGTTACAAAATGTTGACAAAATGTTAAAAAAATATTACAATAAAGTAACAGCTTTTAGGTATACCCCCTAAAGCCATTGAACAGAGAAGGAGGGTGATTTATGGAGCCTCAAATAGGCGGGGCAGACAGGGCACTGGTTACTAAACTTTTAGTGGTGATCCTTATAGCCCTGCTGGTGTTAAGCGGGGTTTCAGCTGCAGCCGCTTTCTACATAGACAGCATAAGCTACGCCGTCACGTTAAAGGATGGTGGTCATGAGGTAGAAATTGTTACGTTAGAAAAAACGGTGGGCGATTTTCTTAAAAAATACGAAATTGAACTGGGGCCAGGAGACAATATAAATCTTGATAGAGAATATAGGCTTAGGGACGGTATTGTCATTGAGGTGGTTCGTAGGCTGCCATTTTATGTTGTAGCAGATCAG
The DNA here is from genome assembly GCF_016908415.1 of Caldicoprobacter guelmensis. Lineage (NCBI taxonomy): Bacteria > Bacillati > Bacillota > Clostridia > Caldicoprobacterales > Caldicoprobacteraceae > Caldicoprobacter > Caldicoprobacter guelmensis. The sequence goes on from NZ_JAFBDW010000004.1 coordinate 525, forward strand.
CAAGAAAAAACTGTATACTTACCTAAAGGGGCCACAGTAGCCGATGTGCTCAACAAAGCGGGTATTGTCTTGGGAGAAAAGGATGTGGTAAATTACAGGTTGGATGCCTGCGCCATACCGCGAGAAAAAATTATAGTGACTAGATACGACGAAGAAGTTATAGTTGAGAGAGAGCCTATCGGTTACAGGGTGATCGTTAAAAAGGATGACAATATGGATGAAGGGGTGCAGAAGGTAGTACAGGAGGGGAGAGAAGGGGAACTGCAGAGAAAAATACTGGTAACCTATCGAGATGGCCAGGAAATATCGAGAAAAGTTATAGAGGAAAAGGTGGCTGTACAGCCAGTAGATCGCATTGTATATGTCGGTACTGTAAAGAAAAAGATAACGTCGCGTGGCGATGTTTTACGCTATTCAGTAGTGAAAACTTTTGAAGCTACAGCCTATACCCATACTGGGAATCGTACAAAAACGGGAGTTATGCCCAAGGAGGGTTACATTGCGGTCGATCCCAGGATAATTCCATTATACAAAACGGTGTATATAGAATTTCCACGGGGATGGGAACACTTAAACGGCTATTACAAAGCTATGGATATTGGAGGAGCTATCAAAGGATATAGGATTGACGTGTTTATGGACAGTGAAAGCCAATGTTTGAGATTTGGTAGAAGGAGTGTTAAGGTGTATTTCCCTAAATGATGATGTGTAAGGATATACAATCGCTTACCTCACCCAGAGTGGTAAAAGAGTTAATGGCTCGACATGGGGTGAGTTTTAAGAAGGGTTTGGGACAAAATTTTTTGATTGATAGAAACATACTTATGAAGATAATGGATGCAGCTGCAATTGATAAAGAAGATTTTGTGTTGGAGATTGGAGCGGGAATAGGGACATTGACCAAGGAGCTGGCTGGCGCTGCTAAACAGGTGTTGGCAATTGAGATAGACAGCAGGCTGTTCCCTATTTTAGATGAGACGTTGGCAGGCTGTTATAATGTGAAGCTTGTTCAGGGAGATGTGCTTAAACTGGATATAAAGCAGCTGCTAGAGCAGCACTTTGGGGAGCAGCCATTTAAAGTAGTTGGCAATTTACCCTATTATATTACCACCCCCGTGTTGATGATGTTTTTGGAGAGCGATTTGCCTTATGAATCCATGGTAGTGATGGTACAAAAGGAAGTAGCTCAGAGGATGACGGCTGTGGCTGGTACAAAGGATTACGGGATGCTGTCTATTGCTGTCCAATTCTACACTTGTCCCGAGATAGTAGCCGTGGTATCGGCTAACGTGTTTTTCCCTCCTCCCAAGGTGGATTCAGCTATTGTGTTGCTAAAAAGGAGGCAAAGTCCACCAGTCGATGTACAGGACCATAGGTTGTTTTTTAAGGTGGTAAGGGCGGCTTTTAACCAAAGGCGGAAGACCATAATCAATGCCTTGACTGCTTTAGAGTTGAAGGGTATAAGCAAAGAAAAATTGTATGATGTGTTGGACAGATGTAGCATTGATCCGAGGAGACGGGGTGAGGACCTTACCATACAGCAGTATGCTGATATAGCCAATGTTTTATACTTAGAGGGGCAAAGGATTGACGAGTGAGAATGTATGTGCTAAAAGAAACCCTAATTCTAATAAATTGGGGTTTCTTTTTTTGTTTTGGCTCATATATTTTATAGTGAAAAAGGATAAGGGAGGGAGAAGCGTTGGCTAAAGGATATTACCATCGTTCATTTGTTATTTTACAACCTAAAGATCCCAAATTCAACATAAAGGGTGAGAAGCCGGCAACGGGTTACTGTAAAATTGAAGTACGTAATGACAAATGCAAGATGTACTTTCATGTACAGGATTTAAAACCTCGTGATAGTGAGCAAGGGGGGTATGACATCTTTTTAATATCTGCACAGGAGGGGATTTTGCCGCAAAAGATTGCAAGCATTTACGTTGATCAACGAGGACGGGGGGAATGTGCTGTAGAAATAGATGTAGACAGAGTAGGTGGCTCAGGTTATTCTCTTGAGCAATTTCATGGACTAGCTGTTGTGTGCAATGATGGTGGTGGCATCAGCTATCCATTAGTGGGCTACGCAAATAAACGGGTAGAACTGGACTGGGAAGGGCGGATAAAGAAAGAGCTCGGTAGGCTGTATAATAAATTGATAAAGCCAACAGTTGAAAGCAAAAAAGGAAGTAGCCCGGCGAAGTTGGTTGAAGAAAAAAAGAATGAAGGTGCTAAGAAAGAGATATCATTTTTGCTGGACGATAAGCAGGATAATAAGCAGGATAATAAGCAAAAGACCTTACAGGATATAATTGTGGCGCTAGGGCCTTTATTACAGAGCAGAAGGCAGGAAAATGAAATGGGCAATGATAAAGTAAAAGCGGGACAAGATATGGATGGCGTAAAAGGGGTGGCTAACGATAGTGAGGGGCTTGAAGGCAGTGCAATGCTAATAGAGGAAAAGGAGAAGGTAGAGATACAAGATGTTGAGGATAATAAGATGTCGGAAGAGTTACAAGGTATGACAAGTATGCAGACTAGCGGGATTGAAGGCTCACAGAAGAACATGCCTTACGAAAACGATGCAGAGAAAGAGGCAGTGAGAGATATTAAAGAACAAGCTTGTGAGGATAATGTTGAAAGCCATGGATCTAACTTGTTGGAGGGGCAAACCTATTGGGATAAGGCTAAGGACTACTATACCTGGTTGTTTGAGACTTATAGAAGGGTGTATCCCTTCTTTGCAGAAGTTGGAGAAATTGAATGGGTGGAGGTGCCGTGTGAAAATGATTATGGCCATTATGGCTACATAGCACCCCAGCATATTAGCAACAACTATTATTGTGACCATTACATCGTGGGGCTTGTGAGAGAGAACGGGCAGGTTCGCTATGTAGCGTATGGAGTTCCGGGACCATATGGCCCTGTTCCATTTATGTTTATGCAAGGGTTTTCCAGATGGGTGCCATCCAGGTATGGTTTTGGAATGGGCTATTGGCTGTTGTATATAGATGCTTGTACCGGCGAGATTGCTTATCCTTGCTGAATATATCTGAGTGAATTTGCGCGACCCCTTGGGAGTTGTTAAGTTGGGATGTTAAAAAATAAAAAGGGCGGCGCTGTGTTTAGCGTTTTGTCCTTTTTTTGTGCAAAAATATTGTTAACACCATCTTTCAAATTCCCAAAAAATATGGTAAAATATAAAAGTGTTTTACAAATTATACTAATTATGGGAAAATTCGATTAAAAATAACAAATTTCGTGAAATTTTAACATGCGAGATGAAGTTTTAAGGGGAGAGGGTGGAAAATGGGATCGAAAATTAGGGTTGTTATTTTGGATGACAATGCGGGTATAAGGGAGATTTTGAAAGAGTATATTAACATGCAAGATGACATGGAAGTAGTTGGGGTGGCAGGAGATGGAGTGGCAGGTTTGGAAGCTATAAAATTGTTTTGTCCTGACGTGGTTATTATGGATATGATTATGCCTAAATTAGACGGCTTGGGAGTGCTTGAGCATCTCAATGTGTCCGGACTACAAATCCTTCCTTCAGTTATATGCCTGTCGGCAATAGGACAGGAGGATTTGATAAGAAGGGCTATAGAATTAGGGGCCAAATATTATATGGTGAAACCGTTTGACTTAGGAATGATGGTTAAGAGGATAAGGGAAGTCATGCGCAAAACAGAGCCAGCAAAATGTAATGCGAGCGATACTGTAAAAAGTGAGAACCTTGAAGAGAAGATTTCTAACATATTTTTAACCATTGGCATTCCAGCTCATATCAAAGGTTATCACTTCTTAAGAGAGGCAATTAAGATGGTGGTAGAGAATTCTGACCTTATAAACCGTATCACCAAGGAACTTTATCCAGGCATTGCTAAAAAGTTTAACACAACCCCAAGCAAAGTTGAAAGAGCTATACGCCATGCCATTGATGTGGCTTGGAGCCGTGGGAAGGTAGAGAATATAAATAAGTTGTTTGGATATGTTGTATATAATAAGAATGAAAAGCCCACCAATGGGGAATTTATTGCACTTGTTGCCGACAAGCTGAGCATGGAGCGCTCAGCATAGGGTGAGCCTTTAATAAATGTTGACAGTACCTTCCTATCATAATATGATAGTACAAGGATATAATAGATAGACGACATGAAAAGCGTTTATGATAGGAAGGATGGATTATAAATGGATGTGTCGAAGTATCAACAAAAGGCTGAGCTTTTAAAGGCGCTTGGGCATCCAGTGAGGTTGTGTATTGTACATGGTCTTATGCATAAAACATGTAATGTGTCGGGAATTCAAGAGTGTTTGAAACTTCCCCAGTCCACAATTTCCCAGCACTTAGGTATATTGAAGGCCAGGGGCATCATCAAAGGAGAACGAAGGGGAGTGGAAATAAAGTATTCGGTGGTCAATGAAGAGGCCCTTAAAATTGTGAAAGTACTGTTGGATGATGAAGTTCCTTTTTCTGACAGTATAAAGGAGGAGTAGTTTATGGGAAAAAAGAAGTTAGTTGTGATTGGGGATGAAATTGATGGTATAAAGGCGGCGGCCAGAGCTATTTGCCAAAATCCTGAGGTAGAAGCAAAGGTTTTGATTCCGGGAAAATATCCTTCGTTTAACAGTTATATGCTCTCCTATTTTATTCAAAACTCCGAAGAGGATGTTTTTTCTTTGGTAGAAGGCATTATGGACAATTTTAGAGTCCAGGGCAGCATGGATATTTTAACTGAAACAAGGGTAACTGACATCCTTCCTGTGGAAAAAAAGGTGATATTTGAAGAATTAAAAGATGGTCATAGCTCTGTGTTAGAATATGATAAGCTGATTATCGCTACAGGAGCTTCGCCGGTTGTTCCAGCGATAGAGGGCATTAACCTGGGGAATGTCCTGTTTCTTAAGTCTCCGGAGGATGTAGCCATCATTCAAGAAGGAATAAAGGAAGGGCGATTGAAAAAGGCGGTGGTAGTAGGAGCTCATATGGCGGGAGTATATCTGGCTGAAAGCCTGTGGAAGCGAGGCGTGAAGGTAAGCCTTGTGGAAAGAGGGTCACAGATACTTCCTGAATTGGACATTGAAATGGCTGAGTTGGTCAGGAGACAGATGGGGCGTAAAGGTGTTGAAGTCCTGGTGGGGGAAAAAGTGCTTTCTCTGATAGGCAATGCTAAAGGAGATGTGGTTGAGGTCCACACCCCCGAGCACATTATTCCTGCTGATGTGGTTATATGGCTAGATGATATGAAGCCCAATGTGGAAGTAGCAAAAAAAGCGGGAATCATAATAGGAGCCAGCGGTGCTATTGAGGTTGACCAGTATATGGAAACCAATGTGCCCGGCATATACGCGATGGGTAGCTGTGCCGAGAGGGTTCATCACATAACAGGTAAGCCTGTATGGGTTTACTGGCAGGCAGTTGATGATGTAGCACTTCATGTAATAAGCCAAAACATACTTGGCGACAATGATTGTATGCTAGAGAAAGGTGTGTTAGGCGCTATAGGCATACAGGCTTTTGACCTTGGAATAGCTCGAGCTGGCCTTTCGCTTCAGCAGGCTTGGCAGGAGGGCTACGATGGGGAAGCGGCTATAGTTTCGGTGTATGACGACAGGTATGCTGGTGGTGGGGGCTACAGGGAGAATACTATTAAACTCATTGTGAATAGGTCCAATGGCAAGATAATGGGGGTTCAGTGTGTAGGAGGCGCTTTGTCAGATAAATTGGTGGATATAGTGGCTACTGTCATGGGTATGGATGGTACGGTCAAAGATTTGGCCGTGCTGGATCTCATTTCCATGAACCAGCATCCCATTTTGCTTGTGGCTCACGTCATGCTCAATAAGCTACAAGGGAAGTTGAAAGGCATTTCTCCTTTAGAATTAAGTTCTCTTGTGCATAATGAGGAGGTAGTTTTACTGGATGTGCGCACTGAATCTGAGTTTAAAATGGGGACATTGCCTGGTGCAATAAACATACCTTTGGAGGAATTGGAAAACCGAAAAGATGAATTGGACAGGGAGCGCCTCATAGTATTGATAAGTGAGAGGGGCCGAAGGGCCTCTTTAGCCTATGTTAAGCTTAAACAGTTGGGATTTGAACGGTTAAGGGTACTTGACGGTGGACTTCTGATATATCCTTTTGTTTAATATGTGGATATCGGTGTGAGTTTTGTGGAAAAGCGAGTTATGTATCCACAACCTAAAAAGCTGTAAAGATAAAGGCCTGGGGATAATTCTGTGGATATTGTGGATAACTTTATAAACAAGTTGTAGATAACTCTTGATTTTAATATAGATTTATATTAATTTATTTAAGAGAATTTTGTTAGAGGTTGATGAATAAAGAGTTTAAGTAAATTGTACAATTTACTTAATGGCATTTTAAAGACTTTACATTCGGAGGGATATAAGGGAATGGCTTATAAAAAATGCCCACGTTGTAATTTGAACTATATCAAAGACACGGAGTCTTTATGTAAAGTATGCTTAGAGGAAGTTGGTAAATCTTTAAGTGATAATGATAGGGAGGAAGAATATGATATATGCCCGGAGTGTGGGGAAAACATCATTGAACCAGGGGAAGAGATGTGTTACCAGTGTGCGATGGAGCGCATGAAAGAGGCAGAGGGAGAACGAGTTGAAGGTGAACGGTGGGATGATTTCCTGTTAACAGACGATGAAGAGTTGGAGGTATTTGATGAGGATATAGACGGCGATTTGAATCCCTTGGAAGATTTAGAGGACTTAGCTGAACCAGAGGACTTAGAACCGCTGGAGGACCTGGAAATCGATAAAGAATTTGATGAAGAGTTTGAAGAGAATGAGGATGAAGAGGAGGAATAATTTTACATTATTGATAAGTTATGTATGCCCGTGCTGTTAAATAAGCACGGGCGTTTTCATTTTGGTGAAGAAATAAATTAAGGGATGTGATTGGTGTATATATTTTATGCCATTTGTGGTAAAAATAATCCTAAGTGAAAAAATTTATTAAAGGTGAGGTTTATGATTGACGCACAGGCTTTGATGAATGTTAAAAAGGCGGTGGAATCCAATATAGGGGAAAAGGTAAAGCTTAAAGCCAACAGGGGGCGAAGAAAGAGTTTTATTAGGGAAGGCGTTATTCATGAGGTTTATCCTAGCATTTTTACCGTACGCGTCAACATAGACGATAAGTCTGTCCAGACGCTTTCCTTTACATATTTCGACATACTGACTTCCAATGTAGAAGTGGTGATATGCAAAAATAACCAGAGGATTTGAACATATTTTTTGAGCGTTCCTTATATTTATATAATAGATATCCTTATGGGACAAAAGTATGGGGAGGAGGAATGAAGGTGACTGTCGAATGTGTGAGGGATATTTTAAAGGTAGACCAGACAATTGGAGAGGAGTTGTCGCAAGCACTGGTAGAAGGAGATATTGTGGTTCCAGAGTCCAAGCCAGATATTGCCAGGGTGCTGGATGTTGACGGCATAGTGGTTGTGAATAGCAAAGAAGTAATTCAGGACAGGGTGATGATAGAAGGAGTAGTGCGCTGTACTGTCCTATACATCGGCCAAAACGAGGCTAAGCTTGTAGAGAGCCTGGAGTCGGAGTTGGGCTTTACTCATTATCTTGATGTGCCTGGTGCCAGACCCAACATGTTATCTACATTGAAGTATCAGGTCGAGCATGTTGAATATGAGGTCATCAACAGCAGGAAACTCAATATAAAAGCTGTGATTAATTTGCAGGGTAGGGTAAATGATGTTCTTCAAATTGATGTAGTACAGAATTTTAAGAGTATGCCAAACATGCAGACGTTAAAGGATAAGGTAGTGGTGTCGCACAGTCAGGGACAGGGTGGTTCACAAGCCATAGTTAGAGAAGACCTGGAGTTAGAAGAAGGCATGCCCTCTATACAAAAAATATTGAAAAAAAATGCTTCAATAAAATTAAATAATCGAAAAGTTATGGATAACAGGGTGGTTATAGAAGGGGATATAAAGATTCAGCTGCTTTATCTGTGTGATGACCCTAGTGAACCAATTCAACACGTGAGTTATGATATGCCGTTTACTCAATCGGTGGACATAGTAGGGGCATATCAAGGATTGGAATGTACCGCTGATGTATGGGTACAAGAACTTTTTGTTGAGCCGCGGGAAGATATAAATGGGGAAATGCGGGTACTCAGTGTGGAGGCTGTCATAGAGGCTGAGGTTAGAGTATTCGAAACAGAAACAAAAGAACTGCTAGTAGATGCTTACTGTCCAGGTTTATCCCTTAAGCCTAGGAAGAGGAAAATAAATCTAATACAGTCGGTGGGTGAAGCACAGGATCAGGTGGTGATAAAAGAGAGCGTGGCATTTCCTCAGAACGTCCCTCAGGCCGCTAGAGTGCTTTACGTTGAAGCAAAACCCGTCGTCACAGACCAGCGCATAAGCGATGGTAAAGTGGTCATTGAGGGGGTGCTGGTAAGCAAGGTGATCTATCAACCCACGGATCCGTCCTACGGACCAGCCAGCATAAAGGAAGATATCCCCTTCAGGCACAGCGTAGAGCTTGAAGGAGCTTATGAAGACATGGAGTGTCAAAGCCAGCTGGTCGTTGATCATGTCAGCTGTACATTAATCGCTCATGATGAAGTGGAAATTCGTGCCGTGATGACAGCAAGTGTGAGTGTATTTACCAGCTTGGAAAAGGAAGTATTCTTGGACGTAGAGGTTGAGGAATTAAAAGAGGGATTGGATTCAGGCATTTTTGTGTATTTTGTTCAGCCAGGAGACAGCCTATGGTCGATAGCCAAGAAATATAATACTACGATAGCCAGTATTTTGAAATACAATGCAATAGATGAGTCACAGGTATTGACTCCGGGAGATAAGCTGATCATATACAAGAAGCTGCAGGTTTCGGTATGAAATAAGAGGATATCACAGGTTTTTGCGTGTTCATGGCCCCGGCTTGAGCCCATTATGTATGGGGCGGTAGAACACGCTTTTATTTTTGGCGACTTGAAAGGCGTTGGCAAAGAGGTATGCGTTAAGGTATAATGAGTAAAGTTGATTTTCTTGGAGGGGCAATATTTTTAAAAATGTTTGGAATTATAGTTAAATATTGGATATAAAGTGGGAGTTGGGTATGCAATGAGGAGGATTGTTTTAAAGGCCTATGCAAAGATTAATTGGGCGCTAGATGTTCTAGGTAAACGCCCTGATGGCTATCATGATGTGGAGATGGTCATGCAGTCGGTGGATTTGTGGGATGCTGTTATCCTTGAAGAAAAGGGTGAGGAGATAAGCGTAAAGTGCAGTATAGACAGCCTTCCTGTAGATGTAACCAATACGGCTTACCGTGCTGCTGTTTTGATAAAAAAGAGGTTTGGCATTGAAAAAGGGATCCAGGTTGAGCTTATAAAGAATATCCCTGTGGCGGCGGGTTTGGCAGGGGGGAGCGCTGACGCGGCTGCTGTCCTTGTGGGGCTTAGCAGGATGTGGAGGCTTAATCTTTCAAAAGAAGAGCTTATGGAATTAGCAGGTATTGTGGGAAGCGATGTGCCATTTTGCGTCGTAGGAGGTACTGCTTTGGCTAAGGGTAGGGGAGAGGATATAACAGAGTTGCCTCCTGCACAAGGGATATGGTTGGTGCTGATTACGCCTGACCAGCGCATCTCTACAGCTGAAGTTTATGGCAAGTTAGATTTGAGCAAGATACAAAAAAGGCCGGATGTGACCAGCATGGTTAACAGCTTACATCAAAGGGACTTCAAAGGCATTGCCTTAAATATGGTAAACGTGCTTGAGGAAGTAACTGTCGGTCTATGCCCTCAGATAAGAGCTATTAAAGAGGATGTTATGAGGCAAGGGGCTGTGGGTTGCTGTATGAGCGGGAGCGGTCCTACTGTGTATGGCCTTTTTAAAGATGAACATACCGCTCGAAAGGCATATGCGGCGCTGAAGCAGAGGCATTCATATTGCTTTGTTGTTAAAACCGTGAGCCTAGGAGTACAGGTAGTAGAGGAGGTTTTTTAAGGATGGATGCGGTCATATTGGCAGGGCATAACACGTCAGACCTTGTAAATCGATGTACAAATGCCCACGATGATCTGTGTTATCCCATTGTTGAGAAGAGTGCAAACGACATGCAAGGACCTATGTTAGATTTAAAGATGGGACATTCACTGGGGACAATATATATGGAAATGGCAGAAAAATACCTGTACAATTGATTAAAAAATTTAAAACTGTCAATACTTCTAATACCGGTTTTGTTGAATAATACGTAAGGTTGGGGGTATTGACAGTGAAGAATGGACCAAAAGTAATTTACCCGTTTGTAGTATTGTTGATATTGATAACAATGCTTATAACGATGGATATATATGGAAATGCTACTCAAAAGGAGTATATCCGTTTTCATGTGGTGGCAAACAGCGATTCTCCGGAAGATCAAGCCTTGAAGCTGAGGGTGAGGGATAAACTCCTTGAAGAATTTGGCAAGGAGTTTGCTGGTATTGACTCGATTGAGAAAGAAAGAGAGAAGGTCATGGAGAACATTGATGAGATTGAAAAAATTGCTCTTCTTGAGGTAAAGCGGGCAGGCAAATCATATCCTGTAAAAGTTCAGTTTGGGCGATTTTCGTTTCCTACCAAGGCGTATGGAAATCTGGTTTTGCCGGCAGGAGAATATGAGGCATTAAAGGTGGTTATAGGCAAGGGAGAAGGGGCAAACTGGTGGTGTGTAATGTTTCCACCACTTTGTTTTATAGATATCTCTCATGGAGTGGCTAGGCCAAAAGAAAATGCGACGGCAAGGGATGATAATGCTTCGCAAGTCGATGGTGCCGTTAAAGTGGAAGGAAACCAATCTCGACGCAGGGCAATTACATCTCCAAAATCGATCAACGAAGGTGAAAAATATGTGGTAAGAAGTGAAGCAAATGATAATGAAGTGGCAAGCAATGGGATAAAAGGCAGATCTGTTCAACAGGATGATGTTGAAGACCGTCAACGTGTGTCTATGCCTTATAATGCTGAAAGAGGCGTTGAAAGTTCTGGGGAAATACAGTACAGGTGGAAACTGGTGGAGTGGATAGAGGTATCAAGCAATAAGATAAAGAGGCTGTTTTCTTTTTTGAGCTTTTGGGATCGTTAAAAAGGGTGCATGAGCACCCTTTTTTGTTTATAAAAAATTGTTATTGCAATTGATGCCGATTTGTGGTGTAATTATTCTTTGTAAGCAAAAGGATTTTTGATTTTTCTTTTAAGGGAAGGGGTATAAAGGATGAAAAAGCTAGATCAGAATACAGCCCCTTTGTTTGAAGCTCTCAGGAAAAACGTGGAGGATGGAGTGATACCATTCCACGTACCAGGGCACAAAAAGGGCAAGGGAGCTGGCGAACTGGTAGAATATTTAGGGGAAAAAGTATTTCAAATAGACCTTAACGGGATGGAGGACCTAGACAATATATGTAACCCTATAAGCGTTATAAAAGAGGCGGAGAAGCTTCTGGCTGAGCTATATGGGGCCGACGATTCATTTTTTTTGGTAAATGGCACTACGCAAGGCGTACAGGCCATGATACTTTATGCATGTGGTCCAGGGGATGAAATAATCATACCTAGAAACGCACATAAATCCACCATTGGGGCCATGATACTGAGTGGCGCTATACCGGTATATGTTCAACCCGAGATTAACTATGACCTCGGTATCGCCATGGGCATGTCGGTGGAAAGCGTGAAAGAGGCAATACGCAATCATCCTAAAGCCAAGGCGGTGTTTGTCATAAATCCCACCTATTACGGTGCGGTATCCAACCTCAGGGAAATTTGTCGAATAGCTCATGAAAACAACATGCTGGTGCTGGCAGATGAGGCTCATGGGGCACATTTGCCGTTCTGCGATGAGTTGCCTATATCGGCCATGGAAGCAGGAGCGGATATGAGTGCCGCCAGCCTTCACAAGACGGTTGGCTCGATGACTCAGAGTTCAGCTTTATTTATTCGTGAAAGCGATAAGGTAAACAGCAACCGGGTAAAGTCTGTGCTTAACCTGACGCAGACCACCAGCGCGTCATATGTCTTAATGGCTTCAATTGATATGGCGCGAAAGCAGTTGGCGCTGCGTGGCAAGGAACTGGTTAGCAAGGCGGTAGAGCTAGCTCGATATGCCAGAGCGAAGATAAACGAGGTTGAGGGGTTGTATGCCTTTGGTAAGGAACTGGTTGGTAGCCCGGGGGTGTACGATTTTGATGAAACCAAGCTCAGCATATACGTTCGTCAGCTGGGCATGTCAGGGTATGAAATGGAGAGCGTACTCCGCAAGGAGTACAACATTCAGATTGAGCTTTCGGACTTTTATAATATAATGGCCATTGTAACCCTGGGAGATCAGAAGGAGGATATAGAAAAACTGATTGAAGCCTTGAAGGACATCGCTAGAAAGAGGGGGGTAAATAACAAGCCAAACTGTAACCTAGTTCCTTGTAAGACGGAGATGATTGTAAGGCCTCGAGATGCCTTTTATAGTCCCAAACGAAGCGTTAAGCTGGAAGAGGCCGTGGGCGAAATAAGCGGGGAGATGATAATGGCGTATCCGCCCGGTATTCCCGTTATATGTCCGGGGGAACGGATTACCCATGAGGTGATAGAGTATGTCAAGGCGTTGAAAGAAGAGGAAACGCAGCTTCAAGGAACAGAAGACCCATTTATCAACTATATTAAAGTGCTGGATATGTGATCAGGTCCATTTTTAATAAGGGAATATTTTAGCAAGTATATTTGGTTTTGGGTTAACAAAAAATATAACAGAAGCCATATGCTAGAAAGGGAGATGATATGGGGTACAAAGTACGGCTTTCTGTTATAGCAGTTTTGTTAACCCTTTTTATTTGTGGGGCAATGCTGATCGAGCATTGGAAAAGCCAGAGCGCTGCTCTCGAGACTGCATTATATTGGGGTTCGACAGGTAGTAAAGTGATGGAAGTTCAAAGAAAGCTTAAACAGTGGGGCTATTACGATGGGCCTATCGATGGGGTATATGGCCCAAAGACCTTTGAAGCGGTAAAGCTTTTTCAAAGAAAAAATGGCCTTAAAGTTGATGGGGTGGTTGGACCGCAAACGGCAGCTGCCATGGGCATTACTTTGAACAGGGGTGCCACTACCACATCTTATCGTGCTTCAAGGGGTGGTGGCACACACAGCAGCGGCGATCTATACTTACTGGCTAGATTGGTACACGCTGAAGCAAGGGGAGAACCCTATATTGGGAAAGTAGCAGTGGCGGCAGTGGTGTTGAACCGTGTAAAGCACCCTGCTTTTCCCAATACCATCGCAGGAGTGATATACCAGCCAGGGGCATTCACGGCTGTTGCTGATGGTCAAATCAATCTGGCCCCCGATGAGGAATCGCTGCGCGCTGCTAGGGATGCGCTGAACGGTTGGGACCCCACTTATGGAGCACTTTATTACTATAATCCAGCCAAAACTACCAGCAGTTGGATATGGTCAAGGCCGGTACACATTGTCATCGGCAATCACCGTTTTGCCAAATAAGCGTGTGACACACCGACCGATATAGTAAACGAAGCATCTAATGAGCAGGGCTGTACCTGTTTTGACGGGTAATAATATGTTAACAGGAGGCAGGGTACATGACGAGATGGATACTGACAATAGTGTTAGCGGTGGCTTTAATAGTTGTAGGGCTATGGGGATATAACCAGTATTTACAGAATTTGGAGTACCGCAACTATATGGAAAACCTGTATCAAAAGTCGTTTTTTGAGCTGGTAGGTCAGATAGGAGATATAGAGACAAAGCTTTCGAAGGTCATGGTAAGTGGAGATCAAGGGCAAAGCATGGTGTTGTTGTCTGACGTGTGGAGACAAGCCGATGCTGCACAAGTTAATCTAGGGCAGTTGCCGCTAGGTCATCTTTCGCTTATCAAGACTTCAAAATTTTTAAATCAATTAGCAGATTACTGCTATTATCTTACCAAAAAAGTGGGACGGGACCAAACTATATCGTTGGAGGAGATGAACAATCTCCAAAAGTTACATAACAGCTGTGTAAAGTTGAACGAGGAGCTCAAGCTGCTGGTCGATAACGTCAATTCTGGCGGTGTCAAGTGGGGAGAGATAAGGCAATCAAAGGTCAAGCAAGAGCTCAATGAAGATGTAAAAAATCTCATTGAGAGACAGTTTATCAGAATAGAGAGGACGAGCATCGATTATCCAACGCTGATATACGATGGTCCATTTTCTGAGACGCTTCAGCAAAGGAGGGATATTCGCCTTCAGGGAGAGGCTATAGACCAGAGGAAGGCCAATGAGATAGCTGCTAATTTTATAGGAAGGGATAGGGTGGCTGAAGTACACAGCGGGCCTCAGACCACTGCCGACATAGATACATGGGGGGTATACGTAAAACTTAAGGATGGCAGGGGTACCATATTTGTTTCTGTAAGTAAAAGAGGCGGCAGGGTAGTAAACATGATTTCTGACGGACAGGTCAAAGCAGCAAAGCTTTCCTTGGCAGAGGCGCGGCGTTCGGCCGAAAAGTTTTTATCACAAAAAGGGTATAAGTCCATGGTCCCTACTTATAGCCAAAAATTTGGCGGTACTTTAGTGATTAACTTCGCGTACAAACAAGACGACATCGTAGTATATCCCGACCTCATCAAAGTAAAGGTATCGCTTGAGGATGGAACTATTGTGGGATTTGATGCCCGTAACTACCTTATAGCCCATAAAAAACGAGATATAACCCCTCCAAAATTGTCGCTTGATGAAGCCCGAAAGCTGGTGAACCCCAATCTCAAGATAAAATCTGAAGGCCTGGCTATTATCCCTACCGAATCGGGTGGAGAAAAGCTGTGCTATGAGTTTAAGGGCGAGTATGGGGGTGACAATTTTATAGTATACATTGATGTAAATAGTGGTAAAGAAGTAAATATATTGAAGATAATTGATACTGCCAATGGAAGCCTGGTAATCTAGCCATATTTTTTGCAGCATAACGTACTTTAAGACGGGTAAAACTAATATTAGCAAAGGGCAAAAAAGTCTTTTGCTAAAAAGGGGGTTATATTATATGGCCAGAAGGCGTGGGGTCATGTCTGATAGGCTTAAAGAGGAGATTGCCAAAGAATTGGGCGTGTATGACATCGTCAAGAACAGGGGCTGGGGCGACGTAACTTCTCGTGATTGCGGGAACATGGTGGCCAAGGCCATAGAAATGGCTGAGAGGAGTATAAACCGTACCAAGTAACCATATAATGAGTAAAAGGTTAAGCGGAGGCCATACGCCTCCGCTTAACCTTTTGGGCATAATCTTTTAAAAGGTACCATACCATTATTGTAAGAAAAATGTTGCTTAAACGTTGAATAATTGGCGCTTGCATAGTAGAATATAGCTATGGTCAGATGGGGTTGAGGAGGAAGGGAATATGTCTGAAAAGTTGAAGGTAGCTATACTGTTTGGTGGTCAATCGGGTGAACACGAGGTTTCCCTCATGTCGTGTACTTCAGTGGTAAAAAACATGGATCGTGACAAGTATGATATATACTTTATAGGCATTACTAAAACAGGCAAATGGCTCCTGTTTGAGGGAGATGTGGAGGACATACAAAACGGAAAATGGGAAGCTGGGGCGCAGCCCATAGTGTTTCCCGGAGATCCTTCATTCAAGGGCTTTTTTCTTGTGGCTAACCCTTCTAAAATATACAAAGTGGATGTGGTTTTTCCAATAATGCATGGGCCTCATGCCGAGGATGGGACTATACAGGGTCTGCTGGAGCTGGCTAACATCCCTTACGTGGGATGTGATGTGGTGGCTTCTTCAGTGGCCATGGATAAAGCTATGGCAAAGGCGGTTTTTGATAGCTTTGGCTTGCCTCAAGGTAAGTATCTGGTTGTGCTAAGGCAAGAGTTTGAACAAAAGCTGCAGGATGTGATAGAAGCCATTGAATCGAAATTGGGTTACCCCTGTTTTGTAAAGCCATCCAATATGGGTTCCAGCGTGGGAATTACAAAAGCGCATGACAGGCAAGAGCTTATTGATGGATTGAAAGAGGCGGGGCGGTATGATCGAAAGATTGTGGTGGAAGCGTTTATAAACTGCAGGGAGATTGAATGCGCTGTGTTGGGTAACAATGACCCTCAGGCATCGGTATTGGGAGAAATCATCCCGTGCAATGAATTTTACGATTACAACGCAAAATACTTTGATGATGGGAAGTCGCGCCTCATTATACCGGCTGACCTGCCGCAGGAAAAAACCCAGGAGATACGGCAGTTGGCCATAAAGGCATACAAAGCGTTGGATTGTAGCGGAATGGCCAGGGTAGATTTCTTTGTTGAAAAGGATACCTTGCAGGTGTTTATAAACGAGGTCAATACTATACCTGGCTTCACCAGAATAAGCATGTATCCTAAATTGTGGGAAGCAACGGGTGTGCCGTATTCCAGGCTCATAGATCGCTTAATAGAGCTTGCTATGGATCGGTTTAAGGAAAAGCATCCTCAATGAAGGGAGATTGGGCGGTGGATTTAAGGCCTATAGGAGTATTTGATTCAGGACTGGGCGGCTTGACGGTGATGAAAGAGTTGATGGCTCAGCTTCCTTACGAAAATATTATATACTTTGGCGATACGGCGCGCCTCCCATATGGCACCCGTTCGAGGGAGACCATTATTAAGTATTCCATGCAGTGTATACGGTTTCTCCTTACTCAGAACATAAAGGTAGTGGTAATTGCTTGTAATACAGCAAGCTCAATGGCTCTTGATGCCGTAAGAGAGGTTTTTGATATCCCTATAATAGGGGTTGTTAAACCCGGCGCGGCAGCTGCTGTTAAAGCTACGCGCAATGGCAGGGTGGGCATAATAGGTACTGAGGCTACAGTACAAAGCGGCTCATATGCGCGGGCGATTGCTAGTTTGGATTCACATATACAGACTCGCAGCATAGCCTGTTCTTTGTTTGTACCTATAGTGGAAGAAGGGTGGAGTGACACGCCTATAGCTTATTTAACTGCCGAGAGATATCTTGGGCCTTTGAAGGAGTGGGGTGCCGACACACTTATACTAGGATGTACCCATTATCCTTTGCTTATGGATACCATCTCAAAGGTCATGGGCCCTGATGTAATATTGGTTAATCCTGCGATAGGGACGGCTCTTGAAGTTAAGCGGATTTTGGAACAGAGGGATATGCTCAATAAAAGCGGTCAAGAGCCCGAATATCTCTATTATTTAAGTGATTTTAGCCAACGATTTAAACAAATAGGCAGCCGTTTTTTAAACAGGGAAATAGAATATGCTGGCAAGGTGGATATTGAAAACTATTAAAAAAAGGAGGAAGAGGATTATGAAAATAACTTGGTTTGGACATGCCTGTTTTAAATTGGTTTCAGACTCTGGAGTGGTTGTAATTACTGACCCGTTTGATGAAACCGTAGGATATAGGCTTCCCAATGAACAGGCTGATGTTGTCACAGTGAGCCATCAGCATTTTGACCATAATTATGTGCAGGGAATACGGGGTAATCCAGAGGTAGTGGACAAGATAGGGAATTTTTACATAAAGGATATATCCATTAAGGGAGTAAAGAGCTATCACGATGACCAGGGTGGTAGCAAAAGGGGTATAAACATAATATATGTATTGTACATAGATGGAATAAAGGTATGCCATTTGGGAGATTTAGGACATGCCCTTTCGAATGACCAGGTTGAGCAAATAGGAAAAGTGGACGTGCTGCTCATTCCTGTGGGTGGAACCTATACCATCGGTGCAAGTACAGCGGCTAACGTGGTATCGTCCTTAAAGCCTTCCATAGTGATTCCTATGCATTATAAGACCGATAAGGTTCATTTCCCTATTGATGGCGTGGATAAATTCCTTGAGGTCATGGGAGGGGGCAATTACCTTAACAGCCATACATTGGAAGTTAAAAAGGAGGATGTGGACAGCAAGGAGACCCGTGTCTTGGTACTGGAGTACAAATCCCACTAAAAATTCCTTGACAATGAGATTT
Source organism: Caldicoprobacter guelmensis (assembly GCF_016908415.1). Classification (NCBI taxonomy): domain Bacteria; kingdom Bacillati; phylum Bacillota; class Clostridia; order Caldicoprobacterales; family Caldicoprobacteraceae; genus Caldicoprobacter; species Caldicoprobacter guelmensis. Next base: position 18,559 of record NZ_JAFBDW010000004.1, read on the forward strand.
AAAGCTGTATAAAATTGATGGTTGTAGAAATTTGCTGAAGCATGTTTCGGAGGGGGATACAGTGGCTAAATTCATATTCATCACCGGAGGGGTGGTGTCTTCTCTCGGGAAAGGGATAACCGCTGCGTCTTTAGGAAGGTTGTTGAAAAGCAGGGGGTTGAGGGTTTCCATCCAGAAATTCGACCCCTATATTAATGTTGACCCGGGTACGATGAGTCCATATCAACACGGGGAAGTTTTTGTCACTGAAGATGGTGCCGAGACCGATTTAGACCTGGGGCATTACGAACGGTTTATAGATGAGAATTTAAGTAAGAATAACAACGTGACTGCTGGAAAGATTTACTGGTCAGTCATTAACAAGGAACGTCGAGGGGATTACCTTGGAGGCACAGTTCAGGTGATTCCCCATGTGACTAACGAGATAAAGGATAGGATTTTCCGCGTAGCGCAGGAGTCAAATGTGGATGTGGTAATCACTGAGATTGGTGGTACGGTGGGAGATATTGAGAGCCTACCTTTTTTGGAGGCCATCCGTCAAATCAAGTGGGAAGTAGGGGCAGACAATTGCATGTATATACATGTTACTCTGGTCCCATATCTGGGTAAGGCAGGAGAACTCAAGACCAAACCTACTCAGCACAGCGTTAAAGAGCTACGCAGCATAGGTATACAGCCTGATGTAATAGTGTGCAGGTCTGAAAAGCCACTCAGCCGGGAACTTAAGGAAAAGATAGGACTGTTTTGCAACGTTGAAGCTAGGCAGGTGGTACAAAACCTGGATGCCGATAATTTATATGAGGTACCCTTGCTGCTCAAAAAAGAGGGACTGGATGACCTGGTGATTGAAAGGTTGAAGCTCAACTGTGGACAAGCTGATTTGGATGAATGGTGTGAAATGGTAAGGCGCATGAAAAATTTAAAAAACAAGGTTGTCATCGGGCTTGTAGGCAAATATGTGGAGCTTCATGATGCGTATCTCAGTGTAGTGGAGGCACTCTCGCACGGGGGTCTTTATCATGATACCGAAGTGAATATAAAGTGGATTCATTCTGAGCAAGTAGACCAAAATAACGTGAACACCCTGTTGTCGGATGTAGATGGAATATTGGTGCCGGGAGGCTTTGGGGATCGAGGCATAGAAGGTAAGATGTACGCCAGCAGGTATGCCAGGGAAAACAAAATTCCTTATTTTGGGATATGTTTGGGTATGCAGCTGGCAGTAGTTGAATTTGCACGAAATGTGGTGGGGCTTGCCGGTGCTAATAGTACTGAATTTGATCCCAATACCCCCTATCCTGTGATACACCTTATGCCGGAGCAGGAAAAAGTGTACCTAAAAGGTGGGACCATGCGATTGGGAAGATATCCGTGCAAGACTTTGGACAATACGTTGCTTAGAAAGGCTTATGGACAGGAGGTTGTAGAGGAGCGACATCGGCATAGGTATGAATACAATAACAGCTTTAGAGATATACTTTCATCTCACGGACTTATTGTTTCAGGTATTTCGCCGGACAATCGTCTGGTGGAAGCGGTGGAATTGGTTGGTCATCCTTGGTTTGTGGGTGTTCAGTATCATCCTGAATTTAAGTCTCGTCCTAATAGGCCACATCCTCTATTTAGGGATTTTGTAGGGGCTGCTTTGAGATATAGAAATTGCAAGAAATAATAAGGGACTTAATTTTTGTGGAACCCTGCTAATTTTAAGTGGGGTTTTTTTGTGAATTTTTTTGTTGACAGCTTAAGTGTTTTAGATTATGATATCTCTAAACTGTTCATAATACCATATTTGTGGGTACCCTTGGCTGCCTTTCAAATCTACTTTCTCAGATGGGAAAGTTTAACTTTACACAAAAGCTTAAGTTTTGTCCAATTTGCTTTTGTAGTGTTTATAATAAAAGGTGTTTTGGGTTAAAAGGTAGTGTGGTAAATATAGTTGTATTATGTTGAAAAGCTGTGCCTTATACGAGCGTTTTTATACTATTTCTAGATGTTAGGGTATGGCTGTATGAAAGACGAGAAGCTGGAAATAATATGGAAGTGAAAAAAACGTATTCCCGTCGGCATTTGAAAAAGCATCCCCGTGTTCATGATATTCCTGTGCTTGTATAAATCCAACTACTACTAAAAATACAGCAAATAAAAATTCCACACAGAAAGCGAGGAGAAAGGACTTTGGATTTAAGTAGATTTGATTTAAATAATTTGGAAAACAACAACATATTTGAGCTTAGGGAATTTGGCAAGGAAATAGGGGTAAAAGGTGTTACCAGATATAAAAAGGCTGAACTCATTGAGCGTATAAAGACAAGGCTAAGGGAAATAGCTGAGGAGCAGCAGAGGGAGTGGCTTGCCCAAAAGCAGGGAGAACGGGGCGGACTTCTCCTAAGGGGAGAGGTTCAACCTTTCGATGAGAATGCTCAGCAGATGACGCAGCAGGAAACTGAGCAGGATCAAACTGTGCAAAAAGAGTGGCAAATTGCCCAGCTTGAGCAGGAAGAACAGGGTAGTGAAATCGTGCAACAGGAGAAGGAAGAAAGGCTGGTCGAGCAACAGACGGAACAGCAGACGGTGCAGAAAGAGCCGGCTATTCAGCTGCAGCAGGAAACTGCTCAGCCTAAGCCTACTAGAAGGGGACGGCCCAGAAAAAAGAAAGTAGAGTTAATACAGCGAGAGGATACAAAGGGTGAAGAAGCTGCTCAGCAGCTGCACTTGCTTGATCAGGTGGAGCAGCAGGCACAAAAAGGTGTAGATGAAAAGCGGGAAGATTTAGAGCAACGACATGTGCATATGGTAAAGCAGGACCAAGAGGAAGTGCAGGTTCAAAAGGCTGAGCAGCTTGAGGAGAGACAATTAGAACAAGAAGGGGTCAAGCCTCAGGAAAAGCCTATACCTGAGGAACAGCAGGCACAGGCTGAAGACGTACGTCAATCCGAAGAACGACAGGTACAGGATGGTGAACGATACCAAATAGAAGAACAACCAGAGCAGCAGGAAGAAAGGGATAAAGCTGTTGCGGCGCGTAAAAAGGAGGACCTGCTGGAAAGAATTATTACAGATAGGGAGGAGTATGAAAGACAGGTTGCCTATGCCCGTAAATACTTTAACACTTCCAACCCTGCTGTGCCCATTCTGCTTAGCACAGGTGAGTGCGGTGATGCTAAGGGCGTATTGGAAGTGCTGCCGGATGGTTATGGATTCCTACGTGCCGAGAACTATATGCCGGGTAGTAAAGACGTATATGTTTCCCAATCGCAGATACGACGTTTTAATCTTAAAACCGGGGACCTGGTAGAAGGCAAGACCCGTCCTGCAAAAGAGGGCGAAAAATTTCAAGCGCTTCTCTATGTGACCGCAGTTAACGGCGAAAACCCTGAAAAAGCCACTCAGAGAAAGCCTTTTGATGAGCTGACGCCCATATTCCCCAATGAGCGCATAACATTGGAGAATCCCAAGAATCCCAAAGAGCTGGCTACGCGGCTTATTGACCTTATAGCCCCTATAGGAAAGGGGCAGAGGGGATTGATCGTATCACCTCCGAAAGCAGGAAAAACTACCCTGCTCAAAAAGATTGCCGATAGCATTGCAACCAATTACCCTGACATATATCTCATAGTATTGCTTATAGATGAACGGCCTGAAGAGGTTACCGATATGCAGAGGTCTATAAAAGGAGACGTGGTGTATTCCACTTTTGATGAGCTGCCTGAGCATCATACAAAAGTGGCCGAGATGGTTTTGGAACGTGCTCAAAGGCTGGTGGAGCACGGCAGGGATGTGGTAATACTGCTGGATAGCCTTACTCGCCTGGCTCGTGCTTATAACCTCACCGTTCCGGCAACCGGTAAGATATTATCAGGCGGTATTGACTCAGCGGCCCTTCATAAACCCAAGAGGTTCTTTGGCGCAGCACGCAATATTGAAGAGGGCGGCAGCTTAACCATTATTGCTACTGCCTTGATAGACACGGGCAGCCGTATGGATGAAGTGATATATGAAGAATTTAAAGGTACGGGCAACATGGAAATCCATTTGGATAGAAAGCTTTCTGAAAAGAGAATCTTCCCGGCTATTGACATCTTCAAGTCGGGTACGCGAAGGGAAGAGCTGTTGCTCAGCCAGAGGGAACTGGAGTGCGTATGGGCCATACGCAAGAATTTAAGCGAAGGGCGGCCAGACAGGGTAATCGAAATTATAATCAATGACCTGCTGCGTACCAATTCCAATGAAGAGTTTATAGATTTAATGCTTGAGCACTTTGAAAAGATGGAGAGAGATGGATATTTTGTCGAGCGCGACAGCTATTACAGCTATCGATAAAATAGTGGTGGGGTATGGGTAAATCATGATAAATATAAGTCCACGACATAGGAAGTATTTAAAAGGCGTAGCATGGATAGCGCTGGTTTTACTGCTGATATTCTTTCTACTCATCAAAGTTTTACCGTATGTTGCTCCCTTTGTAGTAGCCATGTTTATAACCTTTATCATTGAACGTCCGATCAGGTTTTTGACAGTCAAGGTCAAGTTACGCCGGGGAGCGGCGGTGGGCTTAGTTCTCCTACTTTTTACCCTGATTACAGGTGGAATTGTAGTACTCATTTTTGCAGAACTGATCAATGAGATATGGCGTTTAACAAGGGAGATACCCAGTACTCAAGTGGTTAAAGAGTATATAGATGTATTGCTGGGCAGGATACAGACCTTGTATTTGAGCCTGCCTGCCGAGCTTGAAAGAACCATAAGGGACAGCCTGGGCTCTCTTGTGGGGAGCATATCAGCGTTTTTACAAAGCTTGTTGAATTATCTACTCAATATGGTGAAATTTTTGCCTCAAATGTTTCTATTTATAGTGATATCGCTGGTGGCCTCCTTTTTCATGAGCAGAGACAGGGAAAAGATTTCTCGATTTATATACAACCAAATGCCCGAGGGGTGGAGAAGCAAGGTCCGTACGGTCAAAGAGGACCTGTTTGCTGCGCTGGTGGGCTTTATGAAAGCCCAGACTGTCCTCATTTCCGTTACCTTCATTGAACTCTTGATAGGTTATACCTTAATTGGTGTAAAGTATGTCTTTTCATTTGCCCTTATAACAGCAATGGTGGATGCTCTGCCGGTGTTGGGCACCGGTACCATCCTTATCCCTGCTGCAGCCATTAACCTGATGTTGGGCAACGTTTCGAAGGCTTTTGGCTTTATAGCGCTTTATATAGTAATATTGATAGTCCGTCAGTTTTTAGAACCCAAAGTGGTGGGGCAAAGCCTGGGCCTACATCCCCTCGTTACCCTTATCTCGATATATGTAGGGTTGCAGCTTTTTGGAATCGTAGGGCTGTTTTTAGGCCCCATCATCGTAACCATTATAAAGGCTTTGCAAAAGGCCAGGATTTTGCCTCAGTGGAAGACGTAAAATGAGGGCAAAGCTAGTGTTTGAGGCTGAAAAAGTCTTGAAATCCATGTTCTCGATATGCTATACTGTAGTAGTTATAAAAGGGTTGTAATTATCAACGAAAGAGGTGACAGTGATGAAGAAAGGTATACATCCCGAGTATGGAGAGGCCGTAGTAAGGTGTGCGTGTGGTGAGACATTTGTTACCGGCTCTACCAAAAAGGAGATCAGGGTTGAGATATGCTCTAAATGCCATCCTTTCTTTACCGGGAAGCAAAAGCTAGTAGATACAGGAGGACGTGTGGAAAGGTTTAAGAAGAGGTATGGTCTTGATAGCGACCAGGTATGAATTCCACATGAAAGTGCAGATTGGGGTTATACCCTGGTCTGCATTTTTGTTTGTTTAAGGGGTGTTAATATATGAGGAAGTGTGATATAGGGGGGCAAGCGGTACTGGAAGGGGTGATGATGCGCGCTCCTTCACGTGTGGCTGTGGCTGTAAGGCGGTATGATGGAGAGATTGTGGTGCACAGCCAACAGCTGTCTTCCCTGAAGGATAGGCATCCAATCTTTAAATTGCCGATTATAAGGGGAATTGTAACTTTTGTTGAGACGCTGGTTGTGGGCATAAAGTCCCTTATGGCTTCTGCCGAGATGTATGGAGATCCAAGCGCTATGGAAGATTATCGACCATCCAGGTTTGAAAAGTTTGTGGCTGAGAAGACCGGCAAAAAGGTGGAAGATGTGATGTCCTGGTTTGCGCTGTTGCTGGCTGTCGGACTGGCTATAGTTCTGTTTGTTGTGGTTCCCGCCATGCTGACGGGGTTACTGAAGGGATGGGTGAACAGCCGTGTTGCGCTAGGATTGATCGAGGGCTTAATGCGTCTTATCATATTTATCGGGTATATTGTGTTGGTAGCCCGAATCAAAGATATCCATCGGGTTTTCCAGTATCATGGGGCAGAGCACAAGACTATTCACTGCTATGAACACGGCGAGGAGCTATCTATAGAAAATGTTAGGAAATACAGCACGCTGCATCCCAGGTGTGGTACGGCCTTTTTGCTGGTGGTGATGGTGGTAGGTATAGTAGCCTTTTCGGCATTGAGCTGGGATAACGTGATGGTTCGCATCCTCATAAAGATACTGTTGTTGCCTTTGGTGGCCGGTGTCTCATACGAAATAATAAAATGGGCGGGGAGGACCAGCTGGCCGGGCGTAAGATTGGTAATGTTCCCAGGATTGATGCTGCAAAAACTGACTACACGGGAACCTGATGATGCCCAGCTGGAAGTTGCCATAAGGGCTTTTGTGGAAGCTGCAGGGCTGAGCGGCAAGGAGGCTTAAGATGCAGCTGAAAGGGATGGAGGTGTTGAGGAAGGGGCAAAAAATTTTAGAGTGCTGTGATATCCCGGCAGCCAGGTTGGAGGCAGAGATTTTGATGGCCCACATGCTGAAGTGCCAGAGGCATGACCTGTACCTTACAAGGGACTGGAGACTGGATGGTACTCAGGCGCAGGAGTTTTTTGACCTAATATACAGGCGTTGTGAAGGCTGTCCCATTCAGTATATAACCAACAGGCAGGAATTCATGGGGCTGGAATTTTATGTTGATCACAGGGTATTGATACCCCGTGCCGATACCGAAATACTTGTGGAACACGTCATTGCTTGGGCGCGCAAAAGGGTGGAACGTATTCGTATACTGGATGTAGGCACGGGAAGTGGTGCAATTGCTATAAGCCTTGCAGTTTTTTTGCCCAATGCCTGTGTAACCGCTGTGGATATTTCGGGGGAGGCGCTGGATGTGGCAAGGCTTAACGCTCGACGGCATGGCGTTGAGAACCGCATAACATTTCTTGAAGGGGATCTGTTTTCGCCTCTGTATGGCTGTCCTGATGCCCAACCTTTCGACGTTGTTGTATCCAACCCACCGTATATCCCCACTTCGGAGATTGAGGATTTGGAGGTACAGGTTAAAGATTATGAGCCGCGTATTGCCCTTGATGGAGGGGATGATGGCTTAAAGTTTTACGGCCGCCTGGCCAGAGAGGGATTGGAGTGGTTAAAGGCTGGCGGCTTACTAGCAGTTGAAGTAGGGTATGGACAGTCCCAAAAGGTTAAAGCTTTATTGGAAAGTACGGGATGTTATGGGGATATTACCGTACACAAGGATTTGGCGGGTATTGAGCGCGTGGTTTTAGCCATGCGCCGTTGAATTTAGCTTAAACTCGGCGTCGCTATGATCCCATTATCTTGTTTCATTTTTTAAATAAACTCGTGATAAAAGGGGAAGGTATATGCTAGAGAAACTGGAATTCATCGAAAAAAGATACGAAGAGTTGAGCAAGGCACTTGCTGATCCAGATATAATTGCTAAACAGAATGAATGGAAAAAGCTGGTCAAAGAGCACGCCGACCTGGAAGATATTGTGGTCAAATACAGGGAATACAAGGCCATAGAACAGGACATAGCGGTGGCTCGTGAGATGCTAAAAGAAAAGCTAGATGGTGAGTCTTTGGCCATGCTTCGGGATGAGCTGGATGCCCTTGAGGAAAGAAAGGAAAAGGTGCTGCACGAGCTTAGGCTGCTGCTTTTGCCTAAAGACCCAAACGACGATAAAAACGTGGTGATGGAGATACGGGCAGGAGCAGGGGGGGAAGAGGCTGCCCTTTTTGGTGCAGACCTTTTTAGGATGTACAGCAGGTATGCGGAGCGCAAGGGCTGGAAGATAGAGGTCATGAGTGCCAATTACACCGATATGGGAGGGGTAAAAGAGGTCATATTTGTGGTAGAGGGTAAGGGCGCTTACAGTCGATTAAAATATGAAAGCGGAGTTCATCGGGTGCAGAGAATTCCCACCACCGAGTCGGGCGGGAGGATCCACACATCCACTGCTACTGTGGCTGTGCTTCCAGAGCCGGAAGACGTTGAAGTAGAGATAAATCCCGATGATTTAAGGATCGATGTATTCAGGTCGTCAGGGCATGGGGGCCAAAGCGTTAATACAACTGACTCGGCCGTGCGCATAACCCATTTGCCCACGGGTATAGTGGTTACCTGCCAGGATGAAAGGTCGCAGCAGAAGAACAGGGAAAAGGCCATGAGGGTTTTGAAGGCCAGAGTGCTGGATGCCATTCAGAGGGAACGAGAGCAGGAATATGCTCAGGCCAGGAAGAGCCAAGTGGGTACAGGCGACAGAAGCGAAAGGATACGGACCTATAATTTTCCACAGGGGCGTGTCACCGACCATAGGATTGGATTGACCATATACAACTTAGAAAGCTTTTTAGATGGAGACCTGGATGAAGTCATAAATGAGCTTATAATAAATGAGCAGACTGAAAGGCTTAAGAATACCCAGACATCCCACTGAATAATTATTATATAGTGGTATAAGAGCTCTAATGTATGGGGATGGTTTGGGTTGGATAAACTGCCGTTTAGCTGTATTATGGGCACAGCAGCTGGTATTGTGGGTACCGGCTTGGGGGGCTTAATGGGATTTGTTTTAAACAACCCGAGCAGGCGATTTTTGAGCACCCTGCTCAATTTTTCTGCTGGGTTAATGATGGCAGTGGTGTGTTTTGACCTTTTGCCAGAGGCATTTGAAATAGGGGGATTTGGTATAAGTATAATAGGTGTATGCTTGGGCGTGATAATGATTGTAACCTGTGATGAGGCTATAACTTCCTGGAAGAGCTATTTTAAACGAAATAGAAATTCTGCCTTTTTAAGACAGTATATAAAGACCGGGGTATTGCTGGGCATAGGTATTGCGCTTCACAATTTCCCAGAAGGGCTGGCCATAGGTTCGGGTTTTACGGCTATGGAGTCCTACGGCTTGGGATTGAGCCTGGTTATTGCTTTCCACGATGTTCCTGAGGGCATTGCCATGGCTGCGCCCATGAGAATAGGGGGCATGGGCAAATGGAAGGTCTTTTTATCGGCCGTCATGGCCGGCGTTCCAACCGGTATTGGGGCTTTGGTGGGGTATCTGCTGGGTGAGATATCGCCTTACTTTATAAGCCTGTGTTTGGGATTTGCTGGAGGCGCTATGCTGTACATAACGTGTTTAGAGCTGATACCCAGGTCAAGAGACCTCTACAGAGGTAGAGTCCCTGGTCTGGGCCTTATAGTGGGAGTGATAGCAGGGATTGTGGTGTCTTCTCTGCTTTAATATATTGTTTTGTGCACAGGATGAAGGGTATTATATTTAACAAGACATTAAATTATGTATGTTCCCCTGAAAGGAGAAAGGTGTAGTTGGAGACCAGGATACTAAGGATAAATGACATAGACAAAGATTGCGGTGCCCTGTTGGAGGCTGCCAAGCTGATACAGGCAGGTGAATTAGTGGCCTTTCCTACCGAGACGGTATATGGTTTGGGAGCTAATGCTTTGAACTCAGGCGCAGTTCGAAAGATATTTGAGGCAAAGGGACGGCCAGGGGATAATCCCCTTATAGTGCATATTTCAAAGCTGCAAGATGTGGACAGGCTGGTAAGGGAATTGCCTCTGATAGCCACTGTACTTATGGAGCGTTTCTGGCCAGGTCCCCTTACTCTGATTTTAAAGAAGTCCAGCGTCGTGCCAGATATAGTGACGGCTGGTTTGGATACGGTGGCCATTAGGATGCCGCGGCATCCAGTGGCTTTAAAGTTTATAGAATACAGCGGTGTTCCTATTGCGGCTCCAAGCGCCAACAGGTCGGGCCATACCAGTCCCACCACAGCTCAGCATGTTTTGGATGACCTCGACGGCAGGATTCCCCTCATTCTGGATGGGGGAAAGTGTGAGGTGGGTTTGGAATCCACTGTTTTAGATTTGACGGCCGACGTTCCCACAATTTTGAGGCCTGGCGGCGTCACCTATGAGATGTTGACGCAACTGTTGGGAGAAGTAGAGATTGATTCCGGCGCTTTAAAGCCTCTTGAAGGGCGACTTGCTAAATCTCCTGGTATGAAATACGTACACTATGCGCCGCGTGCTCAGGTAGTGGTGGTGCGAGGACAAATTGACGAAATGATAAAGAAGATAAATGAGTTAACGCAGGAGTATATGGAGCAAGGGGTGACAGTAGGAATACTTGCTACTTGCGAAACAAAAGATCATTATAAGGAAGGCAAAGTGCTGGTATTGGGCAGTCGCACTCAGCCAGCCATTATGGCTTCTAACCTATTTTCGGCTTTGAGGCAGTTTGACGACATGGGAGTGAATATTGTTTTAGCAGAGTGGATAGAGCCCAAGGATGAAGGCTTAGCAATAATGAACCGCATGTTGAGGGCAGCAGCCTTCCGTGTGGTTGATGCGGAAAGTTCTACCGTTGGGGGAGGTTTTAGAGGTTGAAAACGGTTCTGTTCGTGTGTACAGGAAATACCTGCCGAAGCCCCATGGCTGAGGCCTTGTTTAAGTACCTGGCAAGGAGGAGTGGGTTGGAGGATATAAAAGCCGTATCTGCAGGGCTGGCCGCTATTGAAGGGGACAGGGCTACTCCTCATGCTATTGAAGTCATGCAGCGAAGAGGGATAGACTTAAGCGATCATCGCGCTAAAAATGTAGATGCTTCACTTGTGGAAGAGGCTGACCTGATACTGACCATGACTTATCGACATAAATCGATACTGAGCAACATGTATCCGCAGGCTACATCTAAGATACATGTGCTTAAGGAATACGTCGAAGACGGGGCAATTAAAGGGGAAATGGCGGAGATACTAGATCCCTTTGGTAAACCTGTTGAGGTGTATGAGAGCTGTGCCATAGAGCTAGAAGAAGTTCTTAAGAAACTGGTAGAAAAGCTGAAAGCTTAATTTTTTATTGCAATTGTCACATACAATAGGTTATAATAGTAAAGAATGTTTTTGGGGGGTATAGTGAAGCATGAAATCCCAAGAAGACAGTAAAAATCTCAAGAAAGTTGTCGGTTTAGCAGCGGCTGACCTGGTAAAAGATGGTATGACGGTCGGGATTGGGACAGGCAGTACGGCTGCGTTTTTTATCGAGGAATTGGGTCGAAGGGTCAAAGAGGGGCTTATCATTCGCGGCGTACCGACGTCTTATCAAGCCAAGCTTATGTGCTATAAGTATGGTATACCATTGCTGGATCCTTCGTTGGTGGACAGGCTGGATATTGCCATAGATGGTGCAGATGAGATCGACTACAGCCTAAACGCCATAAAAGGCGGTGGCGCTGCCAATACTATAGAGAAGATTGTAGCAGCCATGGCCGATGAGTTTGTAATCATAGCTGATCATTCCAAGCTGGTAGAAAGGCTGGCTGTATCTTTTCCGGTGCCGGTGGAGGTCATTCCCGCAGCTCTTGGTTTGGTGATGCGAAAGGTCAAAGAAATCGGTGCCAGGCCTGAGCTCAGGATGGCGGTCAGAAAAGCAGGCCCTGTGGTGACCGATAATGGCAATTTCATGGTGGACCTTTATTTTGACGAAGCGCCTGATGTATATTGGCTAAATCGCGTGCTGAAATCCATTCCGGGAGTGGTGGAGACCGGCTTGTTCTTAGGGATGGCCCACAAGGCCTTGATCGCGTGGGAGGACGGAGTGGAAGTGATGCTGGCTGCTCAAAAAGGATGAATGCCGTGCAGCCAAAGAAAGCCTAATGATAAAAAAGGAGAGGTAGAATGGGTAGAGTACACGTTTTAGATCATCCGTTGATTCAGCATAAGCTGTCCCTTGTCAGGGATAAGGAGACGGGGGCCAAGGAGTTCAGGGAACTGGTAGAGGAGATCTCTATGCTTATGGCCTATGAGGTCACCCGTGATTTACCGCTCAAAGAAGTGGAGATAGAGACTCCGATTGGCAAGGCTAAGACTAAGGTCATATCCGGCAAGAAACTAGGAATCATACCCATTTTAAGAGCGGGGCTTGGAATGGTGGACGGCATGCTCAAACTTATACCGGCTGCCAAGGTAGGGCATATTGGCTTGTATCGTGACCCCGAAACGTTGGAACCGGTAGGGTATTACTGCAAACTGCCTGCAGATGTTGAAGAGAGGGAGCTCATTGTGACTGACCCCATGCTGGCCACTGGGGGGTCGGCATCTGCGGCATTGAATTTGATAAAGCAAAAAGGTGCAAAGAATATAAAATTTGTATGTTTGATAGCTGCACCCGAGGGAATTGAACGCCTTCGACGAGACCATGAAGATGTAGATATATATGTGGCAGCCATAGATAAATGCCTCAATGAACACGGATATATAGTACCTGGTTTAGGGGATGCAGGGGATAGGCTTTTTGGGACAAAATGACCTGGTGAGTCGGTTGCACCGTAAGACAGAATAGTAACGCACAACAGTGGTTTTTAGAGAGGTGGTGCTGGGGATGGATATGGATATCATAAAAGAGATTAGGGAGGCAGAGCAACGAGCTGAGGAGATAAAAAAGCAGGCGGTGGACAAGGCAAGGGAGATATTAAAAAGGGCCGAAGAAGAGGGGAACAGGTTTGTGGAAGAGGTGGTCCAACAGGCGCAGCAGGAGAAGCAGCAGTTTATGCATCAGGTTGAAGAGGAAGCCAAAAAGGAGATAGAGGCTTTACATCAAAAAGCGGAGGAAGAATGTCAAAGGATACGTCAAATGGCCCAGGCAAAATTGGAGGAAGCCATCTCTCTGGTTATGGGAAAGGTCGTGGATATGCATGGCCATAGTTGAAATGAAGAAGCTGTTCCTCATTGGTTTACAGGCTGACAAAGATAGGATATTGAACGCTATTCAGTTCATGGGAAATGTAGAAATCGATGATATTGAGCTTGATGAATACATAGGAGAGGGGTACGGCGGCGAGAGCCAGCTTTTAGAAAGATATGATGGTCAGGGGATTGTGGAGCGTATCGAATCTCAGCTATCGGAGATAAAGTTTGCGCTGAATTTTATTGGGCGCTATAATAATGTGAAGCGTTCGGTGTTTGCACCCAAACCTGCTGTCAGCCTAAAAGAGCTTAACAAGGTGCGCAAGAATGCCGATTCTATATTGCAGGTGGCTGGTACCTGCCGCGAGCTGGAACAGCGCCTTACTGAGCTGTCAGCCAGGGCAACCCGCGTGCTCAGCACCAAACAACAGCTTTTGCCTTGGCGGGAACTTAATGTGCCGCTGGAACAGATAGGAGATACCGTGACTGTTCATACCATGATAGGTACGGTAGAAAAGGGGGTTGCAGCCCAGTTTGAGGAGAAAATGATACAGGAGCTGGGTTCAAGAGAATTTTACATACAGAAGGTGGGAGAGGACAAAGAGCAGGTTAACTATTTTTTGGCATATCACAAGGGTTTGGCTGAAGAAGTGGAGGCTCGGCTCAAGGAGCTGGGTTTTAGCCGCGTAAGCTTCAGCAATATGCAAGGCACTCCTGTTGATATCATACAGCGATGTGACCGTGAGCTGCAGGCTATAGAGGCCGAAAGAAAAAAGATAGAGGAGCAGGCAAGGTCGCTGGCAGTGCGGGTCAATGAGCTGGAGATTCTCTACGATGCCTTGTCAATACAGAAGGAAAAGGAGGAGCAAGGGCTAAAGCTTCTTAAAACCGGTCAGGCTTTCCTGCTCAAAGGATGGATTCCCAGCCGCTATGCCGAAGCATTTGTATCTAAAATGCAAAGCGTCACTCCGGCGGTCTATATTCGGTTGGAAGATCCGGCGCCCGATGAGCTCTTCCCTGTGGCGTATGATAACCCACCTTTGGTACAGCCCTTTGAGCTGGTTACTGAGCTTTACAGCACGCCCCATCCTCGCAGCATAGACCCCAACCCCTTTGTGGCGCCCTTCTTCTTCATATTTTTCGGGATAATGATGGGAGACGCTGGATACGGCATTGTAATCGCATCTGTAGCTTATTTGGCCATGCGTAAGCTAAGGCTCAAGGGGATGGGAAAAAAGCTGGGCATGCTGGTGTTTTTGGGCGGGATATCTACTTTCCTGTGGGGTGCTGTGTTTGGAGGATGGTTTGGCAATATGGGACAGCTTTTAGGGTTACCTCCGTTGTGGTTTGATCCAGCTGGTCAACCCATAAAGATGCTCATATTTTGTTTCGCTTTAGGCCTCATTCAGATTTTTGTGGGCATGGGCATCAAGGCTTATATGAGCATACGCCAGGGCAAGGTTTGGGACGCCATATTTGACCAGGGATTCTGGTATATTACTTTAATAGGCCTGGTGCTGATGGTGACATATTCGAAAGTGGTTGGGCAGTGCATGGCACTGGCCGGGGCAATGGGGCTTGTGCTCACTCAGGGCAGGCATCAAAAGAACATTATAAAGAGATTGTTGTCTGGCTTATTGAGCCTGTACAATATTACTGGGTATTTCAGTGATATGCTTTCGTATTCCAGGCTTTTTGCTCTGGGACTGGCCGGTGGCGTCATTGGGACTGTCATAAACCAGCTGGGACTTATGGCAGCCAAGTCGTGGATTGGCTGGATAATTGCCATCGTAGTTTTGGTAGCGGGACATTCGTTCAACATACTCATCAACATACTGGGTGCATATGTTCATTCCAGCAGGTTGCAGTACATAGAGTTTTTTGGCAGGTTTTTTGAGGCTGGAGGCCATGCCTTCAAGCCTTTGAGGATAAAGACAAAATTTATCGATGTATACAAGGAAGAGGAGGCTGTTTGATATGCAATTAGGACAGATTTTTGCAGTATTGGGAGCTGTGGCGTCGACTACTGAGCCGGGTTTAAGCCTGGGACAGATATATGCCATTTTGGGAGCTGCTACAGCAGTGGTGTTGGCAGGATTGGGTTCGGTATTTGGGGTTGCCATCGCTGGACAAAGCGCGGCAGGTGTGGTAACCGAAGACCCTGATAAGTTTGGCCAGGTGTTGCTGCTTCAGGCTTTGCCCGGTACGCAGGGGATTTACGGCCTGCTTATAGGTTTTATCATCATGAACAAGCTGAACATCTTTGGCGGTATGATAGATGTTTCCACCGAGACGGGTCTGTTGCTATTTGTGAGCGCTCTGCCCATTGCCATTGTGGGGCTTATATCGGCCATATACCAGGGGAGAACCTCTGCGGCTGCCATTGGGATAATTGCGAAGCGGCCTGAGGAGCTGGGTAAGGCCATCACATTCCCGGTAGTGGTCGAAACCTATGCTGTGCTGGCTTTGCTGGCTTCCTTCCTCATGGTGAACGGTATCCCGGTATAGGAGTGGACGCCATGAATGGGTTTGACAACATAAAGCAGCGCATTATGGAAGATGCCCGGCAGGAAGCTGAACGCATAATCCAGTCTGCAGAAGGCAAAGCAAGGGAGATTAAGGAGGCCAAAGCGACTGAGGCCGGCAAATTAAAAAAGCGCCTTACTGAACAAAACATGGAGGCGGCTCGAGAACATAAGAGAAGGCTGCTGGTATCAGCCCAGCTGGAGATAAAGAAAAAGGTGCTGGCCGCCAAGCGTGATATGATAGAGGCTGTATTTAAAGGGGTTATTGAGAGGATAAGCGGCATGGCCGATGACCAGTACAGGGGAGTTATCGCATCCATGCTTTTGAATGCCCCGATTCAAGGGGATGAAGAGGTGGTGTTCTCGGTTTATGACCAGTACCGCTTGGATCAGA
This sequence comes from Caldicoprobacter guelmensis, assembly GCF_016908415.1. Classification (NCBI taxonomy): domain Bacteria; kingdom Bacillati; phylum Bacillota; class Clostridia; order Caldicoprobacterales; family Caldicoprobacteraceae; genus Caldicoprobacter; species Caldicoprobacter guelmensis. Next base: position 34,517 of record NZ_JAFBDW010000004.1, read on the forward strand.
GCTTCTTGGACTATGTCAATGAACAGCTAAAAAAACAGGGGCGAAAAGGAGAGCTGCGCCTGGCACCCGATAGAGGGCAGTTTAAAGCAGGCTTTGTTCTCCGAAGGCATGGGATTGAGATAAACGCTTCTTTTGAAGCTATTGTGAGGGCTTTGCGCGTGGATGTGGAACCTCAAGTGGCTGAAATTCTGTTTGGTGAACTTGCATAAATTGAGTAGTCAAGCAAGCTTCAAATAGTATGAGGGTGGAAATACATAAATCGTCTTGTTGTTGGCGATAGGAAGGATGGTATAATGCCTCAACCCAGTTATGAATACGGTGTGGCCAGGGTCAGGGTTTTGGAGACCCGGGTGCTTACGAGGGAGCGCATTGAGCGCATGGTGGATGCACAGTCACCTGAGGATGCGTTAAAAGTGCTGTCGGAGACCAGCTATGCTCCATTGGTAGCAGAGCTTAATTCCCCATATGAATATGAAGAGCTTATTTCTAAAGAGATGAAGAGGGTGCGAGACTTTATAGACGAAATCTCGCCTGCCCCTGCTATTACCGACCTGTTTTTTTTAAAATACGATTTTCATAATATTAAAGTCTTGATGAAACGCAAATACATGGAAGGTCAGGTTGAGGACCTTCCACTGGCTGAAATGGGTACTGTTCCTGTCGAGGTTTTAAAAAAGGGCGTGGAAGAGCCCGAAAGTGGGCTGCTACCTCCTTTTGTAGCCAAGGCTGTAAAGGAAGTTGACGAAGCATGCTTACTGAATGTTGACCCGCAAAAGATTGATACCGTATTGGACCGTGCCATGTATGACCATATATTTGAAGTGTGTCGCAAGAAAAGAAATGCGTTTGCCCTTCGTTATTTTCAAATGCAGGTTGACCTTTTAAACCTTCGTTCGCTTTTGCGGGCAAAGAGGCTGAACCAGGGATTTGAATTTTTGAAAGAAATGCTGATCCCGCATGGCAGCCTGGACGTTTCCTTCTACAGCCATGCCATTGAGCAGGCATATGAGCAGCTTATTAAAGAGATGGAATCCACTCCTTACGGGAAAATTATAGGTGAAGGTGTCCAGGAGTTTTTGCGGACGGGTACTTTGACTGCTTTTGAGAGGCTTATGGATGACTATCTTTTGAATTATGTTAAGTCGGTAAAGTATAACCCTTTTGGGATAGAGGCAATTGTAGGGTATCTGTTAGCAAAAGAAAATGAGGTGAGGTTGATACGCATAATCATGGTAGGCAAGATAAACAACCTACCTGCCGAAAAAATCCGTGAAAGGCTACGTGATGTGTATGTATAAGATGGGCGTGATTGGTGACAAAGACTCAATACTTGGGTTTAAGGCTTTGGGCCTTTCGGTCTTTCCGGTTACACAGCCTGAACAGGCTGCCAGGCTCATTCACAGGCTGGCAAAAGAGAACTATGCCGTTTTATTCATAACCGAGCAGCTTGCAAAGGATATCCAGGAGACCATAGATCGATATAATACCCAGCCTTTTCCCATTATTACGTTAATTCCCAACAATGCTGGAAGCATGGGGTTGGGGATGAAAGGCATCAAAGCCAGCGTAGAAAAAGCGGTAGGAGTCGACATTTTATTTGGAGAGCGAGGGTAGGTGAGCTATGCAGGGTAGGATAGTAAAGGTGTCGGGGCCGCTTGTGGTAGCCGAAGGGATGGCCGATGCCAAGATGTTTGACGTGGTGAGGGTAAGCGACAAGCGGCTTATCGGCGAGATAATAGAGCTGCGGGGAGACAAGGCTTCTATTCAGGTATATGAAGAGACTTCCGGCTTAGGCCCGGGGGATCCAGTGTATTCTACCGGCGAGCCTTTAAGCGTAGAGTTGGGGCCGGGGCTTATAGGTTCCATATTTGATGGAATACAGCGCCCCTTGACCCTCATCCGTGAAAAGGTGGGGGACCGCATTGTAAGGGGAGTGGATGTTCCTTCGCTGGATCGGGAACGCAAGTGGGAGTTTGTACCCCGCGTCAAGGCGGGTGATAGGGTTGAGCCCGGCGATATAATAGGGGTGGTACAGGAGACCTCTATAGTGGAACACCGCATTATGGTGCCACAGGGGATAGAAGGTATTGTGGAGTGGGTTTATGAAGGGCTGGCTACCATAGTAGAGCCGGTTGCCAGGGTAAAAAAGGCTGATGGAACCGTGGTAGATATTACTATGATGCAAAAGACCCCCGTTCGTATAGGAAGAAGGTACAAGCAAAAGTTGCCACCTGCCTTTCCTTTGATCACTGGGCAGAGGGTTATTGATACCTTTTTCCCTGTTGCCAAGGGAGGTGTGGCTGCCGTACCTGGTCCATTTGGCAGCGGCAAGACGGTGGTGCAACACCAGCTGGCCAAGTGGGCCGATGCCGACATCATAGTGTACGTAGGCTGCGGCGAACGGGGCAATGAGATGACCGACGTGCTCATGGAATTTCCGCAGCTTAAAGACCCTAAAACCGGTGAACCGCTTATGCAGCGGACAGTGCTCATTGCCAATACTTCTGATATGCCTGTAGCTGCCCGTGAGGCTTCCATATATACCGGTATTACCATTGCGGAATATTTTAGGGACATGGGCTATGATGTGGCTATAATGGCTGACTCCACATCAAGGTGGGCTGAGGCCCTTCGTGAGATGTCGGGCCGTCTGGAGGAGATGCCGGGGGAAGAGGGTTATCCGGCTTACTTAAGCTCCAGGCTGGCGGAGTTCTACGAGCGGGCTGGACGCGTCATATGTTTGGGGAAGGACGGCCGTGAAGGAAGCATAACTGCTATTGGCGCCGTTTCGCCACCCGGCGGTGACTTTTCAGAACCTGTTACCCAGGCTACATTGCGCATAGTGAAAGTTTTCTGGGCTTTGGATTCGCAGCTTGCATACCGCAGGCACTTTCCTGCTATAAATTGGCTGACAAGCTATTCGTTGTATATTGACCGGTTGAACGAATGGTATGACAAAGAGTTGTCGGAGGAATGGCTCAGGCTTAGGCAAGAGGCAATGGCCCTTTTGCAGGAGGAGGCACAGCTTGAGGAGATAGTCAGGCTGGTGGGCGTGGATGCATTGTCGGTGAGGGAAAGGCTGGTGCTGGAGGCTGCCAAATCCATAAGGGAAGATTACCTGCACCAGAATGCTTTCCACGATGTGGATACCTATACCTCCCTTGCCAAACAATATAAGATGCTCAAGTTGATCATCGAGTTCTATCGTCTTGGGCAAAAAGCTTTGGATGCAGGGGCCGAGTTCAGCCAGGTGGTAAGCCTGCCTGTGAGGGAGCGCATAGGGCGGGCAAAATACATTCCCGAGGGGCAGCTTGGACAGCTGGATGAGATATTGAAAGAGCTAAGGGAACAGATGTCGTCCTTGATGTCAGAGGGAGGCATGAGCTATGCTTAAAGAATACAGGACCATCACCGAGGTAGTGGGCCCTTTGATGCTGGTGGAACACGTTGAAGGGGCAAAGTATAACGAGCTGGTGGAGATCGAACAGGCCAATGGTGAGATTCGCAGGGGTCGCGTCCTTGAGGTGGATGGTGACAGGGCTCTGGTGCAGCTGTTTGAAGGTTCTCATGGGTTGAGGATTGCCGATAGCAAGGTGCGTTTTTTGGGAAGGAGCATTGAGCTAGGCGTATCCCGGGATATGCTGGGGCGCGTGTTTGATGGCATGGGAAGGCCAATAGATGGAGGGCCTGAGATTGTTCCCAAAAAGCGCATGGACATAAATGGTGAACCCATCAACCCGGCGGCTAGGGATTATCCTTCAGAGTTTATCCAGACAGGGATTTCGGCTATAGACGGCCTTAATACTCTAGTGCGTGGGCAAAAGCTGCCCATTTTCTCGGGAGCAGGACTTCCCCATGCCCAGCTGGCTGCGCAGATTGCCCGTCAGGCCTGTGTACCAGGCAGCGATACCAGCTTTGCGGTAGTCTTTGCTGCCATAGGTATAACCTTTGAAGAGGCCGACTTCTTCATATCGGACTTTCGAAGGACCGGCGCCATTGAAAGGGCTGTGCTGTTTATGAACCTGGCCGACGACCCGGCCATCGAGCGCATCTCCACGCCCCGTATGGCGTTGACGGCGGCTGAGTATCTGGCCTTTGAAGAGGATATGCATGTGCTGGTCATACTTACCGATATCACCAATTATGCTGAAGCCTTGAGAGAGATATCGGCTGCCCGCAAGGAAGTGCCTGGGCGTCGCGGTTATCCGGGCTACATGTATACTGACCTTGCTACAATGTACGAAAGGGCAGGAAGGATAAAGGGCAAAAAAGGTTCCATCACGCAGATCCCCATACTTACCATGCCGGAGGATGATAAGACCCATCCCATTCCTGATTTGACGGGCTATATCACAGAAGGGCAGATAATACTGAGCAGGGAGCTTTATCGCAAGGGTATAAACCCGCCCATTGACGTTCTGCCGTCGCTGTCCCGTTTGAAGGATAAAGGTATCGGTGAAGGCAAGACACGCGAGGACCATGCCGATACCATGAACCAGCTGTTTGCAGCCTATGCAAGGGGTAAGGAAGCCAAGGAGCTGGCAGTGGTGCTGGGTGAAGCGGCCCTCACTGATATAGATAAGCTGTATGCCAAATTTGCTGATGAGTTTGAGAGGCGGTATGTATCCCAGGGCTTTGAGACCAACCGTTCGATTGAAGAGACGCTCAATCTGGGCTGGGAGTTGCTTTCTATATTGCCAAGGAGTGAGCTTAAGCGCATCAGGGATGAGTACATCGATAAATATTTTCCCGGAAACAAAGGGGATGAATAGTTTATGGCTATAATGAGGGTTAACCCCACGCGCATGGAGCTTACCCGCTTAAAAAACAGGCTCCAGGTGGCTATAAGGGGGCACAAGCTGTTAAAAGATAAGCGCGACGAGATGATGCGCAGGTTTATAGACCTTATAAGGCAGAATAAGGAATTGCGGGAGCGCGTGGAGCAAAAATTAACCCTGGCGTTCAAGGATTTTTTGATGGCGCGGGCCGTCATGTCATCCGAGGTGCTGGAGGAGGCTATAATGTTTCCCACCCGTAAGGTGGAGATAAAGCCCTCAACCGGCAATATTATGGGGGTGACTGTTCCGGTAATTGACTACAGGGAAGTGACCGACCAGAAGGTTTCGCCTTATCCTTACAGCTTTGCAGCCACGTCGGCAGAATTGGACGGTGCCATCGCTGCTTTTTCCGATATCCTTCCCCTTATGGTGGAGCTGGCTCAGATAGAGAAAACGTGCCAGATGCTAGCCAATGAGATAGAGAAGACCCGTCGCAGAGTCAATGCCCTGGAATACGTGGTGATTCCTCAGCTTAAGGAGACCATACGATATATCACCATGAAGCTAGATGAAAACGAGCGCGGTAACCGTACCAGGTTGATGAAGGTAAAGGATATGCTTGAGAAAAAGGACGCTTTGGTGGATTAAGAGGAATTTTTATAGGTTTGCACAAATAAATAGACAGGCCGTTAGATGTTTTATAATCTATCGGCCTTTTATTATTTTTTTAAACCGCGGATTTTTAAAAGCATTCAAGGATAGTTGAGTTTTGACTATGTATATAAACCCCTGCATCTGGCAATAATCAAAATAATATTAGCCTTAAAGTAATTAGCTGTTGAAAGGATGCGGGGGTATAATGGGATATAAGAATGTTTTAGTTGTGTTAACTGCATTGGTTTTGTCCATTATCTTTTCTTTCCAGAGTAGGGCAATACAAGAGCCTGTCTTGGTAGAATCGATCATGATGTCTCTAGGATGTACAATAGAATACCTGGATATAAACGGTTGGTGCCCCCTTAAGGGAGGCCCTAAATCTCTACTTGAATTAAGGCTATTGGCTGAAGAGGCAGCGGAATTTTTTGGGGTTGTAGGCGATTTTGATGTTTTTACTAGTCAGAGTCAGAGTATAACCCAAGTCAATATAACGGGCGTTAATGACCGTCAACAGGTAGTCTCTATAATAATATGTCAAAGCAAGGGTGTTTTAAATCGTGACCTTGGCGATTTTGAAAGCTATATAGTCGTCAATGTAATAGATCATAGCCAAAATGTGGATGGTAGCTTGTTTAAAAGACGGGTGCATGATTTTTTACAGGAAGTAGGCGAAAGACCCACCGTTACCGTTACGTATGTGGGAAGTTTTGAAGGCAGGCTTGAATTTACAAAGATGCAAAACATCTGTGACACAATGTTAAAAAACCTGCGAGGCACAGCGGTAGAAGGCATACATGATGAAGGATTTGTAAGCATAAGCGGTTATTCGATGCTGCTTGGGAAGGGGATTATATCAGGAGGTAAGCAGGTCAACATTCAAGTGGCTATGCGGTACAATTCATACAAGGACAGGACATATATGTGGGTGGGGACGCCCGTCATAAGTATCGAATATTAAGGAAACGCCTTTTATGTTTTTAGTAAAAGAGAGGTCTTGGAAGTTCTAACCTCTTGCTCTCCATCATAGAATGGTATTATTGATTAAAGCCTTGATGGAGAGTGGGAAAGAGGATGAGATGGGGGATCAGCCTGCTGCTTTCGATTGTCATAATTGTGCTGGTTATACCTATGTTTACTGTGCAAAATTTTTTTCTTTTTGAATCTAAAGGCAAGAATTCTTACTTTAAAAACACCAATCCGTTAGATGTGAAGGTCGATGTTATACATCCAAATGAAAAAAGTATGGGTGAACCCGAAATAGCTGTTTATGACCATATAACAAAAAACATAATCAGAATGCCCTTGGAAGAATATGTTGTGGGAGTGGTAGCAGCCGAGATGCCGGCTTCGTTTGAATTGGAGGCGTTAAAGGCTCAGGCGGTGGCTGCTAGGACTTTTGCTATAAGGAAGATGCGAGCCTTTGGTGGTGAGGGCTGCTCAAATCATCCGCAGGCCGATGTGTGTAGCCTGTACAGCCATTGCCAGGCGTGGATCTCCGATGAGCAGCAGAAAAAGAATTGGGGTACCGATTATGCCGTCAACCATGAAAGGGTAGTCAAGGCAGTCGAAGAGACCAGGGGCTACATAATGACATATGATGGCGTTCCTATAGAAGTGTTCTTTCACTCTACCAGCAATGGCAAAACCGAGGATGCCGGTGAGGTTTTTTCGCATTCGTTGCCTTATTATACCGTAGTGGACAGCCCTGGCGATGAAAACAGCCCTAAATACAAGCAAATATTTGCCTTTTCCAATGACCAGTTTGTCAAGATTTTTAAAAGTAGGTACCCTCGCAGCAATTTAAATGCTAAAAACTTGGCTTCACAAATAAAGATAAAGAGTTATACAAAGAGCGGTAGAGTTGCAGAGTTGGTGGTAGGGGATGTTACCATAAAGGGGACTGATTTTCGCTATCTTTATGGCCTTAATTCCACCGATTTTAAGTTTAAATTTGAGGATGATAGGGTGGTTATTGAAACAACGGGGTATGGGCACGGTGTGGGCATGAGCCAGGTGGGGGCAAATTATATGGCACAGCTGGGGTATACATATGTGGAAATATTAAAACATTACTATAAAGGGGTTGAAATAGAAAAATACAGATGAAATTCATATATTTGTATTTTTTTTTATTTTTTTGGATAAAATCTAAAGGGAGGTGGTGTAAATGAGTTTTAGCAAATACAAAGATAAGATGAAAAAAGCATTTAGTAGGCAGGCGCTTAAGGACTTCTGGAACAAGCAGGGCTTCTATATCATCCTGTTTATATGCATTTGCGCAATAGGTGCTACCGCATTTTTGACCTCCCTTGATAGAGAAGAAGCGCAAAGGTCGGAAGAGGCTGAAGATGATATGACAGTTCAGGAACAAACACAGGATGATGTTAATGAACAGCCAGTACAACAGGCGGATGCTGACGAAAAGGTGGAGATAAAGATAAAAGACGTGGTAAAAGGTGAAGATAGCCAGGGGCAACAAAATCAAGCATCATCTCAGGGACAAGCCTACAAAGATGACCATAGCAGTGGTAAATCCAAAGTTGCAGTAAATAAGGCTGTGGTGAGTGGCACAAAGGCTAGGCCTGAGGTTGTAAAGACGAGCGCTTCAGCTCAGACACAAAAACCCTCTGGAATTTTGATGAAAAAGCCCGTGGATGGAAATATAATAGTGGACTTTGCTACCGACCATTTGCAGTATTCCAAAACGCTTAAGGAGTGGACAACCCATCCGGGAATCGACATTGAAAGCCCACAGGGAAGTCCGGTAAAAGCTGCAATGGATGGGGTAATAGAATCTATAGAAGAAGATTCTTTGATGGGCATTGTAATCACCATTGATCATGGAAACGGGCTTAAAACGCGGTATGCCAATCTTTCCACCAAAGACATGGTGAGGGTCAATCAGCAGGTGAAAATGGGCCAGGTCATAAGTGGGGTGGGCAGGACGGCAATAAGCGAGATATTGGATCCGCCGCATGTCCACTTTGAAGTATTAAAGGACGGGAAGAATGTTGACCCCAAGAACTATCTAGAGTGAAGGGCTCCGTAAATTGGTTTTACGGGGCTCTTTTTTTATCTTTATTCTTCTATATAAGTTATTTTCTGCATAATTATTGTATCAAAGGGATTGCCGTAAGGGGGGTCTTAGACTTGAAGGATTATATTGAGGAAAGGGTTCTTGAAGTGGCCAATTACATGATTCAATCAAAAGCTACCGTTAGAGAGGTGGCTAAAGTTTTCAAAGTAAGCAAAAGTACGGTACATAAGGATGTTTCTGAACGCCTTCCTAAAATCAATCCAATTCTGTGGGAAGAGGTGAAAAAGGTACTGGAATACAATAAGGCTGAACGGCATATAAGAGGAGGTAAGGCTACCCGACTAAAATACAAAAAGATAAAAGAACAAAATTAAAAAAACAAAGAGGATTTTTGGGAAAAAAGTAGAATATTCTAATAGAAATTTTGGGTTTGTAAAAAACAAAAGAAAGGATAGATACGCGTGTTGGTGTTTAAAGATATAGGCATTGATCTGGGGACGGCCAGCGTTTTGGTTTACGTAAAAGGGAAGGGTATTGTGCTCAGGGAGCCATCAGTGGTTGCTATTGACAATAATACCAAGAAGATACTTGCAGTGGGTGAAGAGGCTCGGAAGATGATAGGTAGGACCCCCGGGAATATAGTGGCAATTCGACCGCTTCGGGATGGGGTTATATCGGACTATGAGGTTACCGAGAAGATGCTTCGGTATTTTCTACGTAAAGTATGCGGGCACCCGCTGATTTTTAAGCCTCGCGTGATGGTATGTGTACCAAGTGGAGCTACTGAGGTGGAAAAGCGGGCTGTACTGGATGCTGCTTATGAGGCGGGTGCCAGGCGTACATATCTTATAGAAGAGCCCATTGCAGCTGCTATTGGAGCTGGAATTGATATAAGCAAGCCTTGCGGCAACATGGTGGTAGATATAGGGGGCGGTACTACAAACATCGCAGTTATATCCCTGGGCGGCATAGTGGTGTCAGACTCTATAAAAGTAGCCGGGGACAAGTTTGATGAAGCCATAATACGTTATATGCGAAAGAAGTATAACCTCCTCATAGGAGAGAGAACGGCCGAAGACATAAAGATAAAAGTGGGTTCAGCTGTTCCACGGCCAGATGGGCCATCAATGATGGTAACCGGTAGGAATTTGATTTCGGGATTGCCAAAATCGGTAACGGTTACTTCCAACGATGTAGTGGAGGCTTTGGAGGAGCCTCTTCAGGCAATTGTTGAGGCGGTACATGCCATGCTGGAGAAAACGCCCCCTGAACTGGCATCTGATATACACGAGCGAGGAATTATCATGGTAGGCGGTGGTGCACTGCTCTATGGTATGGACCAGCTTTTGCAGAAGCATACTCAGATTCCCGTTCATGTGATGGAGGATGCTATATCTTGTGTTGCCCTTGGGACAGGCAAAGCCCTGGAGGCTCTTGATGTCTATGGGTCTATGGCTGTTATGGAATACTCTCGAGGAGCGGCCTATCAGGGATGATGGTATAAATGTTGAGCTGTCATTATCGTGAGATTTCAGTTGAGGTGTTAAAGTCAATTTCAATGTGTGACGATATTATTAATAAAGGATAAAATTCCACGTTTATATGGGACGGTGCTGAAAATGGTGAGAGGTTTATATGCTGCGGCTACCGGTATGATAAATCAGGCAACAAGGCTGGACAAGGTGGCCAACAACATTGCCAACGTAAATACGCGGGGGTTTAAACGAGACCAAGTGGTGAGCCGTGCGTTTGATGAAGAGCTGTTGTTAAGGGTTGATAAGGGACAAGTTCCTTTCGACAGGCATATAGGCACCATAAATCACGGCGTTTATGTGGATAGGGTCATAACCTCGTTTGAGCAGGGGGTCTTACAGGAGACGGGTGAACCTACTCATGTGGCCATCAGGGGGGACGGCTTTTTTGTCATACTTACGGAGGAAGGCGAAAGGTATACCCGAGACGGTGGGTTTATGCTGGACAACCAAGGACGTCTGGTGACGGTTGATGGATGGCCAGTGGCTGGAGAAAGAGGTCCGATATTTATAGAAAGCCGGGATTTTGTAATTGATTCCCAGGGCAATGTGATAGTGGATGGCGTGTACCTTGATCGGCTGAGGCTAGTAAACTTCCAAAACCTTCAAGCCTTGAGAAAAGTAGGCCACAACCTTTACATAAATCCTGATCCTGAAAACAATCCTGAAGTGGCATTTGCAGGGGAAGTTGCTCAGGGGTTCGTTGAAGGTTCCAATGTGGATGTGGTGCGGGAGACCGTTGATATGATAATAGCTGTACGCAATTATGAGTCTAACCAAAAGGTCATCAAGATGATAGATGGTGTGCTGTCCAAGACGGTAAACGAGCTGGGCAGAGTATAGAGGAGGTAGTAGTAAATGATTAGGGCGTTGTACAGTTCGGCTTCAGCCATGGCGGCTCAGCAACAGAATCTGGATATAATATCCAATAATATTGCAAATATGAACACAGTGGCATACAAGAAGGTAAGGTCCGCTTTTCAGGATGCGCTTTATTCTGCTATGGATACCAGAAGAAGGCCTGAGCCGGTAAACCTGCAGATAGGGAATGGGGTGAGGGTAGCGGCCACCCAGCGCCATTTCGGTTACGGAAAGATGCAGGAGACCGGTCGTCCTTTGGATTTTGCCATTGAAGGAGAAGGCTTTTTTGTACTTTTGCGTCCTGATGGAAGGCTGTGTTATACCAGAGATGGGAGTTTCCAGATTTCAGCCGAACAAGTGGGCGAGAGGGTGGTAAAGCGCCTGGTTACCTCCCGCGGAGAGTATGTTTTGGATTTAAATGGACAACCTTTAGAAGTAGATAACATGGACGCCATAGCAGGTCGTTTTGGTATAGCGGTGTTTCCTAATCCCGAAGGGCTTGAGGCCGTCGGCCATAATTGTTTTGTGGAGACCGAGGCCAGTGGCCAGGCTGTGTACGGTTATCCAGCTACAGTGAGGCAGGGTTTTATAGAGCTATCAAACGTAGATTTGGCAGAGGAGATGGCCCAACTTATATTGGCACAAAGAGCCTATCAGCTCAGCGCAAGGGTTTTGCAGTCGGCCGATGAAATGGAGCGTTTGGCCAACAATTTAAGGGAATAGAAACTTTCTACTCTTAGAAAGGAAGGTGAACGCATTTATACCATCTTAATAAAGATGGGATTTTTTGCGGTTGTATATGATGAAGATAGAAGAAATAATGAAATGTATACCACACCGTTATCCTTTTTTATTGATTGATCGAATCATTGAGTTTGAACCAGGTAAGAGAGCGGTGGGAATAAAAAATGTTACAATAAATGAATGGTTCTTTCAAGGGCATTTCCCCTCAACGCCTATAATGCCAGGGGTGTTGATACTTGAAGCGCTTGCTCAGCTGGGAGCCGTGGTGGTGCTTTATGGAGAACAAAATAGGGGTAAGATACCTGTTTTTGCAGGGGTAGATAAGCTGCGCTTCCGCAGGCAGGTTGTTCCGGGCGATCAGCTACGCCTTGAAGCCGAAATCAGCAAGATGAAGGGGTCGATGGGCAAAGGGACGGTAAGGGCTTTAGTGGATGGTGAAGTGGCTGTAGAAGGAGAGGTCATGTTTGCCCTGGTTGATAAAAAGGGTGATTGAAATGGCCAATATCAGTCCCAAAGATTGCGATTGTGCTTGTTTTTGAGGGCGGTTAAAAATCTCATCCTTATATCAGGAAATGTTTTTGCTAAAGAACGCACCAGCTTTTTCATCTCTTGGCGCTGGGTGTGTCCGGCAGCGGGGCAGGGACTTTGGACTATCGGTAGGTTGTGGCGCTTTGCGGCTCCGATGACCTCAGGTTCTGGTGCATAGATTAGCGGCCGTATTACCGTAATTCCTTTTCTGTCAAGGTACGTTACTGGCGAAAAGGTGTTAAAGCGCCCTTCGTAGAAAAGGCTAAGGAAAAACGTCTCTATGGTGTCGTCTAAGTTGTGGCCCAAAGCAACCTTTTTGCATCCCAGTTCCAACGCGACATCATGCAGGGCTCCCCGCCTCATGCGTGCGCAAAGCGAACATGGATTGGTTTCTTTTCTGGTCTCAAATATTATCTTTCCGATCAAGGTATGTTTTACAGTATAAGGTACACCTAGTTCTTTACAAAATGCCTCAATGGGTGATGTGTCAAAGCCTTCAAAACCCATGGTAAGGGTTATGGCTTCTATATGAAAGGGAACGGGTGAAAAGTATTGATACAGCTTAAGGGCTTTGAGCAAGAGTAGGCTGTCTTTGCCTCCTGATACCCCTACTGCAATTCTGTCCCCTTCTTGTATCATTTGGAAGTCTTCTACAGCTTTTCTGAGATAACCTAATATTCTTCTCATGGTGTGCAGGTGCGCCAGATTTCATTTCCAGTAAAAAAAGACGCCCTTCTTCTCTCCTTTCTAGTAGTAGAGTTTAAAAATAATACTTTCAAAGGCTCTTTCATTATACCACAGTTGCTTTGGATAGTTAATACATACTTTTTTGCACAAGGCATATCAGTCAATCAAGGCTTTTATATTTATTTGAGGTAGAATAGGTTTTGAGTGTGCCCGTTGGTTAAAAGTTGGAGTGAAACAGATTTTTGCATAAAGGATTTAATGAAAAGGCAGATATTATTGAATTTACCAAATAAAAAGTAAAAAAATATTCAGTATTTTGTCGCATTTGTGGTATAATCTATTACAAGTGGAAGCGAAATTTTGGATTTTTGGTTAAAAGGAGATGGGGTATGAACAAATTCAGCAGAAGCGAGAGAATTGGCGTTATGACTAAAATTTTATCCGATAGGCCCAATCAAATTCACACGTTGAATTATTTTGGAGAATTGTTTGGTGTGGCCAAATCTACCATCAGCGAAGACGTGATGGCTTTACGCCGAGCTTTGAAGGCTTTTAATCTTGGCAACTTGGAGACGATGGTAGGAGCAGCAGGAGGAATTAAGTATGTACCCCAGCCTGACGAGGAGTACGTCTCGAATTTTATACAGGACCTGTGCAATAAGCTGTCTGAGCCCGAGCGCATTTTGCCCGGCGGCTTCCTATATATAGCTGACCTTTTATTTACGCCCCATATAGTGCAGCAAGTGGGAGAGATCATGGCTTCGCGTTTTTATGAGGCCAGTCCCGATTTTGTAATTACTGTGGAAACCAAGGGTATTCCCATTGCCATGATGACGGCTAGGGCGCTCAACTGCCCAGTGGTGGTTGCTCGAAGGGATAACGAGGTTACAGAAGGTTCCGTCGTTACCATAAATTACGTTTCTGCCTCTTCTAAGAGGATTCAGACCATGTCGCTTGCTAAGAGAGCGGTTAAGGAAGGTCAGCGAGCCTTGATCATCGATGACTTCATGAGGGGCGGCGGTACAGCTAAGGGCATGGTGGACCTGCTTAAGGAGTTCAATGTTGATATAGTGGGTGTAGGGGTGATGATTGCTACTGAGCAGCCAAAACATAAGATGGTAGAGCAGTACGTTGCGCTCATCCAGCTCAAAGAGGTAGATGAAGTGGGGCGAAAAGTAGTGGTGCAGCCGGCTTTATAAAAATTTTATTAATTTAAGAAGGAGTATAGGTTTTTTTGGCGAATTAATATCTTTAAGCAATTATTGTTTCATCAACTGGAAGGTGGTGAGCTAACATGAATGTGACCGATGTTCGCGTTCGGAAAGTCAAGGGTGAAGGGCGAATGAAGGCAGTGGCATCGGTTACCTTTGATGATGCATTTGTGGTGCACGACATCAAGGTAATTGAAGGCGATAATGGGATGTTCATTGCCATGCCTAGCCGGAAAACCCCTGATGGGGAATATCGCGATATTGCCCATCCCATAAATTCCGAAACACGAACGCAGCTTCAAACGCTCATTTTAGAAAAGTACAATAAAATGAGCGAAGAATAAGCTTTAAAGGAGAGCATAGCCTCTCCTTTAAAGCTTGTTTTTGGGTTTTTTTGTGGCAGTGGGTCATCTTAAGGCATTTAAAATCGCCACCTTCAAATCTAACAATTTATGGACCAATGACAGTATTTTTGCATTATGATATAATAGCGATGGTGTTGCAAAATTTTTAGGTAAAGGGGAATAGGTGAATGGAAAAACAGGTTTTTTCCGTTATTTTGGCTGCTGGCGAAGGGACTAGGATGAAATCCAATAGACCGAAGGTGTTACATCAGGTCTGTGGGTATCCCATAATAGAGTATGTGGTTCGAGTAGCTTCCGAGGTATCGGACGACTTGCCGGTTGTGGTGGTGGGCCACAAAGCAGAGGAGGTTAAGCAATACCTCGGAGACAGGGTGAGATACGCTTATCAACCGCAGCAGTTGGGCACCGGGCATGCCGTGATGATGGCTAAGCCAGCCTTTGAGGATAAAGAGGGTTATGTCGTGGTACTTGCAGGGGATGCGCCTTTAATTCGAAGCTGCACCCTCCAGCAGATGGTTCAGCACGCTGTCGCGGGAAGGTATGGCGCAGTGGTGCTCTCTGCGTTTGTGGATGACCCTACAGGTTATGGGCGGATAGTACGCAATGAGAATGGAGACTTGGAGAGGATTGTGGAACACAGGGATGCTACAGGAGAACAGCAAAAGATACGAGAGATAAATTCCTCAATTTACTGTTTCGATATTCAGCTTTTATTTTCCAGCCTTGAAAAGCTGAACAATAGTAATTCTCAAGGAGAATATTATTTAACTGATGTGATTGAAATTATGAAACGCCAGGGTATCAAAGTAGGAGTGCTGATGGCGCAGGATGCCGACGAGGTGTTGGGCATAAACACCAGAGCACAACTGGCCGAAGTGGATAGAAAGATGCGCTTGAGGATTAATAGGTCTCATATGGAAAAAGGGGTGACCATAATAGACCCTGAGCATACCTACATCGGTCTGGATGTGGTGATTGGGTGCGATACAGTGGTTTATCCTGGCAATGTGATAGAAGGCAGTACAGTTATTGGGGAGGATTGCGTAATTTATCCCAATAATCGTATAGTGAACTCGGTCATAGGGAACGGTGTGAAGATACAGGCATCGGTGATTTTGGATAGCCGCATTGGCGATTTGACGACAGTGGGGCCATATGCTTATCTTCGCCCTGGGAGCGTCATAGGTAGTGGTGTGCGCATTGGCGATTTCGTTGAGATAAAGAACTCTACTATAGGTGACGGTACCAAAATTTCTCATCTGACATATGTTGGGGATGCTGAGGTGGGTAAAGAGGTCAACCTGGGTTGTGGAGTGGTGTTCGTCAATTACGATGGTTTTAAAAAGCACAGGACGGTGGTAGAGGACAGGGCTTTTATAGGCTGCAATGTCAACCTTGTGGCACCGGTGAAGGTAGGACGAGAGGCGTATATAGCCGCGGGGTCTACCATTACCGAAGATGTCCCTGACAAGGCGTTGGCTATTGCCAGAGAGCGCCAGATAAACAAGCAAGGTTGGGTGGAACGGCGAAGGCAGAAGTTTCAGGGCATGCAGTCCCATGAATAGATATTTAAAATATTAAAGGGCGTTTTTGTGCGTGCAGTGGAGTTTAAAAGATTATAAAAAACACGAAAGAAAGGAGAAGGCTTCAGATGATCACCCATGGAACAGGCATCAAAGTCTTTGCGGGTAATTCCAATCCCGAATTGGCGAGGGAAATTGCACGGTATTTGGGGGTTCCCATGGGGAATGCAGAGGTTGGTACGTTTAGCGACGGAGAGATATGCGTGAATATATACGAAACAGTTAGGGGAGCGGATGTTTTTGTCATCCAATCCATATGCCATCCAGTAAATGATAACTTGATGGAGTTGTTGATAATGATAGATGCTTTTAAGAGGGCCTCGGCTGGACGTATTACTGCAGTAATTCCTTATTATGGCTATGCCAGGCAGGACCGCAAAGCCAAGGCCAGAGACCCAATCACGGCAAAGTTGGTGGCTGATTTGATCACCAGTGCAGGTGCCAATCGCGTGCTTACTATGGACTTGCATGCGCCGCAGATACAGGGATTCTTCAATATTCCGCTTGATCACCTGCTGGGAATGCCTATCCTTGCCCAGTATTTCATAGAACGAGGGCTTGAGGGCGATGAAGTGGTGGTAGTATCCCCTGATGTGGGTAGCGTGACCAGGGCCAGAAGCTTTGCCAATCGCTTGAATTCATCGCTGGCTATTGTAGATAAACGACGGCCCAGAGCCAACGTGGCCGAGGTCATGAATGTCATAGGAGATGTTAAGGGCAAGAAGGTCATACTGATTGATGACCTGGTGGATACGGCGGGAACGCTAACGCAGGCATCTCTGGCGTTGGTTGAACGAGGAGCCACTGAGATTTATGCCTGCTGCACTCATGGCGTGCTTTCGGGACCAGGAGTGGAAAGGATAAAGAATTCGCCCATAAGGGAACTCGTGATTACCAATACTATTCCGTTGCCGCCGGAAAAGCGCATCGACAAGATAAAGGTCTTGTCGGTGGCCCCGCTTTTTGCAGAGGCCATTGACAGGATATACGAGGATATCTCGGTAAGTCCGCTCTTTGAATGAGAGCCGTGGTAAGGTGATGAGTTGTCATGTATGTCATAGCAGGATTGGGCAACCCAGGAGAGGAGTACGCGGGCACGAGGCACAATGCAGGGTTTATTGTAATTGACATGCTTTCTCGTGCATATGGAATACCATTGGAGTATATAAAATACAAGGCGGTCATTGGGGAGGGGGTTATTGGAGGACATAAGGTGGTATTGGCCAAGCCGCAGACCTACATGAATTTAAGTGGTTTGAGCATACTGGATCTGGTTCGCGGCTATAAGATAGAACCTTCTAACCTGATAGTGATCTACGACGATATAGATTTGAAACTGGGAAAGGTGCGTATACGCCCTGCAGGTAGTGCTGGTACTCATAACGGCATGCGTTCCATAATATATCAGCTTCAAACAGAGGAGTTCCCCCGTATTCGGATAGGTATAGGTGCCCCTCCTCCGGGACAGGACCTGGCCAATTATGTACTGTCCCCTTTTGAGAAGGAGGAGCTGCCGGTTTTTTTGGCTGCCTGCGAAAGGGCGGTAAAAGGGGTGGAGCTTATAATTACCAAAGGTATTCAGGAGGCAATGAGCAGGTGTAATGGTTAGAAAAAAGCAGCTTCAATGGAAAACGGTATATAACGCAAATCAATGGGCGAAGTTGGTGATAGGATGACTCCAATTTGGCTGGAGCCCATGACCAGATGGGAAACCTTTGACACTGTTAAAGAGGCGGTCATGAAAGGCGCCAGCCGTGTGGCATTTTTGGGGCTGGGTGATTCCCAAAAATGCCATATGCTGGCCAGCATGTTATATCCTCTTAAAGGTAATTGCCTGTATATAACCAGTGGGGATGTTCAGGCTAAAAGGATATATGAGGACCTTTCGTTTTTTTATCCGGGGAAAGTGGTATATCTGCCAGAACGGGAGATGCTGCTTTACGACGTAGCAGCCCGGAGTCTAGAAATTACCCAGCAACGGATAGAGGCACTGGAAAAGCTATTGTTGGGAAAAGATGTAATAGTGGTGGCGTCGGTAGAAGCCCTTTTGTCCTTGCAAACCCCGCCACACATATTTAAAGACGCTATTCTTATCATAAAGGTGGGGGATATCGTATCCCTTTCTTGTCTGGCAGGAAGGCTGGTGCAGATGGGTTACGAGCGCGTGCCTGCCGTTGAGGGAAAGGGGCAGTTCAGCATAAGAGGGGGTATACTGGATATATTTCCTTTGACGGCTGATGACCCCTACAGGATAGAGTTCTTTGATGAAGAAGTGGATTCCATTCGGGCGTTTGACCTGCTGTCGCAAAGGTCAATTGAAAACCGCTCTGAGGTGATAATTTCCCCGGCTAGGGAGCTTATATTAACTGCTGATTCGATTGCCCAGGGTAGGGATAATATAAACAAGAGCTATCAAGATTTTTTAAATAAAATTGGACGAAAGAACATAGATGTTGCTTTAAAAGAAAAAGTGGAGCGCGCCTTGGGTGCGCTAGCAGAGGGAGTGTGTGATGGCTCATTGGAGATGTATTTTTGTTTCTTCTATCCACAACGGACCACCATATTCGATTATTTGGGTGCTTCGTCATTGATAGTATTAGACGAGCCTGTAAGGATCAAAGAACGGTGCGAGGGCTATTGCACCGAGTTTCAAGAACATTTTAAGGACCTGTTGCAGAAATTTGAGGTTTTACCCGAGCAAGCCAGCCTTATTTTGGACTATACCGAATTTTTAAAGAAGTTATCAGGGCGCAACTGGCTGATGTTTCAAGCTTTGCCTTCTTTCCATCCCGATTTTGAGCCGAGAGAGGTTTATAGCTTTGCCTCGCGAGGCATTCCTTCATATAACGGTAAGCTACAGTTGATGGCTGAGGATATAAAGCTGTGGCGACAGAAGGGGTATTGCGTGTTATTTTTGTTAGACAGCCAAGCCAGGCAAGAGGGAATAGCGGACTTTTTAAGGGAGCATGGTATCCAGCCTCTGCTGGTGCAAGGCATGGAAAGGGAGTTACAGCCGGGCCAAGTGGTTGTGGCTCCTGGAATTTTAAGCCATGGATTTGAATACCTTGATGCGCGCTTTGCCGTAATAACCGCGAGAGAGGTGTATGGGGTTCAAAAGCGGCGCGTTAAGCCTAAAAAGAAATCCAAGAAGCTTGAAAGCTTTTTGGATTTGAAGGTGGGCGACTATGTTGTGCATGAAAACCACGGCATAGGAAAATACCTGGGGATAAAAACCCTGGTGATAGATGGTCAAAAGAAAGATTACCTGTATATAAAATACGCAGGGACCGATAAGCTGTATGTCCCTATTGATCAGCTTGACCTCATTCAGCCCTATGTCGGTATGGGAGATGAACCCCCAAAGTTATCAAAGTTAGGGGGGGCCGAGTGGCAACGGACCAAAAATAAAGTACGCCAATCGGTGCAAAAGCTGGCAATAGACTTGGTAAAGTTATACGCTATAAGGCAATCGGTGCAAGGGTATAAATTTTCGCCTGATACCGAATGGCAGAAACAATTTGAGGAACTGTTTCCATACCAGGAGACGCCAGATCAACTCCAGGCTATAGAGGATGTTAAGCGGGATATGGAATCGCCCAGAGTGATGGATCGATTGATATGTGGCGATGTGGGTTATGGAAAGACAGAGGTGGCCATACGGGCAGCATTTAAAGCCGTTATGGATGGAAAGCAGGTGGCTGTGCTGGCTCCCACTACCATATTGGTGCAGCAGCATTATAATACCTTCGTTAAGCGGTTTGAGGACTTCCCGTTTACCATACAGGTGTTGAGCCGCTTTAAAACGCCAGCAGAGCAACGGCAAATCCTCAGGGATTTGAAGGAGGGTAACATCGACATAATAATAGGCACGCACCGGCTGCTCAGCAAGGATGTGAAATTTAAAGACTTGGGGCTGCTCATTATAGACGAGGAACAGCGATTTGGCGTGGCGCATAAGGAAATGATTAAGGATATAAAGAAAAATGTGGATGTCTTGACTCTTACAGCAACTCCAATTCCGCGTACCCTGCACATGTCTTTGATGGGCATAAGGGATATAAGCATAATTGAAACGCCACCTGAGGATAGATATCCTGTGCAAACATATGTGGTGGAGTACAGCGAGTCCCTAATTCGGGATGCTATTTTGCGTGAGCTTCAGAGGGGGGGACAGGTATACTTTGTGTACAATAGAGTAAAGACAATGGATTGGATGCTGCAAGAGCTTAAAAAGCTGGTACCCGAGGCCAAAATCGCTGTGGCCCATGGTCAGATGGACGAAGACCTGCTGGAAAAGGTCATGATGGATTTTTATGAAAACAGGTTTGATGTGCTGTTGTGTTCCTCTATAATAGAAAACGGTTTGGATATCCCCAACGTGAACACCATTATCGTGTACGATGCTGACCATTTTGGTTTAGCCCAGCTGTACCAGCTCAGGGGACGGGTAGGCCGTTCCAATCGCCTGGCATACGCTTATTTTACTTATCGGAAGGATAAGATAATATCCGAGCAGGCTGAAAAGCGATTGCAAGCCATAAAGGAATTTACCGAGTTTGGTGCCGGTTTTAAGATTGCTATGAGAGACCTTGAGATACGAGGGGCAGGCAACCTGCTTGGTCCAGAGCAACATGGCCACATGGCGGCTGTGGGCTATGACCTGTATTGTAAGCTGCTGGAGGAAGCCATCCGTACAATGAAGGGAGAAGAGCTGCCTCAGTCGGTAGAGACTGCTATAGACATAAAAGTCAATGCTTATATTGACGATGACTATATTCCTGACCAGAATCATAAGATAGAGATTTATAAAAAGATTGCGGCTATTGAAGGACGTGAGGATAAAATTGACGTGGAAGAAGAGCTGGTGGACAGGTTTGGGGATATACCTTCGGCTGTGCAAAATTTGATTGATGTGGCATATGTGAAAGCTCTTGCAAGGAGGATGCGCATCGTCGAAGTCGTCCATCGAGGTAAGGAGGTGAAGATGAAGCTGGTGGATTCTAAAGCCATATCCCCAGATAAACTCATGGTGATTTTAAATGAAAACAGGGGGTATGTGGATTTTTCATCTACGCCTGTGCCGATACTAACGGTAAGGCTGAAAGATTCGTCGCCTAATGGGGCTTTGCAAGCAGCTAAGGGTGTGTTAGAGGAGATGCTAAATTATTTAAATTGAAAGGGTGGGAAAGGGTTATGAGACGCTTTGGCAAATATTGTGCGATGCTGATTGTACTTGTATTTATATTGAGCGCGGCAGGATGTACGCTGATTGAAGTGGTACCCGAAAAGGACAGGCAGAGGGTGGTAGCTGAGGTTTACGGGGAGAAGATACTCAAGGGTGAGTTCTTGGATGTCTATAACCAGCAAAAGGCCTATTATGGTATCACTGAGGAAATCGAAAAAGACGCCCAGTACAAGGATACCATAAAGGAGATCAAAAAGGATGTGTTGGAGCAGCTCATCACGCGAAAAGTATTGCAAAAAAAGGCTGAGCAGGCTGGTTTTACGGTAAATGAGGAGTATATCAATGAGGCTCGTAAGGAGCTGGAAGAACAGTTCAAAAGCTATGCGGAGACGTTGAAGCAGCAGGCTCAATCGCAAGGGGAAAAGGCCCAAGGAGAGAAGGATTACCTTGAAGAAGCAAGAAATGAATGGCGTAAGCAGCTGAATAACGCGGGGCTTACGGAGGAAGAATACATCACAAGGCGGGCTGAGGACATAATGCTGGAAAAATTTGCAGAGAAGATGCTGGAGGATGTGAAGGTTACTGAGCAGGACATAAAGCAGTATTACGATGAACAGCTGAACAAGCAGAAACAGGACCCGAGCCTTGTAGAAACAGCCCTTGTGCAACTTTATAGGCCTGCTGGCTGGGTGAGGGTGAAGCATATCTTGATTCCGCTTTCTTCGGAAGAACGTGAGGGGTATTATAATTTAATACAACAAGGCAAGCAGGAAGAAGCTAAAAAATATCTTGATGAAAAGTTAAAGGCGATTGAGCCAACGGCAAGAGAAGTGTACGATAAGGTAAAGGCGGGAGAGAGCTTTGAGGCGCTGATTGAGACCTATAGTGAGGATAAAAGCGCTACAAATAAAGAAGATGGATATGTGATATATAAGGGAAGCGGCTTGTTTGCTGAAGAGGTGGAGCAGGCTGCCCTGGAGCTTGATGAGGGCGAGGTGTCCCAACCCATTGGCTCACCCCTCGGTTATCACATCATAAAGCTATATGAAAAGTTGCCTGAGAAGGTTTTTACCCTAGAGGAGAAAAAAGAAGAGATAGAAGCTGTGGTTTTGGACGATAAACGCAATGATAAGTGGAATTCTTTACTTGAAGAATGGAAAAAGGAGGCAAAAATCAAGAAGTACGAAAACAGACTGTAATTAAATGGAATTTTTGGTCCCTCCTAGGTTAAGATGAATAAAAGCACATGAACAGTAAAATAATATGAATGCAAGGATGGTTTTGTAAATTGATACAGATTAAGGAGGGATGTGTGTGAAAGCAACGGGGATAGTAAGGCGAATTGATGAGCTGGGCAGAGTAGTGATACCCAAGGAGATTCGTCGTACCCTAAGAATACGTGAAGGTGACCCGCTGGAGATCTACACCGACGAGGAAGGGGAAGTGATTTTAAAAAAATATTCTCCAATAGAGGACCTGAGTGATTTGGCAGACGAATATGTGGAGTCTCTACACAAGATCCTTGGACATATTACCTGCGTATCAGATAAGGATTTCATTGTGGCTGTGGCGGGAATTCCTCAAGCTCGTTTCAAAAAGGAGAAAATTAGCGAGGACCTGGAACGCATCATAAATGAAAAGAAGATGGTGTTGGCTAATCGTGCCAATAAGGATGCCATTTACCCTGTGTTGGAGAAGGAAGGTGGGCAGATAGACTATACTGCCCAGGTTATCGTTCCTATAATTTCAGGAGGGGAATCCATCGGAGCTGTTATACTGTTGTCTAAGGAACCCAATATCACCATGGGGGATACTGAGATGAAGATAGCACAAGCCGCAGCGGCATTCATAGGCAAGCAGATGGAACAGTGAAAAATAAGGTGGAAAAAAGGCATTGAGTAATCTCAGTGCCTTTTTTATTTTTTTATACTCTAAAAGTATTGTAAGGTAAAGGGAATTTAATATAAATTATTTAAAGACACAATATGACCACGGTGAGGAGGGTTTTCGTGAAAAAGAGGTCTTTTGTTGAGGGAGCGGCTATACTGGCTTTTGCCGGGCTATTGGTCAAAGTGCTTGGGGCGATATTCCGCATTCCCCTTACGTACATAATAGGCCCTGAGGGCATGGGTTTATATCAGATGGCCTATCCCATATACTCTTTTCTTCTGGTGATATCATCAGCGGGCTTGCCGGTAGCCATCTCCAAGATGGTTTCAGAAAGGATGGCCTATGGGAATTACTTAGGAGCTTACAGGGTTTTCAAAGTTTCTTTAAGGTTGTTGACCTGCCTGGGCTTGAGTACATCTATGATTTTGATGGCCTTGAGCGGTGTGATATCAAATGCTTTGGGCAATCCTAAGTCAGTGTATTCTATACTAGCTATTGCCCCAGCACTCTTTTTTGTGTCTGTGCTTTCGGCATTTAGAGGGTATTTCCAGGGTATGCAGATAATGGGGCCTACTGCTCTATCTCAAATAGTAGAGCAAGCGGGCAAGTTATTTATGGGCTTATTGTTGGCATGGCTTTTTGTAAGAAAAGGGATTGAATTTGGGGCTGCAGGTGCTGTCCTAGGAGTTACTTTGGGTGAGATAGCGGCTTTTCTCTTGCTGATAGGTTTATATAAGAAAGTAGGGTTGAAAGAACAAGCGCAAAAAAGAGCCATAAAGACAAATCTTAAGGCTACACATGCCGAACCGTCGCACGCAATAATAAGGAATCTGGCAAGTATTGCTGTGCCGGTGACCATAGGGGCTTCTCTCATGCCTCTGGTGGGCTTAATAGACGGCATGATAGTGGTGAACCGCCTTGTCGGCATAGGAGCCGGTACTGTGGCTTTATATACAGTCAAAGAGGCTACCAGCTTGTATGGACTGTTGACGGCTTATGCAAATCCCCTCATTAACTTTCCTGCTACCTTGACGGTGGCTTTGGCTATGAGCATAGTGCCTTCCATTTCTGAGTCTTGGGCGTTGGGGAATCAGAAAGAAGTGATGCGCAAGGCGGCTGTGGCCATACGTTTGACCCTGTTAGTGGGCTTGCCGGCAGGTGTGGGGATGTCGGTTTTGTCTTATCCAATTATAAGGTTGCTTTATAGGGCTTTGGATGACAACCAGGCGGTTTTGGCTGGCAACCTTTTGAGCATATTATCTTTCGGGGTGGTGTTTCTTACCCTCATTCAGAGTTTAACGGGCATCTTACAGGGTATTAACCGGGCGGTTGTACCGGTTAAGAACCTTGCTATAGGAGCGTTGGTCAAGGTGGTGGTTACCTATACTTTGGTGGGGGTACCACAGATTAATATTATGGGAGCGGCTGTAGGTACACTGGTATGTTACGCCATTGCATCGTTGCTGGATTTTGTTGCCGTTATAAGATATACCAGAGCTTTTATACCGTTTGTTGATTTTGTGGTGAAGCCGATGGTGGCTGTGGGCATAATGGCTATTACAGTTTCAATACTCTATAAATTGATGGAAGATGCTGTGGGTTTAACTTTAGCTACTATTCTGTCCATTCTTGCCGGTATTGTTGTATATGGCTCGGTGTTATTGATGATGGGTACACTTAATGAGAAGGACTTTAAGCTGTTGCCCGGTGGGGATAGGCTGGGCAGGTTCTTGTATCAGCTCAGGATATTCAGATGAAATGGGAATATATGAAAAGGCGCTTCAAAATGTTTAAATGTTTTATTATCATTGTTATAATAGATACAGATAAATGTAATGGGCTATACGGCATGAAAGGCAGATGATAATAACATGGGCGTCGAAATAGTACAGGGTTATACCTTAGTGAGAGAAGGGGTCAACAAATGGCGTATACCTAAATTTGGCAAAATGAAAGTGGATGCTGTAGTATACGTGAGCGATGCCTTAAAGGGGACCTTACATGAGGACCAGTCGTTGAGGCAGCTTGTCAATGCTGCTACGCTGCCGGGGGTAGTGGATCCTGTCATAGGGATGCCTGACATTCATGAGGGGTTTGGGCTGCCTATTGGAGGGGTCATGGCCATAGAGAAGCAAGGGGTTATTTCTGCTGGTGCTGTAGGTTATGATATTAACTGTGGCGTAAGGCTTTTGAGGACCGACATTGAAGCCAGGGATTTAAGCAGAGAAATTTTGTACAAGCTGATAGAGAGGATTGAGCATTATGTTCCAACAGGGATAGGGAAAAAGGGTAAACACACAGGGGTTACCCGCCAAATTTTCGACGATGTTGTGCACAGAGGGGTTGAAGCGGTAATTGAGGCTGGCTTTGGGAGCTATGAAGACTTAGACTATATCGAGGAAGGTGGAAAGCTTCACGGCGCTGATATTTCTGCTGTATCCAGGGAAGCGCAGGAAAGGGGAGAAGAGCAGCTGGGCACGCTGGGTGGCGGGAACCATTTTATAGAGATTCAGCGGGTTGACTGTGTTTTGGACGAGGAGCTGGCATCAGCATTTGGGCTGTTTCAGGGTCAGGTGACTGTGATGATCCATACGGGAAGCCGGGGCTTTGGGCATCAGATTGCTACCGATTATACCAAAATTTTGTGGGAAGCGGCTAAAAAATACGGCATTGATGTGCCCGAGAAGGGCCTCGCTGCGGCTCCGATAGATTCAAAAGAGGGAAAGAGTTACTACAAAGCCATGGCGGCTGCCGTCAATTTTGCTTTTTCAAACAGGCAGATCATCATGTGCGATGTCATAAAGGCTTTTGAGGATATTCTCAAAAAGCCAGCTGATTCCATGGGTTTTAGGCTGGTCTATGACGTTGCTCACAACATTGCAAAGTGGGAGCGCCATGGCGGCAGAGACCTTTTGGTGCACAGGAAAGGTGCTACTAGGGCTTTGCCTGCAGGGCACAATCAAAACCCTGTCAGTTATATGGGAACGGGGCATCCTGCCTTGGTGCCCGGCAGTATGGGTACCGGTTCTTATGTGGTTGTGGGGACCGATAGGCTGGCGGAGAGCTTCTATTCGGTTAACCATGGAGCTGGGCGCAGGTTGTCGAGAACCAAAGCAAAATCGATTACAAAGCAGGAGTTTGAAAAGGCGATGGGCGATGTCATATATAATGCGGCGTCATACAAGGATATAGTGGACGAGTCCCCTCTGGCATATAAAGATGTTGAAGAGGTGGTATCAGTATTAGTTAAGCGGGGTGCTACCGTACCGGTTGTGCGCCTGGCGCCACTGGCAGTAATAAAGGGCGCAGATTGATTTGTGGAGGCTGCTAAAAAAGTGCAGTAGATGGTTGCACACTGCGCATAGACGGTGTATTATATATTAGTGCGTTGTGTACAGGGGGCTTAAACGATGAAGTATAACGTGAAAATTGTGGGATTGGGGCCGGGCAATAAGGATGGTCTCACCTTGGGAGCTTTGCAAGCTTTGCGACAGGCATCTACCGTTATTTTGCGAACTGAAAGGCACGGTGTGGCGCCGTTTTTAAGGGCAGAAGGAATTAATTATACTTCTATGGACGATATTTATGAGAACGGTGAGAATTTCGATGATGTTTACAAGGCTATGGTAAAGCGCATTGCTGATATAGCTCAATACGGACAGGTGGCGGTAGGCGTTCCGGGGCATCCCCTTATAGGTGAGAGGCTTACCTTTGAGCTTTTGAGGCAGTTAGATAGAAAGATATATGGCATTGATATCATACCAGGGATAAGCCAAGCTGACATGTTGCTGGCTTTTATTGGGCAGGCCGGTATAGAAGGGTTGAAGATATTGAATGCCCCTGAGATAACAGAGGACTTGATAAACGTGCGTTTGTCGACGGTGATTATAAATATATACGATGCTTTGGTGGCATCAGATGTTAAGCTGCTCCTACTTCGCTTTTATCCCCATGACCTAAAGGTTTTTGTAAGCTGGCAAACCCAGGATAAAGGGCTGGAGTACAGGGCTATATCCCTTTACCAGCTTGATCGGCAGCAACGCTATGACCACACTACCTGCCTCTATCTTCCGCCCGTTAAATTTGAGCGGCTTGAATCCTTTGACATGAACCATTTAAAACAAATTATGGAGATACTCCGTTCGCCCGAAGGCTGTCCATGGGACAAGGAACAAACTCATGATAGCCTTAAGCGGTATCTCATAGAAGAGGCTTATGAGGTGATAGAGAGCATTGACAGTAAGGATGAGGACAAGCTGCTGGAAGAGTTGGGTGATGTCCTTTTACAGGTGGTGTTCCATAGCCAGATTGCAAAAGAACGAGGAGCCTTTGATATATTCGATGTTATCACAAGGATATGTCAAAAGATGATACAGCGGCATACCCATATATTTGGGGGTGCCGTAGCTGAGAACGCACAGCAGGTGGTGGCCAATTGGGAGGACTTGAAGAAGCACGAAAAGGGCTTTGCAACCCACACCCAGGTTTTACGCGATATACCTAGCATCCTCCCCGCTCTTATAAGGAGTTATAAAGTGCAGGAAAAGGCGGCATTGGTGGGATTTGACTGGAAGAGTGTGGAGGGCGCCATGCAAAAGCTAGAAGAAGAATTGGCAGAGTTGAAGGAGGTATATCGAGGGGGTGATGAACAAAAAATACGGGAGGAAATAGGAGATTTGTTGTTTGCGGCAGTCAATGTCGCAAGGTTTTTAAAAGTTGATCCGGAATTGGCTTTGAAGGATACCATAGAGAAGTTCATAACCCGTTTTGAATACATAGAAAAAAACGCTGAACGTCCTTTGCAGGAAATGACACTAGAGGAGATGGACGAGCTTTGGAATAAGGCCAAAAAGCTATCTTTGAGGTAAAAACATGTATAATTTAAGAAAAATATGGTAATGATATTATCAAGATTCCTCTAGAGAAAGCGGGCGAAAAAAGATGTAAAAATTTCAAAAATTATTGGTCAACAAGGAGGAATTTGAAAAAAAATAGCGAATATGCTATAAGAATTTATTTCAAGGAGGGTTCGCATATGAATAAAGCTGAGTTGATTGCTGCTGTAGCAGAGAGAAGTGAGCTGACAAAAAAGGAAGCTGAAAGCGCTATTAATGCTCTGATTTCCGTAATTACTGAAGCATTGGCCAGAAACGAGAAGGTCCAACTTGTCGGCTTTGGTACCTTTGAAGTCCGCGAGAGGGCAGAGAGGAAGGGCAGAAATCCTCAGACAAAAGAGGAGATCATCATCCCCGCCTCTAAGGCTCCCGTGTTCAAAGCTGGCAAAGCTTTAAAGGACGCCGTTCAATAAACTTTAAAAAATCAACTTAAAAACCGGGTAAAAACCCGGTTTTTATAATTTTGAAGGGGGTAAGGCCGTGCGAATAGATAAGTTCTTAAAAGTGTCCAGGATCATGAAGAGGAGGACAGTGGCCAATGAGGTGTGTAGCCAGGGAAGGGTTTTTGTAAATGGCAAGGTGGCCAAACCCAGTACAGAGGTGAAAGAAGGCGATATAATAGAGATACAGTTTGGTGAACGTGTGCGGCGTTTTGAGGTGCTCTCAATAGCTGAGCATGTTGTCAAAGGAGAAGCTTCACAGATGTACAGAGAGTTATAAAATCTTAAAGCCGTACTACAAAACCGGTTGATTTTTGTGGTATTACCTCCTGAGTTTAAGCAAATACTAGACATTGGAGCTTTAATTGGCAAAACAGTCAGGGACTACAGGAGGTATGAGGATGAATAAAGGGAGATCTAAATGGGTTGTTTTTTTAGCTGCTGCGGCAATATTGACTTTAATATTGCCAGCTTGTGCAGGAGTGAGGAGAACGGAGCCGCCGACCCCTGTTCCTGAGCAGATGGCAAAGAAGCCACCCATTCCTCAAGCTTTGGGCAGCCCGACCGGGCAGGAGCCGCGGCTTAAGGTGTATATAAAGGAAGAAGGCAGGGTACAGGAGATGCCGTTTGAAGAATATGTAGCCGGAGTTGTAGGGGGAGAGATCAAAAACGATTGGCCGATGGAGGCCATTAAAGCTCAGGCCATTATTGCCAGAACTTTTGTTCTCAAATTCATAAAAGATAAAGGTCACTCTAAATATGGCAATGCCCACATTTCAACTGATATTGAAGAAGCTCAAGCGTGGAATATGGAAGCTGTTAATGAGCGTATAAAGAAGGCGGTAGCTGAAACGAGAGGACAAGTGATCGTATATAATGGAGATTATGTAAATGCATGGTTTCATTCCAATGCGGGGGGGAAGACAGCTACGGCTGTAGAAGGTTTGGCTTACAAGGAAGGCAATCCCCCTTATATACAGGTTGTCAGCTCCCCTGATGATTCTTCAGTTATCCCTCCGGATGAAAAGAGCTGGAGTGCTGAGTTTTCAAAACAGGAAGTTATAAAGGCTGTTAAGCAAATGGGCAAACAGATAGACGATTTTTCCAGTATCAAGATAGGTAGAAGGGGTCCATCAGGGCGTGCTATAGAAATCGTTCTCGATTCCACGCCGGTTTCGGCCCCTGACTTGCGCATCGCACTGGGGAGCACCAGGATGAAGTCAACCCTGCTGGATGAGGTACGGTTAAACGGCGACCAAGTTATATTTAAAGGCAGGGGTTATGGGCATGGCGTGGGTATGTCCCAGTGGGGTGCTTATAGCATGGCTAAACGAGGGAAGAAAGCCGAGGATATAATTAAACATTACTTCAAAGGTGTTCAGATCGTTAAACTGTGGCCTTAAGGTGGATTTAAAGCCCGGCAATATAAAGCCGGGCTTTTGCATGCATACATTGAAAGCAGTAATCATATAATCAACTAAGGGTATTATATCAGGGGGGAACGGGATGATCAGGGAGATGGATGATAAAAAAGCTGTAAGAAGTAGAAGCCACAGCGTGCTTATGGAAAACCGCGAGAAGGTGACCATAACAGGTGTAGTTGATGTTGACAGCTTTGATGAGGCAACAGTAGTGTTGGTGACCGATATGGGCTACATTACACTTCACGGCCAGGACCTCCACATAAACAAGCTGAACCTGGAAGAAGGACAGCTCATAGTCGAAGGGGAAATTATCGCTCTCCAGTATAGCGATCACGACGGGCTAGGAGGAAAGGGTTCCGGCTTTTTTAGCAGGCTATTCAGATAAAAAAGGGTGCATATTGTATGCTGATGTCAACGGCTAACCAGGTATATGTCTTTCTGGCCACAGTTTATGCGGGAATGGTTGTGGGATTCATTTATGATTTGAACAGGGTATTTCGTTGGACATTTAAGCCTAGGCCGTGGGTTGTGGGCATAATGGATTTGTTTTTTTGGCTGGTGGTAGCTGCCTTGGTGTTTGTAGCTCTACTATATGCCAATGACGGAGAAGTGAGATTTTATAATTTTGTCGGACTGGCAATAGGGTGGAGCCTATACCTGCTGACGATAAGTCCTTGGGTGATAAAAGCATTAACACTTATATACAGAGTTATAGAAAAGGGGGTTAGATACATCATCAGGTTTGCGTCCTGGCCTTTGCGTGCTCTGTTTAATTTTTTTAATAAGATTAGTGAGAAAATTAGGGCATAAAAAGAGGATTTTTATGTGAAACGTCGAATAATAATACTTAAGAAAGGTTAGAGTCGTTGTTACAGTGGGTAAAGGCAGTTTTTTCTTGAGAAGGTGATGGAATGGCAAGGCGTAGGTATGTGCTAAAGCCCAGAGCCAAGCTGATGATTGCGGTGGTGATGATCGGCTATTTTATTTTTACTTTTGTTCACCAAGAAATAAAGATGCGGGAGCAGCATGTACAGATGGAACACTTGAGACAGCAGATTCAGCAGGTTGAAGAATACAATGCCGAGCTGGAACGCCAGATCGAGTATACAAAATCGGAGGAATACGTTGAAAAGGCGGCCAGGGAGCGCTTTGGGTGGGTAAAAGAAGGGGAGATAAAATTTATCGAAAAACAGAACTGATAAAGAGGAGGAATTTGTTTCTATATGCCTGTTGAAGTGGGACAAGTAGTGGAAGGTAGGGTATCGGGCATAACCAAGTTTGGAGCGTTTATAGTATTGCCCGATGGGCGGACTGGCATGGTGCACATCTCCGAAGTGGCAGATACCTATGTAAAGGACATACATCAATATTTGAGGCAAGATGAGAGGGTAATGGTAAAGGTTTTGTCGATAGATGAGAGGGGCAGGATAAACTTATCCATACGCAGAGCTCAGGAACCTGTCATGACCTTTGAGGAACGCTTAGCGAAGTTCATGAAGGAGAGCGAAGAAAAGCTCAAGGACATAAGAAAGAATCGCGAGGCAAAACGAGGAGGTGGGTATTGGCGCGGGAGGGGTTGAAAGCTTAAAAGGTGATAAAAAGATAAAAAGGTTGAAGAGGGTATTGACTTAAAAAAGATTTTATTATAGAATATAACTTGCCGTTAGGGAGAAGGAAACATCAAAGAAAGCTTAGACGTCGCGGGGTGGAGCAGTCAGGTAGCTCGTCGGGCTCATAACCCGAAGGTCGAGGGTTCAAATCCCTCCCCCGCAACCAGTTTTGTTTTAGAGAGATTAAAATGCATGTTTGATATTGCGGCGGCGTAGCTCAGTTGGCTAGAGCATTCGGTTCATACCCGAAGGGTCAGCGGTTCGAATCCGTTCGCCGCCACCATTGTTATAATAAAGGGCCTAAAAAGTTAAATCGATGTGGGCGCATAGCTCAGCTGGGAGAGCACTTGCCTTACAAGCAAGGGGTCATAGGTTCGAGTCCTGTTGCGCCCACCAGTGTTTTAAATCTCCGGAGAGGTGCCGGAGATTTTTTATTTTCTCAAAATCATGTCTGTAATCCTTTATGGCGTTCTTTAGAGAAAGATGCTGATATTTTTGGATGTCTGCGGCTTTTTCGCTTTTTTTAAAGTTTATGTCGTAAAGTTTTCAAAGTTTATTTCCTAATGTTGACAAAATATTTATCGAAGCTCTGGTATAATGAGTGTGCTTCGATTATAACATATTAGAAATGTAAAGCGGGTGGTGTGATGGTCATGCAGAGGGAAGCATACTCTTACCAGGATTTGAGTGGACATGCTGTAAGGCGGATTGCAGTTTTGCCGGTAATATGGAAACAAATATCTTATGACATTCTAATATGCACGTTATGCTTTTTAATGGGACGAGCAGTGATTTTCGAAGAAGTAGCTCCCTTTGGGGTAGCGCTGTTTGCCAGCGTAATACCTAGGAAGAAAAATGCGGCTGTATATTTAGTTGCAGTCATATTAGGGCTTTTAAGCCAGGGGGTGCACCTTTTTGTGCTAAAGTACATGCTGACAGCCTGCCTCCTTTTCATTTATAGCCAGATTCCTCTTGTAAGGCGAAAGAAATTGAGTGTATTGCATGTGGCTTTGGTTGTTGGTTTTGCGCTTTTGTCTGTTAATTTGACGTTTGCTTATCTTCAGGGAATGCTGTTTTATGACTTGATTCTTGCTGGACTGGAAAGCGTTATTGGCATGATTATGGTTTATGTCTTTAGCCCGGTAATGGATTTACTCATAAATATAAGGTTTCGTCGTGTATTGGCTAACCATGAATTGATTGGTACCGCTATTTTCCTTGGGTTGCTGACAGTGGGTTTTTGGGAGATTAGCCTATTTGGCATTTCTCTTCGTAATGTATTTGCTATCGTGTTGGTATTGCTGTCTGCATATGTAGGTGGGGCGGGTATTGGAGCATCCATAGGCTGTATGGTTGGACTGTTCATTTCCATGGCCACTCGCCTGTCTGTTGAATTTATAGGGATTTTTGCTGTGGGTGGAATGATAGCAGGGGCTTTTAAAGATTTGGGAAGAGCTGGATTAAGTCTGGCGTTTATCTTATCTAATGCCTTTATGACCTTTTATATTAATCGTTCAACTGTAACCATACTTCCTTTTAAAGAAATTGCAATATCAAGCTGTTTATTATTTTTAGTTCCTCAACGGGCTGTTGGATATATGCGGCAGATCTGGAATCTGGGCCATATTAGAGAGGAGGGCAGTAGATATACCTCTAAACTGAAGGAGCTTACAGTAAGCAGGCTAGAGGAATTTTCGCATGTGTTCCATAATTTGGCACAAGCATTTTCGCAGATTTCTCAATTTGACGTGATAAAAGGTCGGGAAGGTATAAACAGGTTGTTGGACGCGGTGGCAAGCAAGGTGTGTACAGCCTGTACATTTTATCGAAATTGCTGGCAACGCAACTTCTATGCTACCTATAACAACATGTTTGACCTTATAAGCATAATAGAAAATAAGGGGAACATACGAAAGGAAGACCTGGCGGAGGACTTATGCAAAGCCTGCTTTCGCGTGGACGAGGTTGTAAAAGCCATGAACGAGGTTTATGAGGCTTACAAGTTTAATTACAGATGGCAACAAAAGATAGAGGAGTGTAGAAATCTGGTGGCTCAACAACTCGAGGGAATATCTCGGGTGATAACCCGATTGGCACAGGAACTTGATATAGATGTACGCTTTAAAAAAGACTTAGAAGACGCTATTCTGGTGGAGTTGGATAAAAGAGGTATACATGTCCGAAATGTTATGGTAATAGAAAAAGCGGATGGGAGGATGGAAGTAAGCATTACCCAAAAGTCATGTGGTGGTCGAAGAGAGTGTACGCGCATTGTTGAAAGAGCCGTAAGTGAAGTGCTGAGGAGACCAATGTTATGTAAAACCGATGAGGGCAGAGGTTGTTCGCATCCGGAGTGTACCCTTAAGTTTGTCGAGGCTCAAAGGTATAAGGTGATGACTGGAATTGCCAGAAAAGCCAGAGAATATTCAGATGCGTGTGGTGATAACTATTCATCTATACCGATAGATCAAAACAAGTATCTGCTGGTTTTAAGCGACGGAATGGGTTCGGGCAGCAGAGCCGATGCAGAAAGCAGCATAGTGGTTTCGCTGCTGGAAAATTTTCTTGAGGCGGGATTTGACCTCAACTCGACCATTCAGACCATAAATTCAGTGCTGATACTTCGTTCCAGAGAAGAGATTTTTGCGACAGCTGACCTGTGTGTGATAGACTTGGTGACGGGCAGCGCTGATTTCATTAAAATTGGAGCGGTATCTACCTTTATCAAGAAAAAGGATGGTGTAAAGGTGATAAAGGCGCCGGCTTTACCTATGGGAATACTAGAAAATATCCAAGTTGAGAGGGTTAAGGAAGCGCTTGAAGACGGTGACATGATCATTATGATGACTGACGGGGTTTTAGACAGCGTAGAGGTAGGACTAAATGCCGAAGAGTGGATGATAGACGTAATTTCGAAGCTAAATACAAGCAATCCTCAGGAACTTGCAGACCATATAATGAATGAGGCGTTAAAAAAGGCTGATGGGATTGCACGAGATGATATGACGGTGATGGTAAGCCGGGTGTGGAAACCGTATTTTTCGTGAAATTTACCCTTGAAAAATACGCACAAAAGGGCTAAAATGTTAATATTCTATTTTGAGTGTAATAAAAAGGTGATGGGATGCTGGCAAAGGTTCTCCAAACCATTCACAAGTACAATATGTTATCACAAGGGGAACGGGTATTGGTTGGTATCTCTGGAGGACCTGACTCTGTGGCTTTGTTGCATGTTTTAAAACAGCTTGAAAGGGATATGGGCATTTGTGTGTATGCTGCCCATATACACCATGGAATTAGAGGGACTGTTGCTGACCAGGATATGGAATTTGTGGAGCGGCTGTGTCAGCAGTGGGATGTCCCTTTATTTGTTGAAAAGGTGGATGTGCCGCGTGTGGCTGATGAAAGGGGGTTGTCTTTAGAGGAGGCAGGTAGGATTGTCCGCTACCGCTTTTTTGAAAAGGTGCTACAAGATATACGAGGTCATAAAGTTGCGCTGGGACACAATCGTGATGATCAGGCTGAGACCATCCTACATCGCGTATTGCGTGGAACAGGGCTGCAGGGGTTGCAGGGCATAAAGCCGGTACGACAGAACAGGTTTATACGACCTCTTATAGAGGTTTCGAGGGCGGAAATAGAGGAGTATTGCCGCAAAAACGGCTTAGAATTCAGGATAGACGCAACCAACCAGGATATGACCTATACTCGCAATCGAATACGTCATGAGTTGATACCATATATAAAGCAGTACTTCAACCCTAATATCGTAGATACCCTTGTCAGGATGGGAACAATAATACGCGATGAGGAGGAGTTTTTAGAGGATTACTGTAAGAAGGAATATGATAGGTTGGTGAAAGCTCTTAGCCAAAACCGACTCAGCATTGATTTGGGAGGATTGCTGGTTCAGCACATTGCCATCAGGCGCAGGATGTTGAGGAAGGCTTTAATGGTTGTAGGTGGGACTCTGGATGAGATAGGCGCCCATCACATTGAAGATGTGCTGGATATGGCGCTTAACTCCACGACAGGCACCATGCTCACTCTGCCCAATGGCATGAGAGTGTTAAAAAAATATGACAGCATTGAGATATGGCGCGGGGAGTTGCCCTCAGTGCCGCTGTTTGAATATTTTCTAGACCTTCCTGGCAGGGTTGTTATAAAGGAGTGTGGCATTGAAATCAAAGCCCATAGGGTGCAGCGCCAAGAGGTTTCTTTTTCTTCTCCTTGGCGTGCGTATATTGATGGAGACGTTATCAATGGGAATTTGCGGGTACGCAACAGAAGACAAGGGGATCGCTTTAAGCCGTTTGGCCTAAAGGGAAGCAAAAAGCTTAAGGAGTATTTTATCGACAAGAAAGTGCCCCGACATGAGAGGGATGGTATACCGCTAGTGGCGGATGAAAAAAACATCATATGGGTGGTGGGATGGCAGATCAACGATGATTACAAGGTTACGCCACAGACCCGTAACATTGTGCAGCTTGAGGCACGAAAGATATGAAAACTAGCAGAGGAGGAGGAATATGTTGGAGGACGTAGGAAGAATTCTCATCGATGAACAAGCTTTAATGCGGCGCATAGACGAGATGGGGGAAGAGATCACTAGAGATTATCAGGGTAAGGATCTAGTAGTTGTAGGGATATTGAAGGGATCGGTATTGTTTTTAGCCGACCTTGTCAAGCGTATAAGGCTTCCGTTGGTTATGGATTTTATGGCGGTGTCAAGCTATGGGAGTTCCACCCACTCGTCGGGCGTGGTACGCATAATCAAGGACCTAGATGAGGAGATAGAGGGCAAGGATGTCCTCATAGTAGAGGACATAATAGATACTGGTCTTACCCTCAATTATCTAACTGAGTTGTTGATGTCCAGAAATCCCAGGAGCTTGAAGATATGCTGTTGCCTGGATAAGCCTTCTCGACGCAAGGTGCCTGTAAAGGTGGACTATATAGGTTTTAGCATTCCCGATGCGTTTGTAGTGGGGTATGGCCTGGATTATGCTGAGAAATACCGTAATCTCCCATATATATGCATATTGGATCCTGACAAGGTTGAATAGTTTTGCCATTACTTTTTTGGACAAAAGCTGCGTTGCATTGTACGGTATAGCTGTGATACAATAAAAAAAGAATATGATAGAAAGGATGTTTGTATCATCATAAAATGGTGTATTATAAAAAGAGCAGTAATAAAGAAAAGGGAGGGCTGGGTTTGAGAAAATTTTTAAGGGGCCCGGGCTTTTATCTTATTTTGTTGGTTGCAATAATATTTTTGGTAACGTTTTTAGACCTTGATGCAGGGGCTGAAAAGATTTCGTATCCCGAGTTGATCAAAGAAATTGAAAAGGGCAACATTTCCAAGTTGAGGACTGTGGAAAATGCCGCTATAGGTGTGAGAAAGGGCTCCAAATATGAGGTTATTTTTCCTGATAAATATGACTTTGAGGTATATCTGCCTTCAAAAGAGGCTTTTATTGAGGATGTAAAGGCTGCCGAGGCAAGAAGGTTGGGCAAATCGCCCGAGCAGGTGACAC
This sequence comes from Caldicoprobacter guelmensis, assembly GCF_016908415.1. Classification (NCBI taxonomy): domain Bacteria; kingdom Bacillati; phylum Bacillota; class Clostridia; order Caldicoprobacterales; family Caldicoprobacteraceae; genus Caldicoprobacter; species Caldicoprobacter guelmensis. Next base: position 71,484 of record NZ_JAFBDW010000004.1, read on the forward strand.
CAGCGGACTTTAGCTTTGAATGGGATCCACAGCCGCCGGCAGAGCCGCCGTGGTGGCTTAATTTATTGCCCTTTGCAGTACTCATCCTACTTTTTGTGGCGTTTTGGTTTGTCTTCATGCAGCAGGCCCAGGGCGGTGGAAATCGAGTTATGTCCTTTGGTAAAAGCCGTGCCAGGTTGCATACTGATACCAAACACAGGGTAACCTTTAGCGATGTAGCGGGGGCCGACGAAGAGAAGTATGAGTTGAGGGAAATTGTAGATTTTCTTAAAAATCCTAAAAAATACCTGGAGCTGGGAGCGCGTATTCCGAAAGGGGTTTTGCTGGTAGGGCCTCCTGGTACTGGTAAGACTCTCCTAGCCAAGGCTGTGGCAGGGGAAGCTGGTGTGCCGTTTTTTAGCATTAGTGGTTCGGATTTCGTTGAAATGTTTGTAGGCGTGGGAGCCGCCAGGGTGCGCGACTTGTTTGAACAGGCTAAAAAGAATTCGCCGTGCATTATATTCATAGATGAGATAGATGCAGTGGGACGTCATCGTGGTGCTGGCTTAGGTGGAGGCCACGACGAACGCGAGCAGACACTTAATCAGCTGCTGGTTGAGATGGATGGATTTTCTGTGAATGAGGGTATTATAGTGATTGCTGCTACCAACCGGCCCGACATTTTGGATCCGGCACTTTTGAGGCCTGGCAGATTTGACAGGCGCATCACTGTTGGTATACCCGATGTAAAAGGCAGGGAAGAGATACTGAAGGTTCATTCCAGGGGCAAACCTTTGGCACCCGAAGTGGACTTAAAGGTTTTGGCCAAAAGGACAGCCGGGTTTACTGGGGCTGACCTTGAGAATGTGATGAACGAGGCCGCAATTCTGGCTGCTAGAAAAGGGTTGAAGCAAATAAGTATGACTGAACTGGAGGAGGCCATTACCCGCGTCATCGCTGGGCCAGAGAAGAAGAGCAGAGTGCTTACCGAGAAGGATAAGCGGCTAGTGGCTTATCATGAGGCTGGTCATGCGGTGGTGGCAAAACTCCTGCCGCATGCCGACCCTGTTCATCAGATATCCATAATCCCACGTGGTATGGCCGGAGGCTATACCTTGACTCTGCCGCAGGAGGACAAGTATTTTGCTTCCAAATCGGAGTTGATGGACGAGATTACTCAGTTGCTTGGCGGACGGGCTGCAGAGGCGTTGGTACTAAATGATATCAGTACCGGTGCTTCCAATGATATACAGCGAGCCACGCAGATCGCCAGAAAAATGGTAACAGAATACGGGATGAGCGAAAATATGGGGCCGGTGACTTTTGGAGGTAAATACGAGGAGATATTCCTGGGGAGGGATTGGGGCACTTACCGCAATTACAGCGAAAAAGTGGCTGCCCTTATAGATAAAGAAATTAAGAACATCGTACAGGAAGCTTATGAGCGTGCAGAAAAGTTGCTTAAAGAAAACATCAATAAGCTACACAAAGTAGCTGAGGCTTTGCTTGAAAAAGAAAAGCTGGATGTAGAAGAGTTTGAAGAGGTATTTGCTAGCGCTTAAAACAATACAGCGGTGTGTGAGGGCGGTGTTTTTACAACACCGTCTTTTTATAACATTTGAAGCGTTGGTCTTTCATGAGTGAGTTGTTGAGATGGAGGGGTGTGTTTTTTTGCTGTATTTCAGGGGATATTCTACAGAAAAATAGCCCCTAGGTGGCGTTATATACAACAGACGAGGTGAAAGCCCATATGGCTGCTGATTTTAATTATGATGACCCCAAGGTGGACGAGGCATATCAAAAAGCTTTAAAATACCTAGGGTTTCGGGCTAGGACTCAAAAAGAGGTGGATGAGTATTTAAAGAGAAAGGGTTTTGGGGAAGAAGTGATTGAAAAGGCCATAGAAAAACTGAAAGAGTATGGATTTATCGACGATAGGGCTTTTGCATTAAGTTGGATAAACAGCCGAATGCGGAACAATCCGAAGGGGAGAGCGGTCATAGCGTTTGAGTTAAGGCAAAAGGGTGTTGAGGGCGGTATAATCGACGAAGTTATGGCCTCAATCCCCAACAAACAGGAAGAGGAGGTGGCAAACAGATTGGCTCAGAAATATTATGATAAATACAAAGAAATGGATGAAGGAGAAAGGGTGCACAAGACTGTCCAGGCCCTGGCACGCAGGGGATTTGATTGGGAGCTTATACATAAGATAATGAATAGGCTCACGCGGGAATTGCATGTGGAGTAGCTACTATTGCTCTATGAGATGTACTGTATGGATTGACTGCGCAAGGAATAAAGGGGCGTATTGCATTGACAAAGAGGCGTGTGGCGTATACAATTAACTTGACGAGATATCTTAAAAAGGGGAAAGATATGGATAAGTTGGGCTATCTCGGACCTGAGGGTACATTTACCCATGAAGCGGCTGTGGTATATTCAAGGGGAAAACAGGTGGATTTAGTGGAATACTCCAGCATTCCAGACCTCATATATGGGGTAGACAAGGGTGAGGTAGATTATGCGGTGGTCCCTATGGAGAATTCCATGGAAGGGACGGTAAATGTAACGGTTGATGTGATCATTCATGAAGTAAAGGTGTATATAACGCAGGAATTAGTTCTCCCCATACATCATTGTTTGCTGGTAAAGCCGGGAGTACGGCTAGATGAATTGCGAGTGGTGCTGTCTCACCCCCAGGCTCTGGCCCAGTGCCGTAAGTTTTTATATGAAAGGTTGCGTGGGGTAGAGTTGATTGCTACTTCCAGCACCGCTGCAGCAGCCAAGGAAGTGGCAACTGGTCGACGAGAGTGGGGAGCCATAGGAAGTAGGCATGCTGCACTGGTGTTTGCCCTGGATATCCTAGCAGAGAACATCGAGGACCGTGGGGGTAACTGTACCAGATTTGTTGTGCTGTCCAAGAAATACAGCCAGCCTACGGGGTGTGATAAGACGTCCATTGTGTTTAGCGTAGACCACAAGCCTGGGAGTTTGTATCGCGCCCTCAGGACCTTTGCTGAAAGGGAGATAAACCTCACAAAAATCGAATCCCGTCCTATGAAAACCAATCTGGGCGAATATTTGTTTTTGGTGGATTTTGAGGGGCATGTGCAGGACGCCGTGGTGCAGGACGCTTTGAGGGAACTAGCTGAGCAAAGTCGTTATTTTGCTGTTCTGGGGTCATATCCCAGATTTAGGGAGGAGAGGGGTCAAAGCCTTGCGGATGGATAATGAAAAGGAGTTGGATATTACTAAAAATTTAAAGGTCATAGAATGGCTCAAGAGCGAGATATTGCTGTCTGTTGCCGAGATGTTTCGCTTGTTGGCCAGGGGAGCCAGGGCTTCTTACGATAGCTTAGCTGATTGCCTTGCCAGTATAATCATAGCTTCTTATTTATTGGGTAAGAGGTTGGGCATTCATTTTAGCGTGATCGAGCAAAAAATTGCAAACAAGATTCGTTTGGGGATTTTGGAGGAACATGAGATAGAAAAAGACTATGGGGATTTATCCGAATTGAGGCAGCATATTAAAGCCAACAGAGAATGAGTGTGGAGTGTGTAATATGAATTTAAAGTTAAAGGTTGTGCTGGAAAGTGCTCTACTTGCCGCAGTGAGCGCTGTGCTGTTGGTGATACTGTCTTTTATACCTGTGTTAAACGTTATTATACTTATTTGGCCAGTGCCTTTTATCGTGCAGGGGGTCAGAAGGGAACCTTGGGCAGGAATCTTAGGCCTTATGGTAGCCAGTGTGTTGCTAGGGATTGTCTTTCATCCGTTTGTGGGATTTGCGGTGTTTTTGATGAATTTTCCATTGGTGGCGGTACTTGCCTGGACTATAAAAAGGCGGTTTGACCTGTTTGAATACATTGTTATATCGACAGGGGCTGTGTTAGGTTCGGCGTTAGCATTTTTAAAGGCATTTTCGTGGTTTACAGGTCAGACGGTATTTGAATATATTGCAAATAGTATACGTAGATTTTTTTCAAGCAATATATTGGATTTCAGCCGCATAATGGACCTGTACGCACAACTTAAGATGGTAGAAAGGTCGATGTCTGCTGCGGAATTTGCCGAGGTGATTATTGGCCAGCTGGAACAGTTTATGCCGCTTGTTCCATCAGCGATAATTATATTTTCGCTTTTGTATGGAACCATGAATTTGCTTGTGTCGCACATGGCGCTTAAAAAGCTAGGGTACGTGCTTGATGGATTACCCGAATTCTCCGAGTGGATGCTGCCTAAAGGAGCCGGATTGGGATTTATGGCCATGCTGCTTGTTGCTTACGTAGGAACTCTGTTACATGTGAAGAATTTTGAGGTTGTGTTTTATACTGTGTTGTCTGTGTGCTCGTTTGTGTTTTCTATCCAAGGGATGGCTGTTTTGATGTTTTTTATGAAGCTTAAGATGAGCAAGGTGCCTCAATTTTTGCGTGCTGTGATAGTGGCTGTGCTGTTTATGATTGCCCCGATGTTGCTCATGTCGATAGGGGTACTGGAGCAGGTGTTTAGGCTGCGGTCGGTGTATAGAAGGATGAATTGAAACGGGTTAAAGAGGTGGATTTTTAGTGAAAAAGCCCACGGTTAAAGGGCTCAATGTTCCCGAAAATCCTATATATTTAGCCGTTATATTGGTGCTTTCGCTTGTGGTGTGGCATTTTAGTTGGGAAATTGGCCTTGCAGCTCTTTTTCTGTTTGCCTGTTTAGTTTACTATAACTGGAAAATTACGCGGAGAAGAAGAATTGAATGGACGCGCTATCTGGAAAATTTATCTGAAAATATAGACTGGTCTACAAAAAATGCGGTGTTTAGCGTTCCTATGCCCTTTGTGGTAGTGGAGCTGGATGGAACTATAAACTGGTATAACCCTAGGTTTGGACAGTTGTTTGAAGGGGAAAGCTTGTTTGGCAAAAATATAAAGAATTATATCCCCAAGCTTGACCTTTATGCTTTGATTAAAAATAAAGAAGGGGATAGCGTACAAATAGAGCTAAAGGGTAGGAAGTACCGCTTGTTTTGTACGCCATTAGGCATTAATGGTTACAAAGAGAGCCGTAAAATTATCGTTTTTATGTATTTGCAGGATGTAACTGAAGAGGCCTTGCTGAAGGAAAAGTATCATGATGAACGGCTAGTGGTCATGCTGGTGCAGATTGACAATTATGATGAGGTGATGAGCAACACCGATGAGGCAAAGCGGCCGGTGGTACTTGCTGAAATTGAGGCTACTTTGAGTCAATGGGCTATTTCCCTCAATGCTGGCTGGAAAAAATTTGACCGTGATAAATTTGTGGTTTTTGCTGAAGCTAAGGCGCTCAAGGCATTGGAAGAGAATAAGTTTCCAATACTTGATGCCGTTAGGGCTATCAGTGCAGGCAACAGGATTCCTATAACGTTGAGCATAGGGGTGGGAGCAGATGGCAAAACCCCTCTGGAGCTTAGCCATTATGCGCAGGTTGCCCTTGATCTGGCGTTGGGGCGTGGAGGCGACCAGGTGGTAGTAAAGCGGGGAACTAGGCTGTTTTTTTATGGAGGCAAGACCAAAGAGGTCGAGAAGCGAACCAAGGTTAAATCCAGAGTAATTGCCAATGCTCTCAAGGAGCTGATATTGCAGTCATGGGGAGTTTTTATCATGGGACACGAGGCTGCCGACCTGGACTGTTTAGGTGCAGCTTTGGGTATTTACCGATGTACTCGCCAGGTAGGTAAACCGGCTTATATAGTGATGAGCCGAGCTAATCCTTCCATAAAACCTTTAATGAGTAGGCTCTTGGAAGATGAAGAATACCGCAATTCTTTCATAACAGCTGATGAGGCTTTGCTCAAAGCGGATCGCCAGGCGGTGTTAGTGGTGGTAGATGTACATCGTCCAGCTTTTGTGGAGGAGCCACGGCTTTTAACTGTCGTAGACAAGGTGGTGGTAATAGATCATCATAGAAGGAGTGCCGAGGCAATAGAAAACGCCACTTTGATGTATTTAGAACCCTATGCCTCTTCTACCAGTGAATTGGTTACCGAGATAGTACAGTATTTCGACGAGAAAGTAGAGCTTAAGCCCATAGAGGCTGATGCCTTGCTTGCTGGAATTACGGTGGACACCAAAAATTTTATATTTAAAACTGGCGTGCGTACCTTTGAAGCTGCTTCTTACCTCAGGCGGGCTGGTGCTGACCCTGCAGCAGTGCGCCATTTGTTCCAAGATGACCTTGAGACTTTTTTGAGCCGTGCTGAAGTGGTTAAAAATGCTCAGGTAATTGCTCCTGGTGTGGCTCTGGCGTATTGCCCGCCCAATATCAAAAACGGTTCGTTGATTGCTGCTCAGGCTGCCGATAGCCTGCTTACCATAAAGGGTATACACACATCCTTTGTGCTGTATCCCAGCGGTGATGGTGTCATGATAAGTGGTAGGTCTTTGGGGAATATAAATGTTCAGATGGTGTTGGAAAGACTGGGAGGGGGAGGGCATTTGACGGTTGCAGGAGCGCAGCTGGGCAGTATAAGCCTTGAGGAGGCTCGCCAGAAAGTTATTAAAGCGCTTAAAGATTATTTAGAGGAGGGAAAATGACTTATGAAGGTGATTTTGCTTCAGGATGTGAAAGGACAAGGAAAACAGGGCGACGTGGTGAATGTGAGCGATGGGTATGCTAGAAACTATCTTTTTCCAAGGGGATTGGCTATAGAGGCTACCGAGCACAATTTAAAGGCGCTTAAAGAAAAGAAGCAAGCAGAGGCTAGACGAAAAGAGCATGAGCTGGCGGAAGCACAAAAGCTGGCCAATGCCCTTTCGGGTTTGACGGTGGTGATAAAGGCACGTAGCGGTAGCGAAGGCAGGCTGTTTGGGTCGGTGACCAACAAGGAGATTGCAGAAGAGCTCAAAAGGCAACACAACGTGGATATCGATAAGAAGAAAATCGTATTGCTTGAACCTATAAAGAGTACAGGAAACTATGTGGTGACGGTAAAGGTATATCCGGAAGTTACAGCTACGCTGACGGTAAAAGTTGAGGCGGAATGACCTGAAGGAAAAGGGGAATTGTCATGGCTGAGTTGCTCCACCGTATACCTCCTCACAATCTGGAAGCCGAGCAATCGGTACTGGGGTCAATGCTGATTGATGCTGAAGCCGTTTCAGTGGCAGCAGGGTCTTTGAAAGCAGAGGATTTTTATTCTGAAGCCCATAAAGAAATATTTGAGGCCATGCTTAATCTGTATGACCGTGGTGAACCTGTGGATTTAGTTACTGTTGTGGAAGAATTAAGGCAGAGGGGTACATTGGAAGGGGTTGGGGGCGCTGCGTATATATCTGACCTTTCTGTGGCTGTCCCTAGTACAGCCAATTTGAAATACTACATACAGATAGTGGGAGAAAAGTCGATACTGCGCCAGCTTATCGCGGCGTCAAACGAGATTATAAAGGACAGCTATGAGGCGCAGGAAGAGCTGGACATCATATTGGACAGGGCAGAAAAGAGGATATTTGAAATATCACAGCGCCAGACCACAAATTACTTTGAGCCCATAAAAACCATTCTCCTTGAGACTTATGCAAAGATTGAGGAGCTTTCTAAGAAAAAGGGTGGAGTAATAGGTTTGCCTACGGGTTTCCATGAGTTTGACCAGAAAACTTCGGGACTTCATCCCTCTGACTTGATATTGGTGGCCGCCAGACCCTCAATGGGTAAAACCAGCTTTGTGCTCAATATTGCGCAGTATGTAGCTTTACGCCAAAAAGTGCCGGTTGCCATATTCAGCCTGGAGATGTCCAAAGAACAGCTGGTGCAGCGCATGTTGAGTTCAGAGGCCAATGTAGAACTGCAGAAGATTCGTACAGGGAATTTAAGTGAAGAAGATTGGTTAAAGCTGGTGAGGGCTGCTGGCCCGCTGTCACAGGCTCCCATATACATAGACGATACGGGTGGGCTTTCGGTCATGGAGATACGCTCCAAGGCCCGCAGGCTTAAGATGGAGAAGGGCTTGGGATTGCTGGTCATTGACTATTTGCAGCTCATGTCAGGCAGGGGAAGAGCAGAAAACCGCCAGCAGGAGATATCGGAGATTTCCCGTTCGCTGAAAGCCTTGGCCAGAGAGTTGAAAGTTCCCGTTATTGCGCTGTCGCAGCTCAGCCGTGCTCCAGAAGCTAGGACTCAGCACCGCCCCATGTTAAGTGACCTGCGCGAATCGGGAGCAATTGAACAGGATGCTGACTTGGTTGTATTTATATACAGGGACGAGTATTACAACCCCGATACTGATAAGAAGAATATAGCCGAGATAATAATTGCCAAACAGCGAAACGGTCCTACGGGCACTGTTGAACTGGTATGGTTGGGACAATACACCAAATTTGCAAACTACGAAAAAAGCCGTCAGGAAGAATACTGACGGCTTTTTATGACTAAAAATTACCTTTTCTTTTTGTTTTTACTTATGAATTCACACAGTTCTTTAACTGATATAAATTCGTTTTCGTCGGCTATTATGTAGTAATATTTTTTATTGTCTTTTTCTGAATTTTTATTGTTAATACAAGTATAAGGGTTTCGTATATCAGACCGACCTAATAAATAGTCTACTGTTACATTAAAGGTATCTGCAATTTTTTGCAAGGTAAATGAATCGGGATCGCGCCTCCCCTGTTCGTACATTCCAATTGCTGATGTACTAAGTCCAAGGATTTTTCCCAATTCTGTTTGCGTCATTTTATGTTCTTTTCTTAATTCTTTTAATCTTTTTGAAAACATCTTAACCCCCTCTTCGTTTATATTTTACACAAAATAAAGGCAATTATATTACACTTTTAGTGTTATAATGAGAATTTGTAAAAAATTTAAATTGGATCTGTTAAAATAAATTAAAATTAAACAAATCCACTTATTTTCGTGGTTGCTTATAACACGAAATGTGTGATAACATATAAGAAAGTCATACTATGGACAGAGAGTGAATAGATTTAACATTAGAAAAACGATATAGGAATGATTTAATTAGATTAGCAGGCTATTTAGTAATTCAAACTTTAATAAATGTAGGTTCTTATTTAAATGTCATGTTTGTTTCACGGTTAGTTTTAAAATGTATTTGCAAAATTACAAAGCCTTATATTTTTACTAGGCGGGAATCCCTTTGTTATTTGTGTATGGTAAATATTAGAGGGATCTCCGCCCTAGGTCATATACAATCTTTTGAAAAAAGCTAAAAAGGAGGAGGTAAAATGAAAATTAGAAAGACAATTGCATTAGTGTTGGTTTCTCTGTTTGTTATCATTCTTTCCATCAGTGGATGTAAAGCAGGGACAACTTCTAAAGAACAGGAAAACACTCCTGAAGAAAATGTTGGAAAAGAAGTACAATCAGAAGATACACAGAAGAAAACAGAAAACGCCGGGGAGGAAAAAATAGAGGGTTTTAAAGAAGCCCCAATGCTAGCTCAATTAGTAAAGGAAGGAAAATTGCCACCCGTAAAAGAGAGATTGCCTGAGGAACCGTTAGTTTATGTGGAGGGCACGGAAGTACCTGTTGACAATTTGCCTAAACTTGAAATAGGCAAGTATGGCGGAACATTAAGGATAGTTAACCCTGGCAGTCCAGGTGGTGGAGAATGGTGGGCTATTTCACGTGAACCGTTATTGAATCAGCCTGGCTTTGGTACTCCAGGAGAAAAACCCGTAGGTAATGTTTTAAAGGACTTTGATATGTCTGAAGATGGAAAAGTTTTCACTTTTTATATGAGAAAAGGGCTAAAATGGTCGGATGGTCATCCGGTGACGACAGAAGATGTTCGTTTTGCGTACGAAGACGTTCTGTTAAATGAAGAACTTACTCCAGTTTTTCCTACCTGGCTTGCAAATCCAGATGGTACACCCTGTGAATTGGAGATAGTAGATGAGTATACGTTCCGTATTAAATTTAAGGAACCATACGCATTGTTTCCCTACACTTTAAGTCTTCATTGGCAGACATGGGATTCTGGGCCTCTGCTCCAACCTAGCCATTATATGAAAAAGTTTCACATTAAATATACTCCATTAGAAGAATTAAAGCCTTTATTGGAGGAGAATGGTCTAGGAGAAAACGAATGGTATAGGTTATATAGCCTCTATTCCTGGGGAGGAGGGGCATTAGAGAAAACTCGAATTGGATGCCCGACTTTGGCTCCTTATATGTTGGTAGATATGCCGAGTGCTCAAGTGGCAATACTGAGGCGGAATCCCTATTACTGGAAGGTGGATGCTGCAGGAAACCAGTTGCCATATATAGATGAGATTAGGGCGGATACGGTTACTACGGTGGATATGCTTCCTATGAAGATAATGGGAGGAGAAGTTGATTTAGCGCGCCAGGCGGTATCCATAACCGAGGTAGCTCTATATAAAGAGAATGAGAAGAAAGGCGGTTATAGGGTAATACCTCTAAAATTCCATTGCCCCATTCCGATTACGTTTAACTATAGCAATCCGGATCCCGTATGGCGTGAGATAGTGTGGGATACGAGATTTCGACAGGCTTTGAACTTAGCCATCAATCGCGAGGAAATAATAGACGCAGTTTATCACGGCTTTGCCTCTCCATCAAAAATAACGCCCAGCGAGTATGATCCTGAAAAAGCAAATCAATTACTAGACAGCATGGGATTGGATAAGAGAGATTCTGAAGGCTGGCGGTTAAGACCCGATGGAAAAAGGATGGAACTTTTAATAGAAACAAGCGCTCCAGCTACCGACTTCATACCGATGATTGAGTTACTGGTTGAATACTGGAAAAATATAGGCATATATACGACGATGAAGCAAGTAGAGTCTTCACTGTTGAGTTCGCGTGTACAGGCGAATGAAACTCAAGTCATTGTTTCGAGCTGGTTTGATTTGCCTGTGGCGCAGGGTAATCCTTACATGTTAGAGTGGGTATTTCTAAATGATCGTTATAAGGTTTCAGACGGTTTCCATAAATGGTATACCAGATTCGGCAAAGAGGGAATAGAGCCGCCTGATTCACTTAAGCCTGTATTTGAACTTTACCGGAAAATACGAGCAAGTGAAAGCTTTGAAGAAATAGGAACTTATATGGACGAGTGGGAAAAGGCAATGCACGATTCTCTCTTCCTGATTGTACCTGTTGAAGACGTTATGATTCCTTTAATTGTTTCCAATAGGATAAAGAATGTTCCGGAGAAGGGATATCAAATTATGGCCAATTTTGCTGGCGAGGTACTTTTCTATGGTGAATAGTCACAACTCCCCTGGATGGTGGTCATCCCACCATCCAGGGGAAAAGAAAGGAGACTGGATATGGCTGGTTATGTGATTCGCAGATTTTTATCTTTGATCCCATTGCTGTTTATCCTTTCCATTATCGTCTTTATTATAATCGAACTTCCCCCAGGAGATTTCTTAACGGTCTACATAGAACAGTTAAAGAGTTCTGGAGTTTTAATCAGCGAGGAGGAAGTTGCCAGATTAGTTAAACAATACGCTTTGGATAAACCGCTGCATATCCGGTATGTTACCTGGATTAAAAATATAATTTTACACGGGGATTTTGGCCGTTCTTTCCGGTGGAATAGGCCAGTTGTTGAACTCATTAAAGAGAGAGTGGCTTTAAGTGTTGTGATTTCATTGTTTTCGATTGTGTTTGTATGGATTATAGGCGTTTCTATTGGAATTTATTCAGCCGTTAAACAGTATTCGATATTTGACTATATCTTCACATTTATAGGCTTTATTGGCGTTTCGATACCTGGCTTTCTGTTGGCTTTATTGGTTATTTGGTTTGCGTATACCAAATTTGACATATACATTAGCGGCCTTTTCTCTCAGCAGTTTGTGGATGCTCCTTGGAGTTTAGCTAAGATTTTGGATATGCTAAAACACATATGGGTGCCAGTGGTAATTATTGCAGTTTCGGGGATAGCGGGGAATATCCGCACTATGAGAGCGAACTTGCTGGATGAATTGAGAAAACAATATGTAACCGTTGCCAGGGCCAAAGGTTTGTCGGAGACGAGATTATTGATTAAATATCCTATTCGCATAGCTGTGAATCCAATGATTAGCACTATTGGCTGGACATTGCCGGCCATCTTTTCTGGTGAATCTTTAGCATCTATAATTCTGAATCTGCCAACTATAGGTCCTTTGCTCATGCAAGCGCTTTTGGCTCAGGATATGTATCTTGCAGGAAGCCTAATTTTGATAATGGGAGCCCTCACTTTGGTAGGTACTTTGATTTCTGATATTTTATTGGCCTGGGCTGACCCTCGAATCAGATATGGGAATACAGGGGGGAAATAATGATGCAATCATTTACTAAACTCGCTAGAAGAAAAAAAGAAGAAATTAAAAAAGATGAGAAGTTATTTTTGGCCTCGCAATGGCAATTGATGTGGTGGAAATTTAAACGACACAAATTGGCCATAGTAAGCATGTGTATTTTGGCTTTCCTTTATATCATTGTCCTCTTTTGTGAGTTTATAGCGCCCTACGATCCATGGGAGCGGTTTGAAGATTATAAGAATGCGCCTCCTCAACTGGTACGTTTTTATTCTAAAGAAGAAGGGTTCCGAGGACCATTTGTATATGGGATGAAGCAAGAAATGGACATGGAGACTTTTCGCAAGGTTTTTGTTGAAGATAAAAGTAAAAAGTATGGTATTCGGTTGTTTGTCAGGGGGAGTAAATACAAATTGTGGGGTTTATTTGAAAGTGACTTGCATTTATTTGGGTCTGAAGATGGTCCGGTCTTTCTGTTTGGGACCGACGAATTAGGCAGAGATTTGTTTTCAAGGGTTATATATGGGGCGAGAATATCGTTAACTATTGGCTTGGTGGGGGTCTTTTTAAGCTTTATTTTGGGAACGCTGCTTGGAGGGATTTCGGGATATTTCGGAGGAACTATTGATGAGGTTATTCAACGCACTATAGACTTCCTCGTGTCTATCCCAACTATTCCATTATGGATGGCATTATCAGCAGCCATTCCACAAAATTGGTCAGTTATAAGAACCTATTTTGCTATTACTATAATACTTTCTCTCGTAGGCTGGGGTGGTCTGGCAAGAGTGGTACGTGGCAGGTTGCTGAGTTTGAGAGAAGAGGATTTCATTTTAGCAGCAAGGTTAATTGGTGCTAGTGAATGGAGGATAATAACCAGGCACATGTTGCCGTCTTTTGCCAGTCATTTGATAGCCTCTATTACTCTTTCTATACCTGGCATGATACTTGGGGAGACATCTTTAAGCTTCATAGGGTTGGGATTGAGACCGCCGGCCATTAGCTGGGGCGTACTGCTTCAGGATGCACAGCAGGTAATTGCCGTGGCTCATTATCCTTGGAGGCTTATTCCTGCGTTTTTCATAATAGTAACTGTCCTTTCTTTTAACTTTTTAGGTGATGGTTTGCGAGATGCAGCAGATCCTTATTCAAGATAAGGAGGATAATCCCATGGGAGATAATGTTTTGTTAGAAGTTAAAAATCTTAGAACTTACTTTTTTCTTGACGAGGGTGTAGTTAAAGCTGTAGATGGGGTTAATTTTAAGATAGAAAAAGGCAAAACTTTTGGAGTGGTAGGTGAATCTGGATGTGGTAAGAGCATAACTGCTCAATCTATTTTAAGGATTCTTCCTCCACGGGGAGAAATCGTTGAAGGCGAAATTACACTTTACAGAGAAGATGGCTCTGTAGATTTGGTTAAACTTAATCCTAAAGGCCAAGAAATTAGGGATATAAGGGGTAAAGAGATTGCAATGGTATTTCAGGAACCAATGACTGCCCTTGCTCCTGTATATACCATAGGCGATCAGATAATAGAAGCCATCCTATTACATCAAAATGTTACAAAAGAGCAGGCGAGAAAAATAGCGATAGATTTGTTGGGAAGAGTAGGGATACCAAAACCAGAAGAAAGGGTAGATGCATATCCTTTTGAACTTTCAGGCGGAATGCGTCAGCGGGCAATGATAGCTATGGCTATATCCAGCAATCCAAGCCTCTTAATAGCAGATGAACCAACAACGGCTCTGGATGTTACTATACAAGCACAAATTTTAGACCTTATAAAGAATCTACAAAAAGAAATGGGAATGGCGACAATGTTGATTACCCATAATATGGGAGTAATAGCTGAAATGGCAGATGATGTAGCGGTCATGTATTTGGGAAAGATAGTTGAGAGCGGGCCGTTAAATGAGATTTTTTATAATCCAAAACATCCATACACTGTGGCATTGTTGAAATCCATACCTAAAGTAGGAGAGAAAGTTAAAGGGAGATTGGAGTCCATAGAGGGTATGGTGCCAGATCCCTATAATTTGCCTACGGGATGTAGATTTCATCCAAGGTGTCCCTCATATATGAAGGGCAAATGTGATAAAGTGGAACCGCCAGAGATAGAGATAACCCCAGGACATAAGGTCAGTTGCTTTTTATACGGAGGTAGATGAAAATGGGTGGCAATGTATTACTGGAGGTAAAAAGTTTAAAGAAATATTTTCCTATTCAAAAAGGGTTTTGGAGGAAGAAGGTAGGAGAGGTAAAAGCAGTAGACGATATAAGTTTTTATATAAAAGAAGGAGAGACTTTAGGATTGGTTGGCGAATCTGGTAGTGGCAAGACTACTACAGGAAGAGCTATTCTCAGAGCGATAGAGCCGACGGAAGGCGAAATTTTGTTTAACATAAACGGTAATTTAATAAATATACTACAATTAAATAGAAAAGAACTGAAACAAACAAGAAAACATATGCAGATGATATTTCAGGATCCATATTCTTCATTGAACCCAAGAATGACAGTAAGGGATATAATAGGTGAACCATTGTTGGTAAATGGAGTAGCAAGAGGTAAAGAATTAGAAGACAGAGTTGCGGAATTGATGAAGGCAGTAGGATTGAGACCAGAATATATGATAAGGTATCCTCACGCTTTTAGTGGTGGGCAACGCCAGCGTATAGGGATAGCAAGGGCATTGGCTTTAAATCCGAGATTGATAGTATGTGATGAACCGGTATCAGCATTGGATGTGTCTATTCAAGCCCAGACGTTAAATCTTTTGCAGGATTTACAAGAAAAATTCCATCTCACATATTTATTTATCTCCCATGATTTGGGGGTGGTAGAACATATAAGCGATAGAGTGGCTGTAATGTATACGGGAAAGATAGTGGAAATTGCAGAAACGGAAGAACTATTTGAGAATCCAAAGCATCCATATACCGAGGCATTATTGGCTGCGGTACCAAAGCCGGATCCCAAATATAGAGAAACCAAAAAGCTTTTATTTGGAGAGGTGGCAGACCCCTCCAACCCACCCAGCGGATGTTATTTCCATCCAAGGTGCCCTTATGCTAAGGATATATGCAAACAAGAGTATCCTTCTCTAATAAATATAGGAAAGAACGGTAAAGAACATTTTGTAAGTTGTCATTTTGCTGATAAACTAAGCTTAGCAGGGATAGAATAGGTTTATGGTGGGAATCCATTAAAAAGAAGCTCCTTTTTATAGCAATAAAGCTAAAAGGAGTTTCTTTTTATAGCGAGCAAAGCAGTTCTATGGTAAATCAATATAAAGTTATCATAAATTTTGTCATATGAAAGATAATTAGCTTTTGCCCCTTATCCGTATATCCTGGCCCATGAACTTTATCAGCATGGTATTGGATGTATCAAAAAGGCGCGATGCAATTCGGTCAGAATACCGTTCCTTTATCTCAGAAAGGCCCAGGTTAGTGGATAAAAACGTGTGTTTTTGCTGTATCAGGCGTTCATTTAGTATGTTGAATAAATCCTCCGAGGTAAAGTTGTTTCTTTGGGTTTCGGTGCCCAAGTCATCGATGATGAGCACGTCCACTTCAAACAGGCAGTTAAACAGGAACTGGTTTTGCTCGTTATCCTGCAGAGCGCTGAGGAACAGCTGGTTGAACAGCTTGTATGCCGAGATACGCATGACGGTATATCCTTTGTCCAGGATGGCCTTTGCCATGCAGTTGAGCAAAAAGGTCTTGCCCAGCCCTGTCTTGCCCGAGAAGAGTATGGTCTTTCTCTGGTTGTTAGGGAATTCGCTGACATATTCCATAAGACGGTTTTTAAGCTGGACCATGTACTCCCTCTGGGTCAGCCGGCTGCCTTCAAGGGGTATGTCGGGGAATACCTGTGGGTTGAAGGTGTCAAAGTTTTGCTGTTCCAGCTCTTTTATGTCGGACAATTGATAGGTTTTTTCAACGAGCCTTTGAACAAGGCAGGAGCATTTTTCCTTTATGAGGTCTCCCGTGTATCCAGTGTCCTTGCATTTTGGACAACGGTAGTGAATGGACAGGTAATCAGGGGGGAAGCCGTGCTCAACAAGCAGTTCTTTTTCTTTCCGTTTTAGCTCTTGTATCCTTTGTTCCAGATCATCCAGCGCTTGGCTAAAACTGTTTGGGTTCCGTATTATTTCCATGGAGCGCCGTGCCATCAGTTCCACCAAAGCACGGCGCATATCAGCGATTTCAGGTATTACTTGCATTATGTGGTTTTCCCTTTGTTTTAGAACTTCTTCCTCCTGATGGCGTATATCCTCATACTCCTTCAATATCTCCTTGAGAATCACTTCTTTCATAGCAAGTGCCCCCAAAAATTAGCCGTTTTCGATGTCCTCAAACAGAAACTCCAGCTCTTCATCGGTATAAGTATGCTGTTCGAATTTACTGAAATCCACCTGTTTTTTCAAGGACTTGTTTTGTGCTACCAAATACAGCCCTTTCAAATGGCGTTCATGATCGGTTCTGGCCTCCTCAACCGTCCTTATACCGCTATTATACCAGCTGTAGAGGATTTTGTTCATGAACGAAAGTTTATTTTCGGCTATAACTGAATATTCAGCAGCCTGAAGTATAAGTTCGTAGGGCAGTTTCCATTCTTCGGTCCATTTCAGGAATAGCTTGCGATCCGCCGGCGTGACAGACCTCTCTTCGCCCACCCGTTCAAGGACTGCCTGTATCTGTTCGTTAAGCTTTTGTCTTCTCTTAAGGTACTCCTTGATATCTTCTTTTGTGCGCAGGCCCTTTTCTACCCAGCGTTTTAGCATGACATCTACCGTTTCAAAGCTGGTATCCAGCTTTTTGCGGACGCATTGTTTGCAGGCAATCAAAATAACCTCGTGCTGTAGTTGCCACTGGCCTGTCCATTTCATGTAAAAGGCCTGGTACTCGGGAGTGGGGGTGGTATCCTTGTATCCCAGCTCAAAAAGTACTTCCTTTATTCTGCTCATGATGGTTTCTCTGTTTTCCAGATATTGGTTTATCTGCTGGGGCGTCTTGAGCCCCAGCCTATTAAAGTTTTCCAGTATTTTGTCCAGATACCCCAAACTGGGCGAACTGGTTTTGGTTGTTTCCTTGCAGGCTTGCAGTATGGCGTTCAGCGAAAATCCCCAGATATCCCGCCATTTTTTGTAAAGCTCCAGTTCGGCCTTGGTAGGCGTTCTATGGATTCCCAGGTATTTCAGCACAGCGGTGGTATCCTGATAACACGATTCACAGCTCTCTATGTACTCTTCGGCTTTTTGCAGAGTGTTTATTCCCTCCCTGGCCCATTGCTGTGCTATCTTGTCGAGGTAGTTGATGCTAATGTTAGGGCCTTTCTTTGATATGTAAAACCGTATCATCATGAGCACCACTTCTTTGGGCAGTTGGAGGACCTCCAGCCAATCGTATATTTTGAGGTACTCCTGCGGTGTAAGCAGCCGTTTATCGAAGATCAGCTGGAGGTTTTGGTTGAAATCTCTGTACTTGTAAAGAGTATCTTCAACACTCAGATTTTTGTTGTACATGATATCCTTTATATTGAAGTATTGTACAGCGAACTTTCCATCCTCTTTTTCAATAATTTTCAATATACCCTGTCTTTCCCAGTAACGGAAAGCATTTATAACAACTTCGCGATCAAGTTCTAACGCTCGTGCGAAATCCTCCAGTGAATTTTCGGCGTATTCAGGGTAATAGCACTGCTTGAGCCCGTAAAGATATACCTTTACAAAATCGCCCGGGGCTTTTAGCATAAATTCTTGGATAAACAGGTTTTCTACTGGCGTTACATCAAACATATGGTAATTGTTGTCAAACATGCATAGAGCCATAAAAATCATCCTCGTTTACAAAGGCTTTGTCTTCCTTAATATGATACCAGCAAACAGGAATAATATCAATGTGCGGATGAAGTTGTTTGCTGTCAATGGGATAAACTTAACAGCTCACAGGAGGCAATTCTTAGTGCCTCATTTAAATGCTAATCTTTTTGCAGCTTCGAGTTGTCTAGTTGTTTTTAATGTACATCCGCGAATAGTATTCATCCATCATTCTTTTAATGTTAAATCTGTCCTTGGTGCTGAGTATGCTGTTTCTCATCATGTCGATCCATTTTTGGCGATTATGGTAGTAGGTGGGTATTACTTCATTGATAAGAACGTGGTATAAGGCTTTTGAATCATGAGAATCTTGAACCGCATAATTTATATTGGTAAAACCGTCCCCAAACTGCCAGCCGTTTATGCCATGTTCACATGCCTCTGCCCACCAGCCGTCTAGAATGCTTAAATTTAGTACCCCATTCATGGCGGCTTTCATCCCAGAAGTACCGCAGGCCTCCATGGGTCGGCGAGGGTTGTTGAGCCATACGTCGGCACCCCTGGTAAGCAATTTACCAATGTTCATGTCATAATTTTCTAAAAAAACCACTGATTCCGGGAATTGTTTCGATATCTTGATTATGTTTGTTATAATTTCTTTGCCTACATTATCCATAGGATGGGCTTTTCCCGAGAACACGATCTGTAGCTTTTTGTTTTTGAGTAAAGGGAATATTGTATTTGGGTCTTTAAATATAAGGTCATGGCGCTTGTAGGCTGTTGCTCTCCTTCCAAATCCTATGAGGAGTACCTCCGGATCCAGCATTATGCCGGTTTTTTCCTTGATAAACCTTATCAGTTTCATTTTGTTAGTCATATGACATTCCCATAGATTTCCGTGTCCCTCGGCTGCTAGCAGCATGTTGTTGTCTACCCAAGTAGGGATATGTATGCCATTGGTTATGCCGATGATTTCCGACCTGTTGCTCACATGTTTCCACATGTTGTTTGCGGTTTGGCAGTGGAGCTGCGATACGGCATTGGATATTCTTGATAGCCTTAAGGCCGCCACCGTCATATTAAATGGTGAACCACCGATGACCTGTAGTTGTTCATAACTCAACCCATTATTGGCTCCCATATACATCAGCTGTTCTAAAGGATGGGATTCATTGCCTTCTACGACAGGGGTATGGGTGGTGAATACGATTTTATCCCGGACCGTTTCTAAAGCTTTGTTAAAAGGCATGCCAGCCGACATGTTTTGCTTTATAAGCTCAAGGCCTGCCAGAACGGCATGCCCTTCGTTAAAATGATATACGTCGGGTTGTATTCCCATGGCCTTTAAGGCTTTAACCCCCCCTATTCCGAGGACGATCTCCTGAGCAATCCTCTCTTCACCCATTCTCCCGTATAATTGACTAGTAATCCATGCGTCTTCGTTTTTGGGAAGATAGGCATCCAACAGATAAAGGGGGGCATTGCCAAATGTGTCAACTTTCCATACTTTGCATACTACCTGTCGGTTTTGAACCTGTACAGTAACCTTTACGCCGGTATCTTTGAGAAAATCGTATTCATAGTCATGGAATATATCGTAGGGCTTGAGGTCTTTTCCAATTTCCTGATGGGTGTACCCTTGCCTCCACCTTATTCCTACTCCAATGATAGGCATGTCATATTCCTTTGCTACCTTTAGGTAGTCTCCGGCTAGTATGCCCAGCCCACCGGCATATATATGGAATGATGGGTCAAGGCCGTACTCCATACAAAAGTATGCTACTTTGGGTAGCGCAGTTTGGTTCATAAGAAATTCCTCCTTACAATGGCGAGTTATAAGCATCTTTAGTATGTCCAGTTAGGAGGCAAAAAATCAAATGAACCTTTTTAAAAAAATATGTTTGACAATCCAAAATAAGTGTAGTAATATTTATAAATGACATTATTCATATAGGATTAGTAGAGATAAATAGAAGGCGTGCTTATTAGAAAGAAAGGAGGGTCAAAGAGAAAGCTAAAATGAAAATATCCACCAGGGGTAGGTATGGGCTGAGAGCGGTTGTCGATTTGGCTGTGTATTCAAAAGGGGGATATACGGCGCTCAGCAGCATAGCCGAAAGGCAAGGGATCTCGGAAAAGTATCTCGAGCAGGTGTTCAATGCCCTTAAAAAAGCAGGTATGGTAAAGAGCGTCAAAGGCTCGCGCGGTGGTTACATCCTGGCATGTGATAGCGCCAGCACCACGGTGGGAGATGTGCTTAGGGTGCTGGAAGGTGAGCTTTCGGTGGTGGAACCGCCGCAGAAGGAGACCGGGTTGCAGGATACAATGGAAAAATTTCTGGAGAGAAACGTTTGGAGCAAGATAAATGATAGAATTAACAGGGTGTTGAATTCCTTAACCATCGAAGATCTGGTAAATGAATACAGAAAGATGATAGAGACATCCTCATTAATTTACTATATTTGAAGCCATAAGAACTCTGTTTTCAAATTTTGTCAGCAACTCGCGGCATCAATTTAGGCTAAGTTTATTTGAAAATTGGCTATAGTTATGTTTTTTTGAGCAGCCGCAGTGCATAACAAGGTAGATAAAATCTGTAGTTAGTCAAGTTTATACCTTATTTTAGGGGGGATGATACAAGTGAACCAAAGAAAGCTCGGTTTTGACACATTGCAGGTCCATGCGGGCCAAATACCTGATCCAGTTACAGGAGCAAGGGCTGTGCCTATTTACCAGACCACATCTTATGTCTTTAAGGATACAGAACACGCTGCTAGGCTATTTGCTCTTGCAGAAGAGGGCAATATATACACCAGGATCATGAATCCCACAACTGATGTTTTTGAAAAGAGGATGGCAGCTTTGGAGGGTGGTATTGGGGCATTAGCTGTTGCCTCAGGTTCTGCGGCTATCACGTACGCTATTTTAAATATTGCCTCAGCAGGTGATGAGATAGTATCTGCCAGCACACTGTATGGAGGGACATACAATCTGTTTTCAGCCACTTTCAGCAAGCTGGGCATAAAGGTGATATTTGTAAATCCCGATGATCCGGAAAATTTCAGGAAGGCCATAACCGATAAAACCAAGGCCATATTTATTGAAACAATAGGGAATCCAGGCATAAATCTCATTGATATTGAGGTGGTAGCCAAAATTGCTCATGACAATGGCGTACCTCTTATCGTTGACAATACCTTTGGTACCCCTTATCTGATAAGGCCTATAGAATATGGGGCAGATGTAGTGGTACATTCAGCCACCAAGTTCATAGGCGGGCATGGTACATCCATAGGTGGAGTGATAGTTGATTCGGGGAAATTTGATTGGGAAGCCAGCGGAAGATTTCCGGGCCTCACACAGCCCGACCCAAGTTATCATGGGCTAATATATACTAAGGCTTTTGGTGCTGCGGCGTATATCATGAAAGCTAGAGCTCAACTGCTGCGGGATACAGGTGCCTGCATAAGCCCGTTTAACTCTTTTCTCCTTTTGTTGGGGCTTGAAACGCTTTCATTGAGGGTGGAGAAACATGTATCAAATACCCGCAAAATTGTGGAATTTTTGAAATCCCATCCTGCGGTTTCATGGGTCAACTATCCAAACCTTGAAGGGAATAAGTACTATCAACTGGCACAAAAATATTTCCCTAAGGGAGCGGGGTCGATATTTACCTTTGGCATAAAGGGTGATATAGAAGCCTGTAAGAGGTTTATAAATAGCCTGGAGATATTCTCGCATTTGGCCAATGTGGCTGATGCCAAATCTCTAGTGATCCATCCTGCAAGTACCACCCATGCTCAGTTATCCGAAGAGGAGCAGCGGGCTGCAGGTGTGACCCCGGACATGATCAGAGTTTCTGTAGGAATAGAGGATGTAGACGACCTCATTTATGACCTTGAACAGGCATTGAGAAAGGCAGTGAATGGCTGATTATGACTATTTCGACTAAGGGACGATATGGGGTTAAAGCCATGCTGGACCTGGCTTTAAATTGGTCGGGAACCAACGTTCCGGTAAAGAGCATTGCCGAAAGGCAGAACATTCCGGGAAAGTACCTTGAACAGGTGCTGTCTGTGCTTAAGAGAGCTGGGCTAGTAAAAAGTATACGGGGGCCTAATGGAGGATACGCGCTTGCTAGACCTCCCCATCAAATTACTTTGGGCGATATCTTGAGGGCTTTAGAAGGAGATTTGGCTCCTGTCAAATGTGTGAGGCAACGCGGCAAAAAGGAGAGATGTCCTAGAGAAGGTCAATGCATAACAAGATATGTATGGGCCAGGATAAGGGATGAGGTAAACCAGGTAGTAGATGGCATTACCTTGAAAGAGTTGGCTGACGCGTATGAAAAGGACGTGATGAATGGGTATATGTATTATATTTAATGCAAGATGTGTTTTAAAACATAAAGTGTATAGAGTATTTAAATTTTTAAGGAAGGGATGGTATTTTATGTCTAGGATTGCAAAGAGATTGACTGACCTCATAGGGAACACTCCGTTGTTGGAGTTGACCAATTACAATAAAGTTAACGGCTTAAAGGCGCGTTTGATTGCAAAGCTGGAATACTTCAATCCCGGTGGCAGCGTTAAAGACAGAATAGGCCTTGCCATGATTGAGGATGCTGAGAAAAGGGGCTTGATAGGCAAGAATTCCACCATTATTGAGCCTACTAGCGGCAATACCGGCATTGCGCTGGCGTTGGTAGCTGCAGCCAAGGGTTATAGGTTGATACTCACCATGCCGGATACCATGAGCCTTGAGCGCAGGAGCCTTCTTAAAGCGCTGGGTGCAGAACTCGTGTTAACCCCTGGTGCAGAAGGCATGA
Organism: Caldicoprobacter guelmensis; assembly: GCF_016908415.1. Taxonomy (NCBI): domain Bacteria; kingdom Bacillati; phylum Bacillota; class Clostridia; order Caldicoprobacterales; family Caldicoprobacteraceae; genus Caldicoprobacter; species Caldicoprobacter guelmensis. The sequence goes on from NZ_JAFBDW010000004.1 coordinate 94,380, forward strand.
GAGGTGCAATAAGGAAGGCTGAGGAGCTGGCAGCCAGCATACCTGGATCGTTTATGCCGCAGCAATTCAAGAATCCTGCAAACCCGGAAATCCACAGGAGGACAACCGCTGAGGAGATATGGCGAGACACCGATGGAGAAGTGGACATATTTGTAGCAGGGGTAGGAACAGGTGGTACGCTGACGGGCGTCGGCGAGATTTTAAAACAGCGCAAACCTGATGTCAAGGTTATAGCTGTCGAGCCTTTTGATTCGCCAGTTTTGTCGGGAGGCAAACCTGGCCCACATAAGATTCAGGGCATAGGGGCTGGTTTTGTACCTGAGGTGCTCAATACCAGCATTATAGATGAGATAATAACGGTGAAGACTGAAGAGGCTTATAGTACTTCTCGAACCCTTGCAAAGACTGAAGGTTTGTTGGTTGGGATATCCTCGGGTGCGGCAGCCTTTGCAGCAACTCAGGTTGCTAAAAGAGAGGAAAACGAGGGTAAAACCATAGTAGTCATATTGCCCGATACGGGAGAGAGATACCTGTCAACAGATCTATTCAAGGAAGTTTAGGAAGGGAGATGAGATATGCCAATAAAGATACCTAACGATTTACCAGCTGCTGAGACATTGACAAATGAAAATATATTCGTAATGTTTGAAGACAGAGCCTTGCATCAGGACATCAGGCCTTTACAAATTGTAATATTGAACCTCATGCCTAATAAAATAGTAACCGAAACCCAGATATTACGCCTCTTGGGTAATTCACCCCTCCAGGTGGATATAGTGCTGCTTCATCCTAAGAGCCATGTCTCTAAGAATACTTCCAGGGAGCACTTGATCAAGTTCTATAACACTTTTGATGAGATATGTGACCAAAAGTTTGATGGCATGATCATAACTGGTGCGCCGGTAGAGCATCTGGAGTTTGAAGAGGTGGATTACTGGGAAGAGCTTAAAGAGATCATGGAGTGGAGTAAGACCCATGTCTTCTCTACCTTCCATATATGTTGGGCGGCACAGGCTGGACTTTATTACCATTATGGAATACCCAAATACAAGCTGCCACAAAAGATGTTCGGCGTATTTCCGCACAGGGTATGTAAGAAAAACGAAAGGCTGTTAAGGGGGTTTGATGATATATTCTATGTGCCTCATTCTAGGCATACAGAGGTGAGGAAGGAGGATATACTTAAAGTTCCCGAGTTGGAAATTTTGTCCGAATCAGAAGAAGCTGGAATTTATATAGTGGCTTCTAAAAATGGCAGGCAGGTATTTGTAACTGGTCATTCGGAGTATGACCCTCTTACCCTCAAGGAGGAGTACGAGAGGGATAAGGCTAAAGGGCTTAACATAAGTTTGCCCAAGAATTATTTTCCTGGAGATGACCCCAATGCTATGCCAATTGTGAATTGGCGTAGTCATGCAAACTTGCTGTTTTCCAACTGGCTAAACTATTATGTATATCAAGAAACGCCGTATAATTTGGATGAAATAGGTTAAAACCTAAATAAAGGAGTTGATTGTTGGGATAAGTAGGTGTATGATGTAAGAAAAGAAAGAAAAAAGGAGGTAGTGCCATGGCGCAGGTGAGTAAGGATATGACAATTGCTCAGGTGTTGCAAATCGATCGCGGTACAGTGCCCATCTTCCTACGGTTTGGCATGCACTGTCTGGGGTGTCCTATATCGAGCGGTGAAACCCTTGAAGAGGCATCGGTAGCTCACGGGATAAACGTAGAAGAACTTGTAAAGGCGCTTAATGATTACCTAAAGGACAAATAGTGTGCACTTTGGATAGATGAGAAAAAGCCCCTTCTTCACACAAGCTGTAAGGAGGGGCTTCTTTGATGGATATAGACAATTGATTTTGACGGGTTTTTCTGGTATCATTTATTGGGCGTCTAATGTTATCTCCCCTTTTGTGTGTCGGATTTCTTAGAGATTGTAAATTGATAGTGCATTATACCAAGCTTTGGGGAGTGCTTGAATACCGCCTGCTGGGAGTGGGCACTCTCTTAAAGGGCGGACTACAAATAGCCCAGCTGTCTAAACCCTATGATTTTATTATGCGGTTTAGACAACTAAGAGATGAGGCATAGGCTATGGAGAAATATGACGTGGTGATAGTAGGAGCTGGACCAGCGGGTATTTTTACGGCTCTTGAGCTCGTCAAGCAAAAGAAAGAATTAAAGGTGCTTATAGTGGATAAAGGCCCTCATCTGAATAAGAGAGCGTGCCCTGCGCGTATAACAGGAAAATGCGCCAATTGTCATCCCTGTGCTATAGTAAGCGGCTGGGGTGGAGCAGGTGCATTCAGTGATGGCAAGCTGACTCAAAGCGCTGAAGTGGGTGGCCGCATCCTGGATTATATGGATGAGGATGAAGCCAATCGGCTGATAAAATATGCCGATGATATATATTTGAGCTTTGGGGCTACCGCCATACTTCACGGTGTCAATTCTGCCAGAATAGAAGAGATAAAGTATCAGGCTTTGAAGCATCGTATACGTCTCATTCCATGTGGTGTAAGGCATTTAGGAACAGAAAAGGCCATTGATGTCCTTAAAGCGATGTATGAGTATCTTGTCAGTCAGGCCAACGTTAGGTTTAGCCCAATGACCGAGGCTGTTGATATAATTGTAAATGAGGGTAGAGCTACAGGGGTTGTAGTACTAAAGCAGGGGCAAAAAGAGGTTATAGACTGCGACTTTGTGGTAGTAGCTCCGGGACGAGCTGGGGCTGAGTGGCTGGCTCAGCAGGCCAAAAAGCACGGTATTTCCATCTACAACAACGAGGTGGACATCGGTGTACGGGTTGAAGTGCCCAATGCTGTTATGGACCATCTCACCAAGGATTTGTATGAGGCCAAGCTGGTGTATTACTCTGATACCTTTGAGAACAAGGTAAGAACTTTTTGTATGAATCCAGGGGGCGTGGTGTCTGAGGAGCACTATGACGGAAAGATAGCCGTTGTAAACGGGCATAGCTATGCAGACCCGGCCCTTAAAACTGATAACACCAATTTTGCCGTGCTGGTATCTACCCGTTTTACCGAACCATTTAATCAGCCCATAGAATACGGTAAGTATATTGCTTATTTAGCAAACATGCTAACCGGCGGTGGCATAATGGTTCAGCGTTTAGGAGACCTGCTCATGGGTAGGAGGACCGATTATAGTAGGCTCAAAAAGTCGGTTACTATTCCTACTTTAAAGAGCGCTGTACCGGGTGATTTGAGCTATGTATTACCTCAGCGTTATCTTACATCAATAGTGGAGGCGCTGAGAGCCTTTGACAAGCTGGCACCGGGGCTTTATTCTCGTGATGTGCTGCTGTACGGTGTGGAGGTTAAGTTTTACAGCAGCAAGATAGAGGTAAATAGCAAGTTTGAGACTCCCATTAAAAATTTGTACGCTATTGGAGATGGTGCAGGTATCACTCGCGGGCTTATGCAGGCCTCTGTGACTGGGATTGTGGTGGCAAGAGATATAGCTTCAAAACTTTGATGAGGATTATTGCTTAAAAAGTGGTATGTGAGCATATATTTTGGCGATTTTTTGAGCTGTTCTTATAAAATTGTTATTTCTACAGTTGACAATTTATTGAGTCTTGTGTATTATATAATCTGCATTGGTTGATGTGTGACCCATTAGCTCAGGTGGTAGAGCACTGGACTTTTAATCCAGGTGTCCGGCGTTCGAATCGCCGATGGGTCACCATTGATGGCCCCGTGGTCAAGTGGTTAAGACACAGGCCTTTCACGCCTGTAACAGGGGTTCGAATCCCCTCGGGGTCACCATAAAAATGCGGCCCGGTAGTTCAGATGGTTAGAACGCTAGCCTGTCACGCTAGAGGTCGAGGGTTCAAGTCCCTTCCGGGTCGCCATATATAAGCTGGCGTAGCTCAATCGGCAGAGCAGCTGACTTGTAATCAGCAGGTTGCGGGTTCAAGTCCCACCGCCAGCTCCAAGAATTTAAGCCCTCCAAGAAGTGTTGCGAAATTCGAGGAGGGCTTTTTCGTTGCCATTTCGCTGCCATTTGCGCAAAAGCATCGCTAAATTCCACAACTAACTCTTTTTGGGCAAAACGCTGAAGGTATTGTATTTAATATGGCGATTTAGAAAATTGTTTTAGTAATTAAAATAAAGGTTAAATATTTGTTATAAAAATCTTTCTTTAAAGGTTAGACAAGGAGTGTTGTTGAAAACGACGATAAAAAGGAGGAACAATTTATGAAAAAATATCAATGTACGGTGTGCGGCTACGTTTATGACCCGACAGTAGGGGATCCAGATGGAGGGATTGCACCAGGTACAACTTTTGAGAATTTGCCAGATGACTGGGTATGTCCTGAGTGCGGTGTAGGCAAAGATATGTTTGAAGCCTTAGATGATTGACGTATGGTTAGTATATAGCCGGTTTTGTATACCGGCTATAAATTTTTTAAAAATAATTGGTGAGATAAAAAGTGAAGGCAGTGGGTACAGCATAAGTAGCAAAAATTAGATGCATTATCCCAAAACATATGATAAAATAATTTTCTGATAAGTTGTACATATGCAGGTTTGAGGGAAGTTAACGGCTTACGCGAAAAATTTCAATAAAAGGGGAAGGTGTATATGCTGGATGAGCAGATGTTAAATCAACTTTCCAGTGCGCTGTTGCGCCATTCATTTATGTTGTATCCCAATTCTGTAAGGAAGCTTTCGGAGGGCATTTATGTTTTTGTAGTTAGAGGCAATGATGGCAAGAAAGTAGGGATTTTAAGCAAAGAAAGGGTCAGCGGTTTTAAAACTCCATTTTTCGATGAAGATATTAATATAGAAGGTACTGATTTCTGTTTTAACCTTTTTCCGCTCGTTTTTGAAAACTACCTTATTTTAAGGGATAATTTTGGCATTGGGCCAACACCATGTAAAAATGCTGCGTCATTTGGTACAGGTGACAGGCTTGGTTTGGCTACATCAGCTCACCTTGATGCTTTCAAAGGTTTTGACTTTTTTCCTGTTTTGGCTCAACAATCACCACGGGAGCTTGAAAAAACCCATAGGGACTTTAAAGATGTATTGCTCAAAGCTGTGTTGGGTGTGCTAGAGGCTGGTTACAATGGGGGGTTTGGTGCAGATGCTGACCACATAAAAGATGAGAAATATTTGTTTCAAGCGACTGAAGCGGGGTATACGATGTACACTTTAGATGTAAGTGAGATGTTAGTAAAGGGAGAAGGACTTGCAGTTAATGCAGACCGTCTTTCACAGCTGAGTTTGGACATAATAAAGGATTTTGGTGGCAAAAAGATCATCTTTCAGGGTGGGGAATATACGATAAAGAGCGAAGAGCTGTTGAGGTCTGCCGTGATATATGAGAAAGCCATGTGTTTCGTAGAACGAGTTTACGGTTTGATTAAAGAGAGAGTAAAAGATTTTGACCTGGAGGTTTCTATAGATGAAGGGGATAGAGACACTACCATAGAGGATCATATATTCGTAGCTGAATACTTGCATAGAAAAGGTATAGATTTTTGGAGCTTGGCCCCTAAATTCCCTGGTGAGTTTGAGAAGGCGGTGGATTATAGAGGTGATATGGATAAGTTTGTGGTAGAGCTCAACAAGCACTGTACTGTTGCGAGAATGCTGGGCGGCTACAGGTTGAGTCTGCATTCGGGCAGTGACAAGTTCAGCATATATAGGATTTTCAACGAAGCAACCCGGCACAACTTCCATATAAAGACTTCAGGTACCAGTTGGCTGCAGGCTTTGAACGTGATATACGACAAAGATAGACAGCTTTTTAGGGAGCTTTACAGCATTGCCCTGGATAATCTGGAGGAGAGCAAGAAGGCGTACAAGATTTCGATTTACAAGCAGGACTTCGAAAAAGGGCTGGATTTGGATAACCCACAGGTTCTGCAAAATCCTAAAGTAAGGCAGCTGCTGCATATATCATACGGTGTACTGCTGGATGAGAAGAGAGAAGAAATTTATGATATACTGATCAAACATGAGGATGAACACTATCGATACGTAGCTGACAATATAAAGAAACATCTTGAGCTTTTGGAATAGCGAGAGGCGTTTTTATCCTTAAAAAGGAGTAGGTAATAAAGTTTGAGGGAGGCAGCTTAAAGCAGCCTTCCTCCATTCTTTCTTTGCCGGTTGTTTTTCTTTTGATGGGTAGTCGTTAGGTCATTTTTTGATAATGTCACATCGTATTTGTTTGATATGTGCAAAGCCTAGAGGGAACATAAAATCTCATTTACATTTCTTGCCCTCTTTGTTTATTGCATTTATGGCATATGCCGTAAAAATTTATATCAACCTCCTTGACGTCAAATTCTTTTAATTCATTGGGTATTGGAATATCAAATGGAACATTAAAATCGTATATTATACCACACCTGCGGCACTTAAAATGGCCATGCAGCTCGGTATTTACATCATAATGGGCTTCCTTTCCGTCAAAGCTCAAAATTTTTACTACCCCATTATTGGCAAATAACTCCATAGTATTGTAAATGCTCGTTTTTGAAAGAGTGGGTATTTGAGGCAGCAAGTTTTTATAGATGTCGTCGGCGGTAGGATGAATTCGATTATTGAGCAAATACTCCAGCACTTTCAATCGTATAGTTGAAGGCTTTATATTGTGGTTTATTAAGTATTCTTTAAGTTGTTTTATTGTGTTTTTCATCTGTGACTTCCTCCTTCTACTTCTTAGAACTAAGGCTTTTTGGGAAGTTCAATTTTTTATTTTTTGAAACAGAAACACATTTAAGGTTTGTATGATAACAGAATTTTGCAATTGTTACAATTTTATTATAAACATAAATTTAATCATTATCAATATTTAGCCTAATATTTCAATCAAGAATGTGTTTTGCTGTAGAAAATTTGTATTTGTTGATAATTGAGTAAAAAGATTAAGCACATATAACATAATTAAGGCATATATTGCTCAAGTAGATATTCTTTTGAATCTCAAGACGGTGGGAGTGTTAATGATGATCCTTTTGCCTTTAAACCTCCTTCCTGTTGGGTGTACAGCAAAGGTAAAATACATAAATGTCAGTGGCATTTTGCGTAGAAGGCTTATGGATTTAGGAGTGATACCGGAGACTGAAATTAAAGTAGTACGCCGGAGCCTGTTAGGGGATCCCACTTTGTATGAAGTTAGGGGAGCTATGATTGCACTTCGTCATGAAGATGCTTCAAAAATTTTGGTTAAAACAACCAACTCATAATTGGGGGGTGGCTTGTGTGGGGCTGACTGGACAGTCGACCGGCCTTACTGCAATACACAATATAATTAAGGCAAAGCCTGGGAAGTCTGACAATATAATAGTGGCTTTAGCAGGAAACCCCAATACAGGCAAAAGCAGTATATTTAATCGTTTGACGGGTTTAAGGCAACATACCGGTAATTGGCCTGGCAAAACGGTAAGTACTGCTTACGGATGTTATAAGTATAACGGGAAAAACATTGTTTTGGTGGATTTGCCAGGGACTTATTCACTTATGACCAGCTCACCAGAAGAAGAAATAGCTAGGGATTTTATATGTTTTGGTAATCCTCATGTAACTGTTGTGGTGGTAGATGCAACGTGTTTAGAGCGAAATTTAAACCTGGTATTACAGATTATTGAGATGACACCTAAGGTGTTGGTGTGTGTAAACTTAATGGATGAGGCCAGCAGAAAAGGCATTTGGATTGATTTAACAAAGCTTTCTGCTATTTTGGGTGTACCGGTGGTGGGAATAAGCGCCCTTACAGGGCATGGATTAGACCTTTTAAAAGAAAAGATATGGCAAATGGCTTGTGGTAGGCTCAGTACAAACCCCGTAACGATAAAGTATGATGATGATATCGAGGGGGGTATAAATTTTATTGAACCGCTAATAAGCCACGTTATAAATGGCTTAGGCTGTAATATCAACAGCCGATGGTTTGCGTTACGACTTGTTGAAGAAGATATAGGGGTTACAGAGGCTTTCAAACGTTATTATGGGATAGATATTTTGGGGGTTGATGAGCTAAAGGAAGGAGTGGAAAAAATCCAGAGGTTTTTTAAAGATAAGGGGTGGGATGTTGAACTATTGAGAGATAAATTGGCATGTACATTAATACGCAAGGCAGAAGATGTCAGCCGTCAGGTTTTGTATTGTCAAAAAAGCTCAGCCAACACCATTGAATACAAAATAGATAACCTGCTTACCTCAAAAGTGTGGGGTATACCGGCTATGTTTGGGCTTTTGTGTGTGGTATTCTGGATTACTATTGAAGGGGCCAACTATCCTTCACAGATGCTATCCCAAGCGTTTTACTATCTCGAAAAAGTGTTGGTTGACCTTTTTATGTCTTGTAACGCACCATCATGGTTGCACAGCCTGTTGCTTGACGGGGTATACCGTACGGTGTCCTGGGTGGTGTCGGTGATGTTGCCGCCTATGGCCATATTTTTCCCCTTGTTTACCTTGTTAGAAGACTTAGGCTATCTTCCTCGGGTGGCTTTCAATCTGGACAATTTTTTCAAGAAAGCATGTGCTCACGGCAAGCAGGCGTTAACCATGTGTATGGGATTTGGTTGTAATGCTGCCGGGGTAATTGCTTGTCGTATAATTGATTCGCCCAGGGAAAGGCTTCTAGCGATAATAACAAACAATTACGTACCATGTAACGGGCGATTTCCCACTTTGATTGCTTTAGCGACGATATTTATGGCAGGAGGAGCAGGAAAATTTAATTTAGTGGTAGCAACTTTGATGGTAGTGACTATGATAGTGTTGGCGGTGTGTATCACTCTGTTGGTTTCTAAAATACTATCTCACACTCTATTAAAAGGGCTGCCGTCTTCCTTCGTGCTTGAGCTACCTCCATACAGGAAGCCTCGGGTATGTAGTATTCTATTACACTCCCTTTTGGACCGTACTCTCTTTGTGCTGGCCCGCGCTGTCACAGTAGCAACTCCTGCAGGATTTATCATATGGATTATGAGTAATGTAAGTGTAGCAGGAAATAGTTTGTTAAATGGCTTTGCGGGATTCCTGGACCCCTTTGCCAAAATGCTGGGATTGGATGGTTATATCTTAATGGCTTTTATATTGGGCTTACCAGCTAACGAAATAGTCATACCAGTAATACTGATGAGCTATATGGCTACCGACACGCTGGTGGAGCTGGACAGCCTTGAGGCGCTGCATAATATATTAGTTCACCATGGCTGGACATGGTTGACTGCCCTGTGTACCATGTTGTTTTCTCTCAACCATTTTCCTTGTGGGACAACGTTGTTTACCATACGTAAGGAGACTGGAAGCTGGAAATGGACGTTTGTTGCGTTTACTGTGCCAACCATTACGGGTATTGTATTGTGTTTAATAGTAGCTCAAGTGGTTCGCTTCCTTGAGCTGATTTAAAGGTTTTTGTTGCTGGGAATATAAAGCACTTTTTGGGGTTTGAAACCTGAAATCATTCAAAAATGAAAAGGTATCCCTCTAGCAGGTTGATATCTAAGGGATACCTTTTCACTGGGGTTGAAACGAATCCAATTGGGCTGCAAATTCCTCGGCATCCTCACCCGAGGCCCATACCGTCACCGGCTTCCACAAGGAGAGGGTCAGTATGCCCAATATGCTCTTGCCGTCTACTTCATTGTTGCTGCTCCTTACCTTCACATCACAGCTGTATTTGGAAGCCAGGTTGACGAAATCACACACTTGGGTGAGCTTTTCCAGCTTTACCTGCCGTTCTATCGTCATGTCTAGCCCACCTCCTTTTTCACTTAAGTACCCTCTCGAAAAGTCAGAGAGCTTTATTCTAGCTTGTTTGTAGGTTCGGCCTTGGGACTTTACCCCCTAACTATTCTGCAAAGTTGCCCTACAAAATCATTCGTTGTGCCTATGTTTCTCAGCTACTTTTCGAGAATGTTCACTTAAAAATTATATTCTTGGTTTCATATATTATATACCACAAAATTTGAAATTCAAATATCAATCTTGTCCAAAGAATGCGTGAAAATTTTGTATAGAGTGATAAGTCGTAAAAGATCTATTTGGTGGGCGATAAAGCCAAAATAAGGGAAAATACCAAACACCGCATGATAAGATGTTGTCAAAGAAATGCCATGTTTGGGAACCAGATGATTAAAATGCTGTTTTTGCCAATCTGTGGTGGCTCAAAAAAATTGAGATAGTTGGTTAAAGTAAAAGCAGGTCATTGAGCTTTTTTGGTGACCAGTTTTTTGTTTTTCCACCTACCAGACAAATAGTACGTAATGCTCATGGTCATGGAGATTATAGAACTCACAGCAATGGCTATCCATATGCCATCTACTCCTAGGCTTTTAAGCGATGATAAGTAACGAGCCAGAGGAATTCTTATAAGCCACAGAGAGACAATAGAGAAAATCATAGTGGGCAACGTATCACCAGCTCCCCTTAATATTCCGTTGGTGACAAACATCAAAGAAAAAGGGATATAAGAAATACCCACAATTCTTAAGTACCTGCTACCTATGTCCAGCACATGAACATCGCTAGTAAAGATTTGTAGAATGGCTCTGGGAAATGCCATTACCAACGCTACGATTACAGCTGTGATGCTACCTGCTAGTATATTGCCCCACTTGAACACTTCTTTGACCCTCTCGTGTTTGTCCGCTCCTAAATTTTGACCTGTTAAGGCTGACGTGGCCAGCCCCAGTGACATAGCGGGCATATGAGCAAACTGGTCCAACCGGGAAGTGGCCCCAAAGGCCGCTACCGAGTTGGAGCCAAACAGGTTTATTATGCCTGTCATCATGGTCAATCCCATTGATACTACTATTTGCTGGATACCGGCAGGTAACCCTATTTTAATAAGCTTCCATACCAGCTCACGGTCAAATTTGAAATTCTTAAAATCGGGTTTTATGAGGTGATCGTGCTTTATGAGATACCTAAATACCAGGAAAAATGATAACCCTTGTGATAGTATTGTTGCTAAAGCAGCTCCAGCAATACCCATCTTGGGGATAAAGCCAAATCCAAATATGAACAAGGGGTCTAAAATTATGTTGGTAATTGTAGCGATTATGAGGAATTTGACCGGGGTTTTGGAATCCCCCAGGCCGTTTAATACCGAGCTTACCACGTTGTATCCAAACGTAAATCCAAGACCCAGCAAATATATATTCAAATATTCTACGGCGTAACCTAAAATATCTTGGGGAGTATTCAATAACATCAGTACCTTTCGGCTGAAAATGAGCCCTATACCTGTAAATACAATAGCGGCTATTCCTAAAATAAAAAACGAGTTATTTATGGTCCTGGAAACCATTTCTGTATCTCTGGCACCCGCGTACTGCGATACCAGCACAGAAGTGGCCATGGTAATACCCATTACCATGGATATCAATACAAATGTAATGGGAAAGCTTACAGACACAGCTCCCAGGGCTCCCGGGCCTAAGAATTTTCCTACCCATATGCTGTCCACTGCGTTGTATAATGCCTGAAAGACGTTACCAAGCAGCAAGGGTGATGAAAAGGCGATGAGGTGTTTTACTATGCTGCCTTCTGTCAAATCCCTTCCTATTGTTTTGGACATATTATTTCTCCCTTTAATTTTTGTAATGAATTTTTAGTGATCTTTTACATTATAAATTTGAACTTTTTTGTTGTCAAATAGTATGTACACCTGAATATGTATGGAATTAAATGATTATATATGTAATGGAGCGGCTTTAAGTATTGGGTGATTAGTTTATGGAGGAATTTTAAGATTAATATAGAATTTTATATTTATCAATTAAAAAAAGGTAAAACTTTTTTCAATCGATTACCTCTCTTATTTTGGGTACAAACTGGAGGATTGAGGATGATAGGAGATATGGGTTTTGGGATGGAGGAAGAATCGAAGCAGAATATTTGGGATTTTGATAAAGAGATATGCATGTCGTGGAAACGATGTAAAGACAGCGGTTTGACACGCCAGGCTTTACCCAGGGTGGATACAGTATCTGAGAATGAATGGAATGCTATACTGAGAAAGGACCAAATACTTATCGATTCTGCACTTCCTTATATTAGAATGATAAAGAGCATTATCCCTTATCCCAATAGTATGGTGCTTTTGTGTAATAGAGAGTGCCTAATATTATGTAGGATGGGTAAAGCGCCTCAGCTAATAGACTTAGGGATTGAAAAGGGGCACATAGTAAAAGAAGCCAATATAGGAACCAATTGTTTGGGAACATGCATTGTTATAGATAAACCAATTGCTGTGTTTGGCGATCAGCATTTCTTAACAGTGTTTAAAGGTTGGGCGGGTGTTGCCGCCCCCATTCATGATAGGGATGGTGGGATTTTAGGAGCTTTAGGTATTTATATAGAGAAAGAGAATGCCGGATATGAGATGTTAGGATTGGCTATTCTAGCAGCCAGGGGAATAGAAGAACAACTGGCTTTAAAGAACAAATATGCTGAGCTGGAGGCTTGTAATTACAGGTTATCTGAATTCAACAGCGATATCGTCAATACTGCTTCTATTTTGTCTCATGAGATTCGCAATTCCCTATCTACTATAAGTGCGTATGTGCAATTGTTGCAGCTTGAAAAAGTACTGGATACCCTTAAGGCGGATAAGATATTGACAGAGGTTACACGGATAAATAAAATCCTTAATGATTTTAAGAACCTTACCAGACCTTCACAGATGAAGTTCATGCGATATTCGTTAAATGATTTGATCTGTCATGTAGCGGATCTGATGTTTGCTAAAGCTCGCATTGGGAAAGTGGATATAAGGCTTGTGATGCCAGAAAAGCATATCTTTGCAAAGGTGGATAAAGATGCTATGCAGCAGGTGATTATCAATTTAATAGAGAATGCAATACAGGCTATGGAAAAAGGTGGTGTACTTACGATAAGGCTTTTGAAAAATAAAGAGTCGGGTATGGCTTTGATCGAATTTGAAGATACCGGTGTGGGAATACCTGAACAACATCTTTCGGATATATTCAAGCTTTTTTATACTACCAAAAAAGGTGGTAGTGGGCTGGGACTTGCCATATGTAAAAATATAGTTAAAAACCATGGTGGGAATATTAGGGTACAGAGCAAAGTGGGTGAGGGAACCAAGTTTACTATTGAACTGCCCTATGAGGAGTAGTATATGTACAAAATATGGACGAGAGGGTAATGTATGGATGTAAAGGTCTTAAGGGGATTTATATTGGCGATATTGGTTTTTGCCATACTGGTAGGGGTATTATGCTGTGATAGTGTTACGCAGCTACACCCCCCTGGAGAGCTTGCAAAAGCTAGTGAGAACTTGAGTTGGTATTATATAGATGTAGTATTTGACCCTAACACGGCAAAGCTTATTTGTACACAAACTGTGGAGTATAGAAACAACCATGATGTTGAGTTTGACAGGCTTTATTTCCATCTTTATCCCAACGCCTTCAGGGATGAAAATCGTGTTCCTTTTTTGGCTGAAGAGAAGCAGAGGGCATATCCCAATGGTTTTTCTCCTGGCTGGCTTGATATAGAAGAGGTCATGATAAATGGGAATCCGGTTGAATTCAATGTTGGCGGTTATAGCAGCAATATACTCAGCATTGTGTTGGGGACACCCTTAAGGCCTGGGCAAATGATTGAAATCAACATGAAGTATACCGTGAAAATTCCTAACTGCATTGGGAGATTTGGATATGGAAAGCATACCTTTAACGTTACAAATTGGTATCCCATTGTGTGCGTATATGACCATACCGGATGGAATACCGATCCTTACTATCCAGTGGGGGACCCATTTTATAGTGACGTGGCAAATTACCAGGTGAATGTTAAAGTGCCTTACGATTATACCTTAGCTGCAACAGGAGAAATCCTCGATGTAAAAGCAGAAAGGGCCTATAAAGTATGGCAGTTTAAAGCATTGGCTGTTAGAGATTTTGCTTGGATTGCCAGTCAAGATTTTGAAGTTATATCCCGTACGGTGGATGGTCTTACGGTTTATTCATATTTTTTGCCGTCTTATAAGGAGGAAGGCGTAAAAGCTCTTGATTATGCCTTAACGGCAGTGCAAATCTTTAATCGTCGATTTGGGAAGTATCCTTATGAACATCTCTCAGTGGTTCAGGCTGACTTCTTTGTAGGAGGGATGGAGTATCCTTGCCTTGTTATGATAGATCGTAGTCTGTACAGCCAGGATCTGCAGTGGCTGGAATATGTCACGGTGCATGAGACGGCTCATCAATGGTGGTATGCAGTGGTGGGCAACGATCAAATAGATGAACCTTGGCTGGACGAGGCTTTGACCGAATATTCGACTATACTTTATTATGAGAACAGATACGGTGAAAATGTGGGTAAAGAGGTCTATAATAGGGTGATAGTTGATGGCAAGTGTTCCCAACTGCAAAAGTACTATGCTCAGGGATTTACATCTAGAATTGATCAGCCGGTCTATAAATTTAAAGACTGGGTTACATATGATTTAGTGGTATATGGTAAAGGGGCAAGTCTATTTAATGACCTTCGCCAGGCTGTAGGTTCTCAAAAATTTTACGGCATTCTACAGAATTATTATCGAGAAAATAAGTTTAAAAATGCCAATGCATGTGACCTAATAAAGGCATGTGAGAAAGTAACAGGTAAATCATGGAAATACTTTTTTCAAAAACGCTTGAGATCGCTAAATTGGTAGTAAAAATCCAGTTCATTCTATTTGATTTTTTCTCTAAAAAGCGCTATACTTATAGTGTTGAACTCTGCAAGTGGTAAGTCTATTGAAAATAAGGGGTAGATGTATATGGCTTTACTGGATTTTAAGTGCAATGAATGTGGGGAGAAATTTGAAGAATTGGTATTTGGTGGCAATGTAGATAAAGTGAGATGTCCCAGATGTGGAAGCAATGATTTAAAGCGAATTTACGAGGGTAAATGTTATTTTGGTATTAGTGGCAGTTCTTCTGGTTCGGGTGGATGTTCTGGCTCTAGCTGTCGCAGTTGTAGTGGGTGTAGTAATTGATTGGTGGATATACTTTTTTGTGTAAAAATTGGACAAAGCTGTTTTTAACTAAATTGCCAAAAAGTCTCTTATCTTAAAGGGAGACGAATAGGCGTTATCTGAGGTATGGTCTACCCAAAACCAAGCTTGTGGAGAACATGTTGTTTTGTAGGCAGTGTGTTAGGAAACAGAAAGACATCCATCTCTATAGATGAAAAATAAATATTGTGGTAAAATAACAAGTGTAACTTCTTTTTATATGAAGCGACTGCAGGTTTAGTGGGTATAGAGTAGGAGGTGAAGTTCCTCTCCTAGAGGGAGAAGGAACGCTTAATTGGAGAAGTTGGTGATACGTGGAGGAAAAAGATTGATAGGCAGTGTAAAGGTCAGCGGTGCAAAAAATGCTGCGGTGGCTGTAATACCCGCTGCTTTGCTGACCGATGAGACCTGTGTTATAGATAATCTTCCGTATATTGATGATGTAATAATGCTGTCTGATATTTTAAAACACATGGGAGCTCAGGTGACGCTGGAACCCAAGGGGCGTATAACCATAAATGCGGCTGGAGTTAGCAGTTGCCGTGCAGATTACGACCTGGTTAGGCGCATGAGGGCCTCTTATTATCTTTTGGGAGCGCTATTGGGGCGATTTGGTAAGGCTGAGGTGGCTTTTCCTGGTGGTTGTGAGATAGGAGCACGTCCTGTGGATCAGCATATTAAGGGATTTCAGGCCTTGGGTGCTGACGTGTCTATAGGCCATGGGCTTATAAAAGCGTATGCTGAAAAGCTCATAGGGAACGAAATATATTTGGATGTGGTGAGTGTAGGTGCTACTATCAATATAATGTTAGCTGCCGTCAAAGCAGAGGGTACTACTACTATAGTGAATGCTGCCAAAGAGCCCCATGTAGTGGATGTGGCAAATTTTCTGAACTCAATGGGCGCTAATATCAAGGGAGCAGGTACTGATATTATAAAGATAAAAGGGGTAAAAAGGTTGCACGGGTGTGAATATACCATAATACCCGATCAGATAGAGGCTGGTACTTTTATGATTGCCGCCGCCGCTACACAAGGTGATGTGAAAATAACAGGGGTTATACCTAAGCATCTAGAGGCTGTTTCAGCTAAGTTGCTTGAAATGGGTATGTACGTAGAACAAGGGGACGATTATGTGAGGGTAGTCGGTACAGGACGTCCCCGAAGGGTTAATATTAAAACTCTTCCGTATCCGGGATTTCCTACAGACCTACAACAGCCAATGTCTGTGTTGTTGAGCGTGGCGGAAGGGACAAGCATTATTACAGAGAACGTATGGGAGTCTAGGTATCGCCATGTGGAAGAGTTGCGGCGTATGGGAGCACTCATAAAGGTGGAGGATAGAAATGCAATAATTGAAGGGGTTGAAAAGCTTACTGGCGCGAAGGTGGAGGCTACAGACTTACGTGCGGGTGCAGCTCTGGTTATTGCAGGGCTCATAGCCGATGGAGTGACTGAAGTTACAAATGTCAAGCATATTGACAGGGGATATGAACGTTTTGAAGAGAAGCTGCGTAGCCTGGGAGCAGATATTGAGAGGGTCAGCGAGGAAGATAAAGCATTTAGGTTGAAGTTGGTGAGCAGTTAGTGAAGAGATAAGTGGTTTAGAGATGACCATATTGTTGAGAAGCTTGGTAACTGAGCTGACAATGTCTTAAGAAAGTAAAAAATAAGAATAGCTTAAATACGAGCAAATTGGAGTGGGCCCATTTCATATAAGTTGTTGCCTTGGGCATCTATGGCTACCAGTAAAGGCATGTTTTCTACCTCCATACGATAAATAGCTTCAGGTCCTAGATCTTCAAAAGCCACTATTTCTACCTTCTTGATGCACGAGGCTATCAGGGCACCAGCTCCACCTACTGCCGCCAGGTACACGGCGCCGTATTTTACCATTGCCTCGATCACTTGTGCCGACCTGGGCCCTTTTCCTATCATTGCTTTGAGCCCATGTTCAAGCAGGAGAGGGGTATATGCATCCATTCTGCTGCTGGTGGTGGGGCCACACGAACCTATCATAAGGCCGGGTCTTGCAGGGCACGGTCCGGCATAATATATCACTTGGTCTTTTAGTTCAATGGGCAAGGGTTTGCCTTCTTTAATCAGCTGATACATTCTTTTATGTGCGGCGTCTCGGGCAGTGAATATGCTGCCTTGCAAATATACCATATCACCTATTTTGAGGGTATCCAGCTCTTCCTGAATTACCGGTGCATGAAAGATTTTTTTTATTTCCATGAAAGCAACCTCCTTCCTATTCAATGAAACCTATAGTTCAGGCTTTGGCTGTAATACCATGGTAACGGTGTGCCTTTTACCCCTTCTTATGATTTCGATGCTAACCCTATCCCCAACTTTATAGGAATATACAGCACTTCTTAAGTCCAGCATCTTGGTGACTTTTTTGTCTCCTACCTTGGTTATTATATCTTCAACCCTCACACCGGCCCTGTAAGCCGGCCCGCGTTCATCAATGTCCACTACGTATACCCCTTGTTGTATGTTCTGGTCTTGTTTGAAATAACGGGCCATCTCTTTGTCAAAACCCACCACACCGATATAGGGGGTGACAAACGAACCCTCTTTTATGAAATGTTCGATAACCGGCTTGGCCACATTTATTGGAATGGCAAAGCCTATCCCTTCAGCGCTGGTTACCTTAATGGTGTTGATACCCACTACTTCGCCCCTCATATTCACAAGTGGACCGCCGCTGTTTCCGGGATTTATGGAAGCATCAGTCTGGATCAGGTCTTCCATGAAATTTTGACCTCGCTCGGTGGGAACTTGGACGGTGCGATTGAGGGCACTGATGATTCCAGCCGTCACAGTGTGCTGAAACTGTAGCCCCAGCGGAGTACCAATTGCAATGGCGGTTTCCCCTACTTCCAGCTGATCGCTATCTCCTAGGGTAGCGGCTGGTAAATTTTCAGCGTCCACTTTTACAATAGCCAGATCCAGAGTAGGATCAGACCAGAGGGTACGTCCTTCTAGTTCGTCACCATTTTTAAGTATGACCGTTATGTGGCTAGGATTGCCTCCTGCCACATGGTCATTGGTCAAGATATAACCTGTGGGATGGACAATGACGCCGGATCCCACCCCCTCTATTACCTGGGTATCATCCCATACCGTGGATTTGGTCGTATGTAAGGTTGAAATCCCCACCACCGACGGTATCACCTTTTTCACCACTTGGGATATAGGTGTCTGAAAGCCAGCATTTCTTTGCTGAATAGGTACCGGTGTGGTTTCTTGCTGTATATATTCATTCTCGGAAAACTTTTCCCGTCGTTTTTCATAGTCGTATTTTTCTTCAGGTACTACAGGCCAACTCCAACCACAAGCATTTATTAAAGAAAAAATTCCGAAAAATACACCTATTAAAGCCACGGCTTTTATTACCTTTTTTACTTCTTTCACAAAAATTACCCCCTTACCTTCTCTTTTGGATTATCACCCCCATACCCCTAGTATCCTAATTAAATAATTAAATAATTATTCTATATGGTAAAAATTGCTTATACCATTACGATATGTCAAATCTATCACTACGTCTTTTCCTACTTTAATACCATTTGAAACAAGTATGCTGGTTACAGTCTCATAAGCTAGTGCAGGTAAATTGTTTTCTTCACTCAAATGCGCTAAAAGCACATACATGGTTCTATCTTTAAGCATTTCCACCAACGCCTTACCAGCCTGCTCGTTGGACAAATGCCCATATTTTCCCATAATGCGTTTCTTAAGTGGCCAGGGATAAGGCCCCATGCGTAACATATGTATATCGTGATTTGCCTCTAGCAAAATCAAATCCGAACCCTCCACCATTTTGATTATACTAGTGTTAGTATGCCCTAAATCGGTGACAATACTAATCTTTTTATTGCCATTATAAAAGCAAAAGCCTACAGGCTCAGCCGCATCATGGGGTATAGCATAGGACTGAATGTTTATGTCATTTATGTAAAAATCCATGCCGGTGTAGAATATTCGAATATTCTTGGGAGCAATATCCCCTATCTTTTGCTGTATGGTTTTCCAAGTCTCCTGGTTAGCATATATAGGTATGTCAAACTTTCTAGACAGCATCCCTGCGCTCCTTATATGATCTACATGTTCATGGGATATAAGAATAGCATGCAAGTCAGAGGGCTCCACATCAATACTTTTAAGTGCGGCAAGGATGTTCTTAAGTGCCAAGCCCGCATCTACCAGGATGTTTGTGCGGCCAGTTCCTATGTACGTAGCATTGCCATCGCTACCGCTGGCAAGCGAACATACCCTAAATCCCATGTCATCCGTCGCTCCTTCTTTTGTTTTGGTTATGCTATACACTTTGTAGAATAGTTTACACCCACCTTTTACTGCTTCCGTAATGGCTTTTAGAAGGCCCTTTGTAACCCTTCCAAGGCATTATGAGCAAAATTAACTCATGCCTATTATAATACATAATGGGGACATGTTGCCATGGATTTTATTAAAAATTTACTGTTTGTAATTTCCGTATAAAACTGTTAAAATATAGGCAAGTCAACTTACTGCTTTGAAAGGAAGGAGGATGGCGGTTTTCTTTTAAGCATTTTGTTTTTTTATGCCGCAACCCTATGAAGGAAATACATGTAAGCACGATAATTGAAACTGTAGCACGCCTGTGTATAGAAGCTTGCTATAATATAGGGGATGACGTTAGGATACTGTTGGAAAAGGCCAAACGGCAGGAACTCTCACCTTACGGTAAAAACATCCTGGACCAGCTTCTTCAAAACCTTTGCATAGCCCATGAGCTTGGGCTGCCTATATGCCAAGACACCGGTATGGCTGTAGTATTTCTAGAAATTGGGCAGGATGTTCATATAGTTGGAGGTAGCCTTTGCGAGGCGGTAAATGAAGGGGTACGCCGTGGATATAAAGAGGGATATCTCAGAAATTCCGTGCTCCATCCCATTACCAGGATAAATACCGGTGACAATACGCCTGCAGTGATACACGCTGAAATAGTTTCTGGAGATGGGTTAAAAATCGTCGTTGTACCCAAAGGGTTTGGCAGCGAAAACATGAGCCAGCTTAAAATGCTGAAGCCCTCCGATGGCTTGGACGGAATAAAACAGTTTATTCTACAAACCGTTATTGAGGCGGGAGGTAATCCGTGCCCTCCCATCATTGTGGGCGTGGGTATAGGTGGTACCATGGAGAAAGCAGCATACATGGCAAAGAAAGCACTGCTTCGTCCAGCTGGCCAGCACAACCCTGAGCCGTTGGTAGCACAGCTGGAAGAGGAAATGCTGCAGGCCATAAACAATACGGGTATCGGGCCTCAAGGCTTGGGGGGTACCGTGACAGCATTGGCTGTACACATCGAAACCTATCCCACACATATTGCGGGCCTACCGGTAGCGGTCAATATACAGTGCCATGCTGCAAGGCATGCTGAAGCGCTGCTTTAATTGGGTATGCTGTAGTTGAGTTTTGTAACCTATATTTTGGCACAAGAAGGGTATATTTAACAGGAGGTAGAATCTTATGGATCTATACCGTGCTAATTGGGCGGATGATGGGCAGCAGCGGTGGCCCACCGTACTAGCAAGCAACTCGCTGTATCTTATAGTATTGGTGTTGATGGTTTCAATTTCAAGTATAGTGTTTAGCATTTTGGGGCCAGCAAATATGAATACCGAAAAATGGCTTGTAGTTACTCTTGGCATGGAAATAATAGTAATAGGTGTTCCGCCTTTGCTCTATCTTATGGGTTCAAGGATGGATATAAAGCGAGTGGCAAGGATAAATAGGGTAAGGGGCGTGGAACTGTTGCTGGTTTTAGGCATGGCGGTATTCGGGTACGCGATTGTAGGATTTATTAATATGGTGTGGTATTCGATACTTAGCCGCATTGGTAACCCTGTGGAGCCAGTTTTGCCGCCAATTAGGACGAGTAGGCAATATATAATGGCAATAATAGCTATGGCGCTAACGCCTGCTTTGGTTGAGGAATTTTTATTCAGAGGGGTGATCTTGAGGGGGTACGAACGATTTGGAATATGGACGGCTATGGTCGTAAGCGGTGTGCTATTTGGAGTGCTTCACCTAAATCTGGTGAATTTGCCTGCTATCATATTTTTAGGGGTTATGATCAGCTATGTGGTCATACGCACCAATTCCCTTTTTGCTGGAATGTTTTACCATTTCGTACAAAATTTTTTGTCCATATCATTTCTGTTTCTTCAGGAAGTTGCGCAACGTTACTTGAGGGATGGAATGGCGGTGCCCGAAAACGTGGAACAAATGCCGCCTGAGCTGTTAGCTGCTGCCCTGACCGTGTGGGGCATAATAGCCTTTTTCTGTTTGGGGCTTTTTATTGCTTGTCTAGCCTCATTTAACCGCGTTACATATGGTAAAGAAAGCATACGTACTTTGATGGTGGATGAGACGAAAGCTCTCTCCCTAAAGGATATGCTGCCGGCTATAGCTGCAATAATCATTGTGATTGTGTACCTGGGTATAGAAGTTTTTACAATGATTAAGAGCGTGCAATAGCTTGTAAAATTCACAATTTGTTCATACACAGGGTACAAACTTTTGATATAATGTTTAGTAGATAAAATCGCGAGTAGGGGGGATATAATTGATTCAGGTTATAGACGTGACCAAGCGATATGGCCAGCACGTAGCTGTGGACCATGTTAATTTTACTGTTGAAAAAGGCGAGATACTGGGTTTTTTAGGGCCAAACGGTGCTGGCAAGACCACAACCATGAACATTATAACCGGCTATATTTCGGCCACCGAAGGTACTGTAAAAGTGGACGGCTTTGATATTTTGGAAGAGCCCGAGGAGGTCAAAAAGAGAATAGGTTACATGCCAGAGTTTCCGCCCCTTTATATGGATATGACGGTACAGGAATATCTGGACTTTGTCAGCGACATCAAGAAGATAGATAAATCGACCAAGAAACAGAGTATGGAGAAGATTATGGATTTGGTGAAAATAGGCGATGTGCGTAAGAGGCTCATAAAGAATCTCTCTAAGGGATACAAGCAGAGAGTGGGTTTAGCGCAGGCTTTGATAGGTACGCCGCCGGTACTCATACTGGACGAGCCTACGGTAGGCCTTGACCCCAAACAGATCATAGAGATTCGTAGCCTTATAAAAGAGCTAGGAAAAGAACACACCATCATATTGAGTTCGCATATTCTTCAAGAAGTAAGCGCTGTGTGCGGACGAGTGATAATAATAAACAAGGGGAAGATTGTTGCAAGCGATACGCCGGAGAATTTATCCAAACGGTTAAGTGGTGCGGGGAGGCTTTCATTGCGGGTGGCTGGGCCAGAGAAGCAGGTATTGAAGCTAATAAGGGAGCTTGAGGGCGTCAAAAATGCTGAAGTACAGGGAGTTAAGGAGCCTGGTACGGTAGATATACTGGTAGAGGCTGAAAGGGATATTGATATACGAAGGCCTTTGTTTTATGCTTTAAGTCGCGCAGAATATCCGATACTCTATATGAGGTCGGTTGACTTAACTTTAGAAGAGATATTCCTGCAAGTTACAACTGAGGAAAGGGAGGTTTCCTGATGTTGGCTGTATTCAAGAGGGAATTAAAAGCGTATTTTGCATCGCCAACAGGGTATATTTTTATGGGCTTTTTCTTGCTGATATGCGGCATATTCTTCGCTTTTTCTAACTTGCTCACTGCAAGGCCGGATTATATAAGCGTGCTTAGCAGTATAACGTTTGTATTTTTAATAGTGGTACCGGTTCTTACCATGAGGTTAATGTCGGAAGAAAGCAGGCAAAAAACCGATCAATTGCTGCTTACCAGTCCGTTGAGCGTTACGGGGATAGTGTTGGGCAAGTATTTTGCGGCTGTAGCTGTATTTTTGCTCACTCTGTTGATTACTTGTCTGTATCCTGTTATTTTAAGCTTTTTCGGTACTATT
Organism: Caldicoprobacter guelmensis; assembly: GCF_016908415.1. Classification (NCBI taxonomy): domain Bacteria; kingdom Bacillati; phylum Bacillota; class Clostridia; order Caldicoprobacterales; family Caldicoprobacteraceae; genus Caldicoprobacter; species Caldicoprobacter guelmensis. The sequence goes on from NZ_JAFBDW010000004.1 coordinate 117,336, forward strand.
GCTGTTTGGGAAATAGTTGGTGGGTATATAGGTTTTTTCCTGCTAGGAGCGGCATTCATATCCATAGGATTATTTATTTCTTCTTTAACTGACAATCAGGTAATTGCTGCGGTTGTGACATTCAGCGCACTGCTTTTCATATGGATTTTGGACTGGGTCATACAAGGGTTACCGACTGATAGGATTTCAGGTATAGTGTTTGCATGTGCGTTGGCGGTAGGAGTGGCGGCCTTGGTGTATTTTTCCACTAGAAATATATTTGTGAGCGTCGCAATTGCTGTGGTAGGCTTTGGTATTATAGCCGGCATATATTTTAGCAACGAATATTTCTTTGATGGATTCATCGTAAAGGTCTTTGAGTGGTTTTCTCTACTTAAAAGATATGAAAAATTTATGATGGGGATTTTAAGCTTAAGCCCCATAGTTTATTACATCACTTTTTCAGCGGTATTTCTGTTCTTGACTGTAAGGGTAATTGAAAAGAGAAGGTGGAGCTAACCAGAAGGGGGAGACGAAATGAAGAAGTTACATTTGAAATTCGACTTTAGAGCTATAAAGGAATCCTTTCGAAGTAAAAAGTTTAAATATGGTGGATACGCTACTTTGATGGTGGCGGTTGTCGTTGCCATTGCTATAATAATCAATTTGATTGTTGACCAAATCCCTTGGGAACTGGACTTGACGCAGAATCAGATGTATTCTTTGTCCGAGCAAACCAATAAGGTACTAGATAACTTAAAACAAGATGTTAAAATTATTGCTCTTTATGAGACCGGTGAAGAGGATAAGACTGTGCTTGAGATCATCGAAAGATACCAAAAGCGCTCCAAAAGGATCAGTTATACTGTTATCGACCCCGAGAGATATCCACAGTTGCTTACAAAGTATGAGAAGGGCGGCGAATCTTTAAATGCTGGAAGTTTGATCGTAGAGAGCGGGGACAAGTTCAAGGTTATTGACCGGTACGACTTAGTAAACTACACCTACAACGAATATTCTGGGCAGTGGTATGCTCAGTCTCTGGCTGTGGAACAGCGCTTGACAGGGGCTATACTGTATGTGACAGCTGAGGAGTTACCCGTTGTATATACCCTGGTAGGCCATGGAGAGGATTCGCTTCCTTATGATGTAAGAAAACAGCTTGAGTTGGAAAACTATACTATAGAGGATTTGAACCTTGTTACTCAGGATTCTGTACCTGAGAAGGCCCATGCTTTATTGGTACTTGCACCTAAGAGGGACATTACAAAAGAAGAAGAAGAAAGGATTAGGAAGTATTTAGAAAATCAGGGGAGAGCGATATTTTTCATACAGAATTTAAATGGGGAGCTGCCCAATTTCGAATCCCTTCTCAAAAGCTACGGTGTAGCGCTTCAGAGGGTTTTGGTGGTAGAAGGGGATCCCAACATGCATTATCCAGGTAATCCTCTCTATATAATACCCAATATGGAAAGTCACAGTATTTTGAGCCCGCTTAAGTCGGGTCAAATGTATGTATTTGCTCCTCATTCGCAGAGTATAGAGGTGCTAGAGATGAAGAGGAGGACCTTGACTATAGAACCTTTGCTGGTTACCTCTGATAAGGCATGGGCAAAAACTAACCTAGAAGCTAAAACAATAGAGAAAGAAGAGCAGGATTTAGAAGGGCCGTTTAACATTGCGGTTGCCATCACTGATAAGATATACCAGGATAATGAGACCAAGGAGACCAGGGTGTTAGTGGTGGCCAATACCAACATATTGAACAGCCGATTGGTTTCTCAAGTACCAGGTAACGTCAATTTCCTACTCAACAGTCTTAACTGGTTGCGAGACAGGGAGGAAAGCATCTCGATACGGCCCAAGAGTTTGACAACCCCACGGCTTAGAATATCAGCTTACCAGCAGCTTATATTCTCAGGCATAGTTGTAGTATTGATTCCTCTCATTGTGTTGGCGTCAGGGCTCACAGTATGGCTGAGGAGGAGGCATCTATGAAAAAGAGGCAACGGAGCATACTTGCGCTTGCGGTTGTGCTGGCAGTGCTGGTTGCTGCGTATTTTTACGTGAGTAACCGGCCCAAAAAGCAGGCTGAGAATAATAAAACCGTAGAGATATGCAAAGTGCCAAAAGAGGACATTGTCAAAATGGTGCTGGAATCACGGGATGGGACTACTTTGACATTTGAAAAGAAGGACGGTAAATGGACGGTGGATTACCCCTATCCTGTGGTTTTGGACCAGACGACTGTTGATGATATAGCTTATAGTTTTGCCAATCTATACGCGGAAAGGATAATAGAGGAGGAACCTAAGGATTTATCGGTATATGGCCTGGATAAACCGGTTGTTGTTGCTAAGGCTTTTTTGAAAGACGGTACACAGAAAGTGCTGTACTTGGGTAACAAGACGCCGGCAGGCAATACCTATTATTTAATGGCTGAAGGAGACCCCAAGGTTTATTCGGTGTGGATGAACCATGGTGAGCATTTCAGCTATAAGCTCTCGGATGTGCGGGAAAAAGATCTTCCCGAGATAAAAACTCAAGAGCTCACCTACCTGAAAATAGCCAAGAAGGGAAAGCCTACTATTGAGATAGAGATGAACGATGAGCAGTCAAAAGATGAGGCACAGTTTGGGTTGAGTTTATGGAGAATGACCCAGCCTTATAATGAGCCGATGGGCGTATCATCTGATAAATTCCAAAAAGTTTTGGATGATATATCCTCGCTTACCAGCAAAGCCATCAAGGAGTTTGTAGAGGATAACCCCCAGGACCTCTCGAAGTATGGATTAGATGACCCAGTAGCTGAACTTATTGTCAAAGATAAGGAAAACACGCTCCATTTATATTTTGGAAAAGATACGGATGACGGTAAAAGCGTATACTTCAAGACTGCAGATGTTAACTCGGTGTATACTATGGAGAAGAGCAAGACTAAACTGCTTGATACAAAGCCGTTTGATATAGTGGATAAATTTGCCTATATTGTTAATATCGATAACGTAGATAAGATCATAATAGAAGGACGTGGCAAAACCCATGTGCTTACCCTTACCAGGCAAACCAAAAAGGCTGAGAAGGAAGGTGAGGAAGACGAGGTTATTACCACTTATAGGGTAGACGGTAAGGAAGTACAAGAAAAACCTTTTAAGAAGTTTTATCAGAGTCTGATTGGTATATTGGTAGATGCTGAAATAGATAAGGAGATGGCTGAGGAGAATCCAGAGGTTAAAACCACTTTCTTCTTGAATAAGGGCTCAAGGAGAGAGGCCCATGTGAATTATGTACCGTACGATAATGATTTTTACGCGGTGTTCCGTAGTGGGAAGGCCGAATTTGTAGTTGCAAAAAGTCAGGTTAACAAGATGCTGGATGACTTAGAGGCTTTGATTCGCGGAGACTTGGTCAAGGAAGAATGAATGATTCTAAACCTCTCCAGCTGTAAGGTCGGGCTGGGGAGGTTTTTATGTCATTGTAGTGATTTTTTTGGTATAATTTGTTAAAGAGGCTATATTAAAACTCATTGAAAGGGGATGTGATGTTGTGGAGAAAAAAGCCCTTATAGTCAGAGGTGGCTGGGAAGGTCATCAGCCAGTTGAGGTTTCAGAACTATTTCGCGATATCCTTGTGGAAGAAGGGTTTGAGGTGGAGATATCTGAGACTTTAGATGCATTTTTGAATGTAGAGAAACTCAAATCGCTTCATCTTATCATTCCTGTATGGACTATGGGTAAGATTACAGACGCTCAAGTGGGCCCTGTCCTTGAAGCCGTTGCTAGTGGAGTGGGCATTGCGGGATGTCATGGGGGGATGTGCGACGCCTTCCGAGAGTGTGTTCAATGGCAGTTTATGACAGGAGGACAGTGGGTAGCTCATCCCGGCGGTGATGGAGTGGAATACATCGTTAACATTAAAAGGGGATCCAGTCCAATTGTGGAAGGGATTGATGACTTTACTGTAAGGAGCGAACAATACTATGTACATATTGACCCAGCAATAGAAGTACTTGCCACCACACGATTTCCTGTAGTGGATGGCCCTCATGTTGCCAACGGACATGTGGATGTTCCGGTTATTTGGACCAAGCGTTGGGGAAAAGGTAGGGTATTTTATTGTTCTTTAGGGCATCATGTAGATGTGCTTCAGATGGAACCTGTAAGGACTATAATGAGAAGAGGTTTTCTCTGGGCAGCTGAAGGTTACGATATTGCTATGCAGGTTAAGGATAAAGAGGGTATTTCAATTCAAGCAATAAAGAGGATGTTTTAGGGAAAGGATGGTTGAGATGAGAAAAGTAAAAGTGGGAATTGTGGGATGTGGTAATATAAGCGGTATTTATTTGAAAAACTGTAGTCAACGGTTTGAGATTTTAGAGGTTGTAGCTTGTGCAGATTTGGTTCTGGAAAGAGCGCAAGCCAGGGCAAAAGAATTCGATATTCCCAAAGTCTGCTCGGTGGAGGAACTTCTTGCCGATCCCGAGATTGATATTGTAGTCAATTTGACAGTTCCTAAAGCACACGCTCAGATATGTATAGCTGCTCTTGAAGCCGGTAAAAATGTCTATGTTGAAAAACCGTTGGCCATCACTCGTGAAGAAGGGAAAAAGATACTGGACATAGCCAAGGCTAAAGGGCTTTTAGTAGGGTGTGCTCCTGATACTTTTCTTGGGGCGGGGCTTCAAACCTGTCGAAAGTTGATAGATGATGGTTGGATAGGTGAGCCCGTTGCAGCGACGGCTTTTATGGTATGCCATGGCCATGAGAGCTGGCATCCTGATCCTGAGTTTTATTACCAGGTAGGTGGTGGGCCTATGTTTGATATGGGGCCATACTATTTGACGGCTTTGATATCCCTTATAGGTCCTATAAGGAGGGTGACGGCATCGGCTAGAATTACATTCCCCGAAAGGACTATTACCAGTCAACCCAAATATGGTACGAAGATAAAGGTAGAAACGCCTACGCATATTGCCGGCATTATGGATTTTGAAAATGGAGCTGTTGGGACTATAATAACCAGTTTCGATATATGGAATGCTAATTTGCCGCGAATAGAAATTTACGGTAGTGAGGGCACCCTCAGCGTGCCTGATCCTAATACTTTTGGTGGACCGGTGCTTGTAAGGCGACAGGGTGCGAGTGAGTGGAAAGAGATCCCTTTGACTCACGGTTATGCTGACAACAGTCGCGGCATTGGGGTGGCTGATATGGCCTATGCACTGTTGACAGGGAGACCACACAGGGCAAATGGAGAGATGGCCTATCACGTATTGGACGTCATGCAGGGATTTTTAGATGCATCGGAAAGGGGAAGCCATTATCTCGTTCATAGCTCGTGTAGTCGTCCGGCGCCATTACCCTTGGGTTTAAGCAATGGAGTACTGGATAAATAGGTTTGAAAAAAGGTCGGGATAAACACCCGATCTTTTTACTTGGTGTTTTTGAGGGTAAGCGCAAAATATGTAGAAAACACGGCGGCTATCACACTAATAATGAATAATGGAACAAATCCCCAGGTATCTGCGATGGCTCCGGCCAGATACGGGAGGAAGGTGGCTGGGAAGGTTATTAGGCTTGTCAGCACAAAATATGCAGGGCGGTTTTCCTCGTCTGTTATGTCGATGGTGTAGTTAGTATACCCCATCCATGCTCCTTTATTTATTCCGCCTAGTATGCATATGGGAACAAGGATAAATAAAGGTGACAGAAATTTATTTAATCCAAGGCTTGTCAAGGCGAGAGAAGGAAGTACAAGGTTAATAATCTGTGATGTCAGTATTACATATTTATTGCCAAGACGATGGCTGATATTTCCCCAAAATAGTCCTCCAATCAGTGAACCAATGATTTGGATGTATATGAGTGTGGAAACCTGGTTTGGAGACAAGGCAAAGGTATTTTGGCCAAACAGAATTAAAAAAGGTAAGGTCATGCCTGCAAAGCTACCTATTATCTGGGTAGCTAGCATATGCCTGTAGGCTTTGTTTTTGTTTAAAAGTTCTGGTAAGGTACAATAGTATTCCAATATATTGGAACTTTTGTGATTATCCTTTCTTGGAGCGTCTTTAACAAAAGTCATCGCTAGAGCTGACAAAAGCAAAAGGATTCCTGATGTTCCAAAAAGTACACAATATTTTCTCGTTACCGGGAGTTTAGCGTTTTGTAGCGTTATTTTAATTATAAATCCTGCTATTAAACTTCCTATGCCGCCTAACAGCTGTTGGTTACCAAGTAGTTTTCCCCGTTGGTCATCTGGGATTGTGCGGCTAAAGACATCTAACCAAGGTACCACAATGAGGCCATCGCTGGCCCATAAAAGCGCGTATATTGCCAGGAAAGCCCATGCTACTATGTATGGATTGGTTATAAACATTAGAATTGGTAACATCAGCAACGGAAGGGGTCTAAATAGAAACATTATTGTCGAGATAAAAGCCGGCATGTTCTTGATCTTGCGTACATATGGTCCAATAAAAAGTTGAGCCAATAGCGATGATGCAGATCCTGCTGTACTGGCCAGCCCTGCTAGTTGGAGGCTGTGCGTAAATGTGTGTATAAATATAGGAATTACTGAGTTAGTGTCTAAAAAAGCTAGGCCAGTAAAAAAAAGTGTTCCTTCAATCATTAGAGCATAATAATTTCTGTTATTTTTGCTGTAAAAAGACATATTCTCTACCCCTTCCCCTTCTCTTTTAAAATTTTAGAAAAAGCGCTTATTAAATTATACACTATGAATTTAGTTAAGGTAAATATGTTTGTTCTGTTTGCCAGCTCTAGTGTATAAAAAAGCTTTATTTGATATCGTATATGTTTACCATTCATGGAGATGGAAAGTTCAAAGATTTTTAAGTGTTAAACTTTAAAAATGTCTTGTAATGTTATGATATGTAGAATATTATATATATATAGCTGAAACTGTTTATTAAAAGTTAGAAAAAGGGATATAGAGCTACTAAATTACATATAATACCAATTTAGAAAAGGAGTGACAGTCATGACTTCTAAGGAGTTGATGCTAAAGACATTTCGCGGAGAAGCAACTGACCAAATACCTGTTACTCCGCATTGGTGGGGATTATATAAGTTCCAGCTGGCAGGAATTATCTCTGGGTACGAAGGAGAAGCTACTGCTTGGTCATTGTCGGGAGAAGAGCTGGCAAAGGTGGATGAACTGTTTTATGAGACGTTTAAACCGGATATGTTTCATTTGACAACGGGTGCTTCACGCGTGTCTAGGGATGAGAACTATTACCGTGAATACGATAGGCTGCTCAAAGAAGTATGCAAGCTGGAGTCAAAATCAGCTATAGACGAATTTATAAAATTAGCATATCCTACGAAAGAAGGAATACTAAATAGCGGCGTGTTTGACCACATACGAATATTATCGGAAAAATACGGAGAAGAGGTGTTTATCGCCTTAAATGAAGGCAATCCCATATGCACTGTGTTTGACAGCTATATGGGATTCGTTGAGGGTTTGACTGCACTTGCTGAGAAGCCTGACATGATGGAATACTTTATATTTCGACTATATGAAGGTTTGTTACCTAGAATGGAAGCACTGGTTGCAAGTGGAGCACACGGCTATATCGGTTCGGAGACGTACTGTTCTTGTGATATTATTTCTCCTCAGATGTACCGTGATATAGTGTTTCCGGCCCAGCAGTTCTTTTATAGGAGCATTGACAAGATGGGCTTGGTACCAATTGTTTACTTTTTAGGTGATATCAGACCCATTATTAAGGACATTAGGAAATTGGGCGTCAAAGGATTGATGGTTGAAGAGTCCAAGAAGACGTTTGTATTGGACATAGCTGAAATATACAGAATGCTTGAAGGGGAAGTTGTACTATTTGGTAATCTAGACAGCGTTTATACCCTTCTTAAGGGGACAACACAAGACGTAGAAAGGGAGACTATAAGGCAATTGGAAGCGGCTAAAGACGGGAGGTTCATCATGGCCAATGGTAGTCCTATTTGCTTTGATACCCCCGTTGAGAACATTCGTGCTATGATATCAGCAGTTAGAACTTATAGGAGATAATGAGTTGATTTGGATATGTTGCAAGAAATAAACTTTAACTAATGGTAGGTTGCTTTATTTTGGTTGATTTAGATACACCATTTGGATAAGGTGAGGCATTTTGGGTATGTATTTTAGAAGATTGATAGGTAGGTTAATAGATGCAATTGTTCCTAGGGGCATGGCAAACAAACTATTTGTTGCTATATGTATCATTGGTGCATTGTTGATATTTTCGCTGGTATTTATAGTAACCATTATTTCACAGAATTTATTGTATTACAACGCAAAAATGTTGTTGGATAATCAAGCAAAGCAGATTGTCAATACATTTGACCAGTATATGGAAATCCTTAGAAACACTGTTATGACCACCAGTAGACAAAACAGCATTAAGTCATTGATATTTAAGACTTATAGCGAGTACGGTTCTTATTTGGTATACCGTGATGCATATGCTTACTTAAAAAACATCCACGAGTTCTATGATTGGATTCATGTTTATATTGTGGTTAAAGATATAAATTATATTATGTCTTCCAATCCAGCAGATGTAACTGGCAACTATAGTAAAAAGGGGGTAACCAACCAGAAGTGGTATAAACAGCTTGAAGAAAGCCCTATAGAGTTACTGCCCCTATCCAATTTTATTCCGCCTGTATCTTCAAAGGAGGAGCATTTTGCATATGCTTTACGAGTGAGGGATGTTTATAAATGGAAGATGTATGGGTACGTCATTGCCAGCATAGATAAATCTGTCATTGGGGAGATGCTCAAAGGAACTAGTTTTAAGGAAAAAGGATTTGTTTTAGTGTTAAGGCAGGATGGAGACATTGCCTACTGCTCTCGACCGTTTATATATAATACTTCGAGGAAGGGGAATTTTTGGTCACAGTTATCAAATAAAGGCGTAATATCAATTAAAGGAAAAGGTGAATACTATTATTCATCTTGGAATTCACGGTTGACCGGGTGGAAGTTCATCACCTTTACCGACAAAGCATATGCTGACAAGCAGATTCTAAATTTTCAACTTTCGGTGGGTATTATTGCGGTTAGTACTGTAATGTTGTTAATTGTCATGGCCAAGCTGACAGCCAGGACTTATATAAAACCTATTAACAGGTTGATTGACTTTATACACGAGATTGAGAGAAAGGAATTTGCGGGGCAGATTAGCCTAGAAGCAAAGGATGAATTGGGTGACCTGATCAGATCGTTTAACGCCATGATCGCCTCTGTGCGGCAAAACCAAATTTTGCGAAAAAAGGCGCAGATATATGTGCTGCAAAAACAAATAGACCCGCATTTTCTTTTTAATACCTTGGCATCTATTAAAGCGCTGGCCCAACAGAACGATGCTAAAGGTGTTGTATCTATGATTGAAAAGCTGAGCGATATATTTTACTATAACATTAACCCTAGTGGAAGTTCCATGACAAAGGTGAGGAATGAAATAGCGCATATACAAAATTATCTTGATATTCAGCGGGTAAGATTTGGGGATAGGATAAAGGTAGTATATGAAATTGATGAGAGAGTGCTTGACTATAGCATGCCTCATATTATTTTACAGCCCATTGTGGAAAACTCTATAACTCATAGTATGGAGAATATGAAAACTGGGTACCAGCTTGAAATAAAAGTAGGCTTTGAAGAAGAAGATATTGTTTTTGTAATACGCGATAACGGAAAGGGGATTCCGGCTGATAAGCTTGACCGCTTGCGCCAGTATATATATGACACCGATGGTAAAGTCAAAACAGATGAGTTCGGCATAGGGTTGAAGAATATTCAAGAAAGGCTTTTTCTGCTTTATGGGGAAGGTTATGGCCTTACCATAAACAGCATCTTTGGGGAATATACAGAGGTGCGGATAAGAATACCGAAGTCCGAGAAAGGGGAAGATATAACCTATGTTAACGGTGCTGATCGTTGATGATGAGCCATTGGTAAGAAGCAGCGTAAGATACGCATTACAAGAAGTTGAGATAAAAACGCGCATTTTGGGAGAAGCTGAAAATGGAGAAGAGGCGCTTTTGCTTTATAAAAAAGTCTTACCTGATGTGGTCATTACCGATGTAAAAATGCCGGGCATGGATGGTTTAGCGTTGATTGAGGAGATTCGTAAAATCGATCGCGTGACTCAATTTATCATTATCAGCGGATATGCAGAATTTGATTATGCGCGGAGAGCTATGAAGTACGAAGTGCAGCATTATCTTTTAAAACCTATAAAAAGCAAGGATTTGGAAGAGGCTTTAAGACAATGTGCTGTAAGAATAAATGGCCAATATGCAGAATTATTACCACAGGCTGAACAGTTAATAAAATACATCGATGAAAATTATTCTGCTCCACTCACACTCAACATGCTGGCCCAAAAATTTAACTTCAGTCCCAAATATATCTCCAATATGATAAAGAATAAAGTGGGGTATAGTTTTATCGAGTATTTGACAAACTTGAGGATTAAGCGTGCTGTGGAGCTGCTTACAAAAACCAATATGAGCATCAAGGAAATAGCTCTTTCTGTAGGTTATGATGACCAACAATACTTTCACAGGATTTTCAAGAAAAAGACGGGTAAGACGCCGACACAATATAGAAAAGAGGTTATGTAGATAAAGTGCACATTGTAATTCTATTTGTCCAATTACAAATAATTAGAGCCATGCTATATTGTAATTAGGCGTGGCTCTAATTATTTATGTGGACTATGCCGCTTAAAAAGGAGGCTATGTAGGCGTAATGATTTTTTCTAAAGAAACACTGCGTTTGCTAAAAAAATACCGCACTATGTATCTGTTCTTGATACCAGGGGCCTTGATACTCATTATATTTGCCTATCTGCCAATGGGTGGATTGGTGATGGTATTTCAAAGGTATGACCCTGTATCGGGGTTTTTAGGCAGTAAATGGGTAGGATTTGAAAATTTCAGGCGGGTGTTTAGCTCTCCGGTGTTTGGACGTGCATTGCGAAATACACTGATTATAAGTGGGCTAAAACTCGTTATCACTTTCCCCATGCCCATTATCTTCTCATTGATGATCAATGAACTGCGAAATACCAATTTCAAGAAAACCGTGCAGACCATTATATATCTTCCTAATTTTGTCTCGTGGGTTATCGTTGCTGGTATATGGTACAGTTTGCTGTCTACAGAAGGCGTTGTCAATCAGATTTTGATAAATCTCAAGGTCATTAAAGATCCCGTTTTATTTATGCAGAGAAAGGATTTATTTTATGGCATAATTGTATTTACTGAATTGTGGAAGTCGTTGGGATACAATACTATATTTTATATGGCTGCTATAACGACTATACCAGTAGAAAATTATGAGGCCGCAATGATAGATGGTGCTAATAGATGGAAGCAGGCGGTATATATTACACTTCCAGGTATTTCTAGTACGATAGCGCTGCTGTTCATTATGCAAGTCAGTGGAATACTCAATGCCGGCTTTGATCAAATGTGGACCATGAGCAATCTGGCAGTGAGGGATATAGCCGATATTTTGGACACTGCAGTGCTGCGCACTCTAACCAGCGGGTCGGTTGATGATTTATCTATAGGAGCTGCACTGGGCATGTTCAAGTCGGTAGTTGGATTGTTGCTGTTTATAGTTACAAACTGGGTGTTCAAGAAATGTAATCAGGAGTCATTTGTATAGGGGGTGTTGTGGTGAGGCTTACCAGGGGAGAGAAAATATTTCAAGCTTTTGACATAGCCATATTGACTACATTTGCATTGCTTTGTATTTATCCGTTTATTTATGTTATTGCGCTTTCTTTCAATGACGGTATGGATGCTATGAGAGGGGGTATATATTTATTCCCGAGGAAGTTTACATTGGAGAATTATAGAAGATTATTTGAAGATAGGAGGCTGGTAGGCAGTTTCTTAATATCAGTGTTTCGTACTGTGGTAGGTGCAGCTTTGGGGGCATTGGTAAATGCCATGTTTGCGTACGGCATCAGCAAATCAGACTTACCGTTTAGGAAATTTTTCAACTGGATGATCATAATACCCATGTATTTTAGTGGGGGTATAATACCGTATTTTCTCGTTTGCAAGGCCCTGGGCTTGACCAACAACGTGCTGGTTTATGTGATCCCTTGGCTGGCCACTCCGTTTTATATAATGTTGCTTAGGATCAGCATAAAGGAACTGCCTGAGTCTCTGGAGGAGAGTGCATATATAGACGGTGCTGGATACGGCCGCATCTTTTTTAAGATAGTGCTCCCCCTGTGTTTGCCTGCAATGGCAACGGTTATATTGCTGGGAGGAATTGCACACTGGAATGACTGGCTTGATGGCACCATTATGATGAGCAATTCACGGCTGTGGCCTATGCAGACATTGCTTTTGCACATACTACAGGGTACTGATATGATGAGCTTTTTCAAGGAGAGAAATCTTTCAACGGCGGGTGGCATGATCAGAAAAATACGCATTACTCCTGAGTCATTGAAGATGGCCATGCTGGTTATAACCGTATTGCCCATATTCATGATTTATCCCTTTGCTCAAAGGTATTTTATAAGGGGAATCATGATTGGCTCTATCAAAGGCTGATACAAAAGCACAGCTTTTGTATAAAAAATTAAAAAGAAAGGGAGATGGATGTGAAGAAAGTGCTTCGTTTGTTATGCCTTGTAATAGCTTTGGTGTTAATGGCTTCCGCAATGGCTTCCTGCAGCCTGTACAGCGATGAAACGCCAAAGCATAATGATGAAAACTCTTCTACTAAAGGAGAAAATAATGGGCAGGTTCCAGAGTTGGCTTCCAAGTGGCCAGAGTTTGCCAAGCACCATGCCGAAAAAGTGACCTTTTTTGAGCAGGGGTGGACTGGGCCGGTAGAGGGACAGGACATCATTGCTCCGGAAATTGAAAGACGTACCAATTTTCGTATACTTTATGAGCCCATGACAGTGCCTACTGGGGATGACTACACGCAAAAGCTGAATTTGATGGTTGCATCTAATGAGGTACCGAACATCTTCTTTGGAGGTAACGACACATATACTCGGACTATATATGAGAAATTGGGACAAAGTGGACAGATTTGGGATATTAGTGAGATAATCAAGGATTATAAAAATCTTTATGAGCTTGTTCGGCCGGAGCTTATCCTATACAAGACAAAGGATGGCAAGAATTATTTCATTCCGACGCAGACTGGGCGTGGCTATGAAGTGTTGAATGAACCACCCCATGGGTTGTATGTCAGAAAGGATTTTTTGGATAAGCTGGGCATGGACTATCCTAGAACACCAGAAGAGCTGAGGGAATACTTGCGCCGCTGCGTGAATGAAATAAAGGTTAACGGCCAGCCGGTTATTGGTTTAGTGTTGGGAGAAAACTTATCAGGACTTGAGCAGCTTTACGAGCCATTTTTTCCGTTGATTGGCCAGCATGAGACTTACACCTTGCCTTTTGACCCCAATGATAATTGGAGGGTTAAAAATTACGAGTATAGCGCTAGTCCGGAACTGATGCAAGCTGCCAAGTATATATTCAGCTTGAAAAAAGAAGGACTGCTGGATAAAGAAGCGCTAACCATAAAGCACGCCCAATTTCAGGAGAAGGTTTCATCTGGGCTGGCATCGGCCATTACAGCGGCATGGTGGGACATGAATACGTTTAGCGATAATGCCAAGGAAGCGGTACCCGAGCTGATGTATGTAGCTCCACCTCCGATTTATGCCTCAGAGGAAATAAAGAAAAGCCGCCTAAGGGACTGGACAAACTGGGTAGGGTGCTGGTCATCGGTCATAATCAGTAAGAAAGTTGACGAAGAGACCCTGAGGCATTTCTTGGCCATGATGGATTATCTGGCAACCGAGGAAGGGCAGCTATTGGTACAAGCTGGCATTGAAGGCAAAACATATACTTGGAATGAAGAAGGCAAGTATGTTTTTACTCCAGAGTTTATTGAAAAGACAAATAACCTCGACTGGAATAAAGCTGCTGCTTACGGGGTATTCTACTATGCACAGCTGGTGTGCAATATTCCTGCAATTGCAGATAAGCAGACCACACCGCCTGCGCTGCTCAGAGAAGACAACAAGCTGAGTTGGGAGAATCGTAAGGAGGTTCGTGATCATTACAAGCCCGATATGGATCCTCCAAAGGATTACTACTTCCTGCCAGGCGAGGTTGAGACTCAGAAATTCCCAGCAATAAAAGATGCAAAATTGGAATTTTGGGCTAAGGTCTTATCGGCCAATTCAGAAGAAGAGGTTGAAAAGCTGGTAATTGAGTGGGGCAAGACCTGCAAAGAAATGGGAATTGATGAGATAATAGCCGAAAGGCAGGCCTATATCGACAATTTCAAATTGACAGAGTAAAATAATATGTAATAAAATATGAACGCTATCTCCGGCCTATTGAGCTGGGGATAGCGTTCTTTTAAGGAGGAGGGAAACGGCGTGAATCCGCTCTATAGAATTCGATATAACAATATGAACTATATGCATGAAGTAGAAAACCATACAGCTGAGAGGATGGGAGATTGCATAAAAAAGAAGTACCTACGTTTTTTGGATTGTCAGGCTAACCTCAAGATTGAGGTGGTTGCTGAAGAGGATGCTGAGTTTGACGTTACAAAATATACTGCGTATCTCTATAACAACTCCGATCAGATAGTCCGGATTTATCAATTTGACGTAGGGGTTTCTGTTAAAACAGAAAATCTAATTTTACACTACTTTACTTCAGACTGGGGTTCTGAGTTTTTCCCGCATGAGAAGCAGATAGAGAATGAGTTCTCATTTGGTTCATTATCGGGACGGTCTTGCAAAGGCTTTGAGCCATGGGCGGGTTTGGTGACGCCAGAAAAGTGCTATTCCATTGCCTTGGCCTGGTCTGGGAGTTGGAACTGTACAATAACCCCTGATCAAGATAGCTTTAGGTTTTCCATGGGTTTTTCTTATCCCGAATTTTTTACCGATGTAGTGCCGGGAGGACAGTTGGCCTCGGCATCCATATATGTAGCCTCAGGAGAATCTCTGGAGGATGCATGCCTTCAGCTACGCAGGTATTTCCGCGCGAGGCTGAGCCTGCTAAACGATGGGGGCATAGCCGATGTGCCTTTGGAGTACAATGGATGGTGGCCTTATGAGGACAAATACATTACAGAAGAGGTATACTTAGAAAATGCACGCATTGCAAAGGAATTAGGGTGTAGATATGCTGTGATGGATGCAGGCTGGTTTGGTGAAAATAAAGATGGTCAGGGTTGGTACGAGAAACGGGGCGATTGGGCTATTATAAACCAAAAAGGCTTCCCATCGGGGATGAAGGCCCTTTGTGATAATGCTAAAAAAATAGGAATACTGCCGGGGATTTGGTGTGAGATTGAAGCGGTAGGCAAGTATGCCCAGCTTAACCATACACATGGGCATATAATCGCAAAGAGGGACGGTAGATCTTTAGGCTATGTCTGTTTAGGCAGCGAAGAAGGCAGGAAATGGGCAATGTCGGTGATTGACCAGATCCTGGGCGAATATGGGGCAAAATGGATAAAGCTCGACTTCAATTTGGATCCAGCTCCAGGATGCAATGCACAAGGCCATGACCATGGTCCTGGTGATGGATTGTATGCCCACTACTTGGGATATTACCGTTTGCTGGAGGAAGTCCATAGGAAATATCCCGATGTAGTTATTGAGAACTGTTCGTCAGGTGGCCTGCGTATGGATATCGAAATGATGTCTCATACGCACTGGACGCATTTGAGCGACCCTGATTATACAGAGTTTCACCTGCAATGCTTCTGGGGCGCTCTATCTTATCTTCACCAAAGTGCCTGTTTGCATTTCAGCTGGTCTGAGGTACTTGGGGACCATAACCTGGGAATAAGAAACCCTATAACTGAGGATATGGAAAAGTATAAATTTGACTACTATATACGCGCTGTACTGATGGGAGTGCCAGGGTTTTCCTATCGGTTGCCTCAAATGCCTAAGTGGTGCTTGGAAAGGCTCAAAGAGCTTTGTGACTTTTATGCTTCAATCTACAGGGATTTCATATTAAATGGAGATGCGTACAGGTTAACCGGCCAGCCGTTGATGGGAGGCAAGGGTGAGAGATTCCCGGTATTTCAGTTTAATAGCCGTATGGGAGATGCGTTGGTGTTTGCCTTCAGGTTAAATAAGGCCAAGCAAGAGCAGATCGTGTATCCCAGAGGCTTAGTGGAGGATGCGATTTATGATGTGGTTTATCTTGATAGCCAAGAGTCCTTTACTGTGTCGGGTAGGGAATTGCAAACCAATGGTCTTGTTTTCCGGGGTATGCCCGAAGAAAGCTCAGAAGTGGTAAGAATTAACAAGCGGCAGCTTTAAAGATGACCTTGAACAGGTCATCTTTTTGTATAGAAGTTATAGAGCGGCTTGTATTTTGCAAATAGATTCGCTGTTGACAATATAAATGTCCTTTGCTAAAATTTATATATGAAAATACGTTCATATGATTTATTTTTAATTTTATAAAAAAGGAGTGTTAAGATTGGAGAGCCAGGAGCAATGCAATGAAAAGATTGATATATGTTCAGATTATATCATTCATCAGGATACCTTGAACGATATATACAAAAAGGCTTTATCCGAGGACGTTGTAAATGACCTGGCTGAGTTTTTTAAGGTGTTTGGCGATCCCACGCGGCTTCGCATACTGCATGCGCTTTCGGTAGCCGAGATGTGTGTATGCGACTTATGCGAATTTCTTGGGATGAATCAGTCTGCCGTTTCCCATCAGCTCAAAATATTGAGGCACAGCCGACTCATAAAATACCATAGAGAAGGGAGAAACGTGTACTATTCGTTGGATGACGAACACATAGGCCAGATAATGAAAGTGGGATTGCAGTATCTGATGGAAAGATAGAATCTATTTTTAAAGTAAAGGAGGTTTCGTGTGAGGTTCAACGTTATAAATAAAGACAATTGCTGTGAGGCAAAAAGCTGCAGCTGCTGTAGCTGTGGTGGTGAACTCAGCGTAAAGACAGAGCGTATTTCTGAAACCAGATTAAGGGATGGGCCTTTAGAAAATCTTGACCTGCTAGCGAGTGGTATTTTATTTGTGCTGGCGTTTCTCCCCTTATATGATTGGATAAAGATAGTGCTTTATGTAATAAGCTATTTGCTTGCAGGTAGAGAAGTCATATATAAAGCCGTAAAAAATGTTATTAAAGGGAACATGTTGGACGAAAACTTTTTGATGACAATAGCTACGCTGGGGGCTTTTGCCATCCAAGAGTTTCCTGAAGCAGCTGCAGTAATGCTGTTTTATAGAATTGGTGAATGGTTACAGGATAGTGTGGTGAAAAGGTCCAAGAGTTCAATCGCCAAGCTCATGGATATAAGCCCGCAATATGCTAATAAGGTAGTAGGGAATGAGGTGAAGCGTGTCCGTCCGGATGAGGTGGCAGTGGGCGATATCATTGTAGTCAAGCCTGGAGAGCGCATACCGTTGGATGGAATTGTCGTCAAAGGACAATCGGCTGTTGACACATCAGCCTTGACTGGCGAACCCTTGCCCAGGGATGTATTCCCTGGAGCTTCAGTCTTGTCGGGCTCTGTCAATCAGAACGGTGTCATATATGTCGAGGTTACCAGCGATTTTAATAACTCCACCACTTCAAAGATATTGAATTTAGTAGAAAAAGCCAAAAACAATAAAGCGCCTACTGAAAGGTTTATAACCAGGTTTGCAAGGTATTATACGCCAGTGGTGGTACTAGCAGCCGTGCTCATCGCCATAATACCTTCCTTGTTGTGGAAACAGCCTTTGAGCGAATGGGTATACAGGGCACTTGTATTCCTCGTGGTGTCATGCCCTTGTGCGCTGGTGATATCTATACCCGTTGGGTTCTTTGGGGGTTTGGGCGGTGCTTCTAGAAACGGCATACTAGTCAAAGGAGGGCAGTACCTTGAGGCACTTGGCAATGTCGATACCGTAGTATTTGATAAGACGGGCACGCTCACTAAAGGGGTGTTTAAAGTAGTAGCAGTGGTTCCTGCAAATGGTACGACAGAAGAAGAGCTTCTTTATTATGCTGCTTTGGCAGAGGGATTTTCTAATCATCCCATAGCCCTCTCGATAGCGGAAGCTTACAATAAACCTTTGGATCAGCAGGCAGTTGATGAACACACTGAGGTTCCAGGCCATGGTGTAAAAGTCAAGATAAATGGTAAACAGGTGCTGGTGGGAAGTGCTAGGTTTCTCAAACAGCACGGCGTAGCATGTCCAGATATTGAAGCGGGGGGTACCTGTGTGCATATATCCATAGATGGAAGTTATGCAGGGTACATTTTGATAGAAGATATGCTAAAAGAAGACGCCAAGGTTGCCGTTGACAAACTAAAACGGCTAGGTGTAAAGCGAACTGTTATGTTTACAGGGGATAGCTATCATGCCGGACTCAAAGTGGGGTACAGCCTAAATTTGGATGAGGTGCATGCCGAGCTTCTCCCACACCAAAAGGTTGAGAAATTAGAGGAATTAGAGAAGACTAAATCTTCCAAGAAAAGCAAGATAGTTTTTATTGGGGATGGCATAAATGATGCGCCTGTGCTGGCAAGGGCCGATGTAGGGATAGCCATGGGAGGGGTAGGTTCTGATGCAGCCATTGAGGCGGCCGATGTGGTGTTCATGACTGATGAACCATCTAAGCTGGTAACGGCTATAAAGATAGCCCGCCGTACAAAACGCATAGTATGGCAAAACGTCATCATGGCCCTCGGAGTTAAACTGTTGGTGCTTTTGCTTGGTGTGGCTGGTCTTGCAGGCATGTGGGAGGCGGTTTTTGCAGATGTTGGAGTAGCGGTGCTTTCTGTGCTCAATGCTTCGCGTGTAATAAAACAGCCGAGCTTTGATGGATAAAGTTGTACTGTAGGGTGGAATTAATAGTAGCACCAGTGCCAATATTGCTAAGCCAAAGATATAAAAATGCTCCAAAGAAGAAATCCAATAAAAAGGGGGCAAAGATGCATAAAAAATCTTTGCCCCCTTTTTATTCAAATTCCAATACAGTTCTCCTTGAACTCATCATGAAATTACCACTGCCAGCCCTTGAATAGATGGAAGGTCCTGTTTTTCTGGAAATATCTTACTTGATTTCTGAGGTAGGGGATCAGGTAATAATCCACTCCCAAAGACCTTCCGGCTCCGGCAAGCATGGCTACCGATGCCATGATGTACCATAAATCCGGTAACCCAGTGCTGGTGGTAGGTAGGCCAGTTGACAGCATAAAGTTTATATTCATGGCGATAGATACCAGGCCGGCGATGAAGGTGAATACTCCGAATATGAAAGCTATTCCAAGGCCAATTTCGGTGATTACTATGAGTTTCTGGAACAACAGGGCGTTAGGGTATATGACGTTTTCTACTATCCAGGCATACCATCCGGGGGTATGGTCGCTTATCAGGCTGATGACGGATGCCGATGAAGTGGTATCGGTTGCACCGCCAGGTCCCAGCATTGCCCAGTCGCCAAACCAACCGGCTTGTATCTTCTGTATACCCGATGACAGCCACATGATTCCCAGCCAAATCCTAAGCGGTACAAGCCAGAAAGTGAAGTTCCGCCTCTTTATATGTCCAATAGCCGTTTCTATGAATGGGTTATAAGTTCTTGCCTTGTACAGGAATTGGTCGTAGATATAGTCCCAAATGAGTTCTAGGCCACCTATTCCAAACAAGTAGTGCATATTTACAAGATGCTTCATGATGGTGGCCCATATACCTACCAGCAGGGGTAGACCTTTGATCTGAGCCACAGCAAAGAATGAGCCCACCGATACCATTACGCCGTGAAGTTCGGGTTTGAAAGTGCGCTTTTGTGTGCCCAAAATCTCAGCAGCGATATTTTGTGCTGCGCATTTGCCTGATTGCATGGCTGACTCCACAAGAGCCGGCAATACCTTTCCATCCTCCGTGAACTCCATTATGTCGCCGATGGCATATATATAGGGATATTCAAGGGTTTGTAGGTATTCGTTTACCACTATGCGATTACGCTTGCCTAAAGTTACTCCTAGGTCTTTTGCAAACTCGTTTGCCTCAACACCCCCGGTCCAAATGAGCGTCCTTGTGGGTATAACATCTCCTGTTTTCATGCATACCTTGTCGGGATGAACCTCGGTTATGGGCGTGTTTGTGTATACCTCTACGCCGTTTTTCTTAAAGAAGTCTACTACCTTTTTGGACAACCTTTCGTCTAATATCGGGCATATTGTGGGTAACGCTTCTACTACTGCAAGCCGCACTTCATCTTTAGGTATACCGTATTCACGGCACAGCGTGGCTGTCCATTCCATCAGCTCACCCATCATCTCTACCCCGGTGAAACCGCCGCCGCCAACGACAAATGTGAGCATCTCTTTGCGTTTATCAGGGTTTTGCTCATTTGACGCCAGTTGAAACATGTGCACTATGTGGTCGTGTATTCTTTGCGCATCATCAAGAGACCACAATGTGAATGCATGGTCCTTCATGCCAGGGATTCCAAAATATGCAGGCTGGCTCCCAGCAGCTAAAATCAGGTAATCAAAGCTGTATTCGTGGTTTGCCGATATCAGCTTTTTGTTTTTTAGGTCAGCCTTCTGTATCCTGTCGTGAACAAATTTTACTTTGGTATATTGCAAAACGTGTTCGATTGATACCTTAACCCCCTTGGGTTCAATTCTATGGCCCGCTACCTGATGTAGCTCGGTGAGCAGCGTGTGATAGGGATTCTGATCTATCAGGGTTATCTCTACATCGTTTCGCTTTTTTAGCAGTTTGTGAAGAGTTTTAGCTGCTTCCAACCCACCATACCCTGCTCCCAGTATAACCACCTGTTTGGTGGACATCGCATCTACCTCCTTTACATTATAGGGATTTGGATATATTGTATATAAAAATGTTACAAAGTTAACACTTCTCAATTTTAACATATAATTTGAATATTTAAAAGACATAAATTTATCAAGTGAAGGATATAATTTTAACAAGCATATGCCAATTTTATCGACAAATGTGCTTAAAACTAAAAAATAGAGTAATATAAGTTCTAGAAAGAGCAGGACAGCGGTAATAATCCATATTATTGGAAAAATTGGGGAGAATAAACCTATACCGACATTGAATGTATCCATGTTTTACGATACAATAATTAATGATTGAAGTTTAACAACAAAAAGGAGGAGTGAGGGAGATGAAAAAGTTACTTAGTGTGGGATTAATAGTGCTGTTAACTGTTGCTCTGTTAACAGCTTGTGGTGGCGCCACAAAGCAGGAACAAGGGACCAAAACCGCCGCTTATAAAGATGGGGTATATAAAGCCGAGGAGTCCCAGTTTGATGATCATGGTTGGAAGGGGCAGATTGAGATCAAGGTAGAAGGCGGCAAGATCACAGAGGTCAAGTATGATGAAGTGAATCAGGAAGGCAAGAAGAAGAGCGAAGATACAGAGTATCATAAGAGATTCAAAGAGCAAAAGAATGTAGACCTGTTAAAAGCCTATGAAACTTTGGAGAAGGACCTCGTTGAAAAGCAGGACCCTGATGCCGTCGATACTTATACCGGTGCCACTGGAACCACAACTAAGTTCAAGACCCTGGCGAAGGAAGCTTTGAAAGAAGCTCAGAGCAAGTAAGCATAAAAGACCTGTCGTAAGACAGGTCTTTTATTAATGTAACTAGTTGTGTTCATAGGAAAGCTTGTCAGAAAGGATATCAGGTGGTATTATATTTTTATGTTAAATTACAAGTATTACAGTCAAATCAATATTAAGAGATGGGGGTTATATATTTCTTGGCTGGATGTCAACGGTTTTATAGAGCGATGTTAGCTATATTATTGTTGTGTGTGACACTACAGGGCTGTACCAAAGTAGAGACTCTTAAGGAATACCGCAAGGATATATTTGCGCTCAATACCTGGGTGAACATACGCTTATATGCTGGGAAGGATGGCCCTACTATTCTTGACAAGGCAGTAAAGCGCATTGAAGAGATAGAGAATCGTATGAGCGTTACCATACCCGACAGCGATGTGAGCCGCATAAACAGCAACGCTGGGAAGCAACCAGTGAAAGTACACGATGATACCTTTGAGGTTATAAAAAAGGCATTGGAGTACGCTGAGCTATCCAATGGTGCCTTTGATATAACAATATATCCTATAGTAAAGCTATGGGGGATTACGTCTGAGCACCCCAGAGTACCTACAGAGGCTGAAATAAAAGATAAGCTGAAATTTGTGAATTATAAAGATGTCGTCTTGAATGAGGACCAAAAGACGGTTTATCTCGAAAAAGAAGGCATGGGTATAGATTTGGGAGCGATTGCTAAAGGGTATGCTGCTGATGAGGTAGCTAGAATTTTGAGAGAACAGGGGGTGACTCATGCACTTATAAACATGGGGGGCAATGTAGTAGCCTTAGGCGGCAAACCTGATGGTAGGCCCTGGAGAGTGGGAGTGCGTAATCCCAGGTCTGAGAATATGCAAAGCCATATCACCATCATAGAGATAATGGATGGAAGCGTTGTTAGTTCTGGGGATTATGAACGTTATTTTGAACAAGGTGGTAAGAGGTATCATCATATATTTGACCCCTCGACGGGTTATCCAGCAAACAGTGGACTTATGGCTACAACGGTGGTGGCACCAAAGTCCATCGACGCAGATGCTCTGTCCACAACTGTGTTTATCATGGGTGCTGAAAAAGGGCTTCAGTTGGTGGATAAGTTGGAAGGTATAGAAGCCCTTGCGGTCACATTCGATAAGAAGATATATGCATCAGAGGGTTTAAAGGGTAAACTGACTGTGACGGATAAGGAGTATGAACTTCAACCATGAGAGTGCCTTTAAGGGTGGGAGATTTGATAGTATATGCGTTTGCTGTCGTATTGATTGCTGTTGGTTTGTCGGGGATGTATACCATGGGGATATCCCATGATGAAAGGAAGGTAGTGGTAGAGGTAAATGGACGTGAAGTGTATTCATGTCGTGTATATAAAGGCATGGAGCCGGTAGAATTTCGGGTAAATGCCGGCAATGGACAATATAATGTTGTATTGATAACATATGAAGGGGTAAGAATAAAGGAAGCCAATTGCCCTGACCAGATTTGCGTTAAATCGGGCTTTATTCGTTTTTCGGGTCAAGCTATAGTGTGTCTACCGCATAAGGTAGTGGTTAAGATAATATCTGGACGGGAAGAAGTTCCTGATGTAGACGATATAGCGTCTTGAGGAGATAAGTATGAATGAAGTAAAAAAGATGGTCATGTTGGCGCTTATCATTTCACAGGCTTTGGTTTTGCACTTAATTGAGGGTTTTATGCCGGTTGTGGCACCAGGAATAAAGCTGGGACTGGCAAACATCATGACGTTGGTTACTCTGGTTTTTTTTGGTTTCAAGGAGGCATTAATGGTAGTGATGGTTCGTTCGATATTGGGTTCATTGCTTGCAGGCAGCTTTACGTCAATGCTTTACAGCCTGGCAGGCGGGATTTTAAGCTGTTTAACAATGGGGTTATTGTATATAAGGTGGCGTAATTA
The DNA here is from genome assembly GCF_016908415.1 of Caldicoprobacter guelmensis. Taxonomy (NCBI): domain Bacteria; kingdom Bacillati; phylum Bacillota; class Clostridia; order Caldicoprobacterales; family Caldicoprobacteraceae; genus Caldicoprobacter; species Caldicoprobacter guelmensis. The sequence goes on from NZ_JAFBDW010000004.1 coordinate 140,899, forward strand.
TTTCAGCATAATAGGCATTAGCACGGCAGGCGCTATTTTACATAACATAGGGCAGTTACTGGTGGCGTCATGGGTATTTGGAACAATAGGTATATTGTTCACCTATTTACCAATACTTACTATTGCCGCTTTAGGTACCGGATTTTTTATTGGCTTGGTATCTAATTATGTGATTAAATATCTGGAATCTCAGAAGTGGTTTAGATGGGAAAGGGGTTAAGCGGTTGTTGATGGAAAATAAGGACAATGGATTGACTGTAAGTTATTTGGATATTGTTGGCGATGACCTTACAAAGGTCGATGAGCATATAAAAAACGTTTTATCGTCTAAACAGAAGATATTGGAATCGGCATTGAAGGAATTGCTGGAAGCGGGGGGGAAAAGGCTTCGTCCTGCTTTGGTGTTGCTTTCAGGTAAGTTTGGCAAGTATGATGAAAAAAGGCTTATTCCATTGGCAGCAGCTGTGGAGATACTTCATATGGCCACTTTAGTTCACGATGATATAATCGATGAGTCAAAAATACGGAGAGGCAGACCTACTATTCAGTCACGGTGGGGGAAAGATGTGGCTGTATTTACAGGTGATTTTTTATTTGCCAAAACCTTTTTGTTGCTTGCACACAGTACCACGGTGGAAAATATGCAGGGTTTATCCAAGGTGGTTAAGGCTGTATGTGAGGGAGAGATCGCCCAGTACCAATCGAGGTATGATAAGCATGTCACCATAAGGCAGTATTTAAAGAGAATAGGGCGCAAGACGGCGTTGCTGTTTGCGCTGAGCTGTTACATCGGAGCAAAAGAAAGCGAATGTTCTTCAAAGGTTGTACGGTGCTTGAGGGAATTTGGATTCAACTTTGGCATGGCATTTCAGATCACTGATGACCTGCTGGACTTTACGGGCAATCCCGTTAAGATGGGTAAGCCCGTAGGTAGCGATTTTATTCAGGGGGTATATACACTGCCATTGATATATGCCATTAACTCGTCATATAGGGATGAAGTCATAGGAATTTTGGATAAAGAAGATTGTGTTCCTGAGGATGTGGAACGGGTGATTGAGCTGGTGCATGCAAGCGGAGGGATTGAATATAGCAAAAATTTAGCCAGAGACTATTTAAAACGTGCCAGAACATTTATTGATGGCCTTGTATCCATTCCGGCCAAAGCGGCGCTACAGAACCTAGTGGAGGGACTTATTGAGCGGAGTTATTGATATGTGAAGCATGTGTCATATTTTTTGTAATACCTCTTATCAGAAGGTGGGTCTTTTTGGCTGAAAATCTGGCAAATATGGTTGAAAATATATATTGCTGATGCTAAAATACCAAAATAAGAAACTTAGGCAATGGTTTTAAATATAGCGCGTTTTGTGAAAGGAAGGAGCTTGGTGTATGGAAAAAAAGCAGCAGGAGTTTGTTACTCATATAACTCCCAGGGAGGAAGATTTTTCGCAGTGGTATACCGATGTGATTTTAAAGGCAGACCTAGTGGATTATGCTCCCGTAAAAGGGTGCATGGTGATCAAACCGTATGGGTATGCCATATGGGAGAACATTCAAAAAGAGTTAGATGCGCGGTTTAAGGCTACCGGTCATAAAAACGCTTATTTCCCGCTATTCATACCCGAGAGCTTGCTTAGGAAAGAAGCTGAGCATGTGGAGGGCTTTGCACCCGAGGTGGCCTGGGTGACCCGTGGTGGGAGTGAAGAGCTGGCTGAGCCTTTGGTGGTAAGGCCTACTTCAGAGACTATCATATGTGCCATGTATGCCAAATGGGTCCAGTCTTACAGGGATTTGCCTATCCTTTACAACCAGTGGTGCAATGTAGTGCGCTGGGAAAAATCGACCAGGCCTTTTTTGAGAACTGCTGAGTTCCTGTGGCAAGAAGGCCATACCGTCCATGCCACCGAAGAAGAAGCAGAAGAAGAAACGCTAAAGATTTTGGGCATTTACAAGGAATTTGCAGAAAACGTGCTGGCTATTCCCGTTGTCGTCGGTCGTAAGTCTGAGAAGGAAAAGTTTGCTGGCGCTCTACGCACTTATACCATGGAGGCTATGATGCAAGATGGCAAAGCACTTCAAGCAGGAACTTCGCACAATTTAGGTCAGCACTTTGCCAAGGTGTTTGATATCCAGTATTTGGATAGGGATGGGCAACTCAAATACGCATGGCAGACTTCATGGGGCGTATCCACTCGACTGATAGGCGCCATAATAATGGTGCACGGGGATGAGCGCGGCTTGGTACTGCCTCCTAAAGTTGCCCCTGTACAGGTAGTAATAATACCTATTGCCATGCATAAAGAGGGGGTCCTTGATAAAGCCAGAGAGATGTACAAGATAATTGCCGATGCCGGCATTCGTGTAGAAATTGACGACAGGGATACACAGACGCCGGGGTGGAAATTTAATGAGTGGGAACTCAAAGGCGTACCGATACGGCTCGAAATAGGGCCTAAGGACATAGAGAAGAACCAGGTGGTGCTGGTACGACGTGACAGCTTTGAGAAGATATCTGTACCCATGGATGGCGTTGTACAGGCTATAAACGATATGCTGGTTGATGTGCATAAGGGCATATACGACAAGGCCTTGAAAATGCGAGAGAATTTCACTCACGTGGCACATAATTTTGATGAGTTTAAAGAAGCTATAGAGGTAAAGAAAGGTTTTGTCAAGGCCATGTGGTGTGGCGAAAGGGAATGTGAGGACAATATAAAAGCCGAAACCGGGGCCACTACACGATGTATACCCTTTGAGCAGGAGCATATAGGCGATAGCTGCGTTTATTGTGGGCGCCCGGCCAAACACATGGTGTACTTTGCCAGGGCGTATTAAGCCTGCTATGAAAGTGAGCAGGGTATTTCTAGATGATACAGTAAGCTATAGGGTTAAAATAAATTCCCAGGCTGCATGAATGTCGGATTCAAGCAGCCTGGGAAAGTAAAATTTCTACTTTACAAAACGGCTGTATTGGGTTATAATATAACTCGCTGACTGATACAAGTCAATATCGTGGGGCTATAGCTCAGTTGGGAGAGCGCAACACTGGCAGTGTTGAGGTCAGGGGTTCGAATCCCCTTAGCTCCACCAGTTGTGAGACCGCCTGATGAATAAGTCAGGTGGAGTTTTTGTTTTTGGGTGTAGTTGTATAAGCATTTTTTTATATTTAAAGGGAAGGGGAGTATTATGAAACAATGTCTTAAAAGATTAGACGAAATGAGGAACAAAAACCTTGGTTATTGGGGTAGAAGGATTATATCCCAGATCGAGTATGGGCTTAAATTGTCAGAGGTAAAGGAACATCAGTTTGATGGGCTACTTGCAAGAGTCATTGATTTTGTGTACGAGGATTTCAGCAAAGAAGGTGCCATCACAAGGTCCACCTGTGAGAAAGCTGAAGAGATGATGGCAGAGCTTTCACAGGAGGCCAAGAAATTTAAAGTAATTTGCGCTGCTCACGCTCACATCGACATGAACTGGATGTGGCGCTGGGACGAGACGGTGATGGTTACCTTGGATACCTTCAGAACCGTGCTCAACCTGATGAAGGAATATCCTGACTTTACCTTTTCGCAGTCACAGGCGTCTGTGTATAAAATATTGGAGGATTACGCGCCCGAGATGCTGGAGGAGGTTAAAAGTAGGATTAAGGAGGGGCGATGGGAAGTTACAGCTTCCACTTGGGTTGAAGCAGATAAAAATATGCCCAACGGCGAGAGCATGGCTCGGCATATATTGTATACCAAGAGATACTTGTCAAGGTTACTGGATATTGACCCTGAAGTCTTGAACCTGGATTTTGAGCCCGATACCTTTGGTCATAATCAGAATGTGCCGGAAATTTTGCGTAGTGGAGGAGTTAAATATTATTACCATTGCAGGGGTTATGAAGGGCATTATCTCTATAAATGGGTAGCGCCTTCAGGTAAGTACATAATAGCATACAGAGAACCATTTTGGTACAATGCTGAGATTCGTCCAGATATGGCATTATATGTACCCAAGTTTTGTACACAACACAATTTAGATACCATGTTGAAGGTATACGGTGTGGGTGATCACGGTGGTGGGCCAACCCGTAGGGACTTGGAGCGGATCATAGATATGAATAGTTGGCCGGTATTTCCGCAGATTCGCTTTGGCACCTTTGCAGAGTTTTACAGGCAAGTGGAAAGGATTGCTGATGAGCTGCCTGAGGTGAAGGGAGAACGCAATTTCATATTCACGGGGTGTTATACCAGCCAATCCAGGATTAAGATGGCCAACCGTATCAGCGAGGCAGCGCTAAATGAGGCAGAGATGTTTAATGTGTTTTCAAGCTTTTGTGCTGGATACAGATATGATGGCAAGGCTTTTGAAAGCGCATGGCGCAATGTTCTTTTCAACCAATTCCACGACATTATTCCGGGTTCGGGGACAATAGATACCAGGGAGTATGCCATGGGGCTTTTCCAGAACACCATGGCCATAGCAGGTAGTAGGAGAAGTCTGTCTCTGCAAGCCATTGCTGCACAGATAGATACGTCAAAGTTTGTAGTATGTGAAGAGGAGGATAGGGATAGCATATCTGAAGGAGCTGGAGCGGGATTTGGCGTAGAATGGTTTAGAGTGACCCAAGCCGAGAGGGGTAGGGGTAAGACTCGCATATTCCATATATTTAATTCTGCACCGGTAGAGAGAGAAGAAGCCGCCGAGATAGTGGTTTGGGATTGGTTAGGCGACGTAAATAGGATGGTTTTTAGGGATGTGCAAGGCAATAGGGTAGAGCACCAGATTTTGGATAAGGGTTTTAATTCTTACTGGGGACACCACTATATCAGGGTGCTCATTAAGGCAAGTGTTCCTGCATGCGGCTACAATACTTACATTTTGACAGAAGATGAGAAAGTGGATACGGCATTCCCCTTCCCCAGGGATCCGCGGATAGAAGGTATAGACCAGTTTATTCTCGAAAACGATCATATAAAAGCTGTATTCAGTAGCCGTGATGCATCAATTGTATCGTTGGTAGATAAATCTACAGGAGAAGAGTTTATAAAAGGGAAACCTGCTGGCATCTTTAGGTTGATTGAAGAAGACTCAAGTAAGGGTATGACAGCGTGGGTGGTAGGGCGTCACATGAACGTGATTGACTTGACCCAAGATGTGAAGATTAAAAAGGTAATGTATGGAGCAGGCAATATCAGGCAGTCAATTGCATATGAGTGTTCTTTCAGGGATTCCAGCTTGAAGGTAACTGTTTCGCTGGATTATAACAGTCCTATGCTGCGCTATGATGTGCAGTGCGACTGGCATGAGGTAGGCAAACCTGGTATAAGCGTACCCCAGCTTAGCTTCTACATGCCTCTCGCATATGAGTGTTCGTGCTATAAGTACGATATTCCATTTGGCACAATAGAGCGAGAGGGGATGGACAGGGATGTGCCGGCCAACAGCTGGGCCTTAGGAGTGAGGAAGCAGCCGGGCGGGAAATCGGTAATGCTCGTCACGGATACCAAATACGGGTTCAGGTGTGTGGACGATTCCATGTCCATTACCTTGATACGCAGCTCTTATGATCCGGATCCTTACCCCGAGTTTGGGGTACACAAGTTCAGCTTTGCCGTCTGTCTGGTGGATAATGCCAGCAGCAAAGAGCTTATCCAGAAGGCATATAACTTCAATCATCCGTTGAGCGTTATTTCCTCTTCCGTGCACCAAGGCTTGCTGCCGGCTTTAGGCAGTTTTATGAGCCTGGAGGAAGGGGATGTGGTAATTTCGGCTGTTAAGCTGGCTGAGGACCAGGGTAAAGTAAGGCGAGTTGTGGTGAGAGCTTACGAACCTGAGGGCAAGGCGGCTAAAGTCACGCTCAGTTTGTGGAAACAGCCGGTGAGGGCTTATTATGTGGACTTAAACGAGTGTAAGATAGACAACGGCCTTAACATTTTTGTTTATGGTGAGCGTGTGTCATTTGAGGTTCAACCCTATAGCATTGCCAGCATATGCGTTGAATTTGAAGAGTAGAGGAATGTGTGACGTTATCCCCCGACATTTTGGTCGGGGGTTTTTCTTTCCAAATCTTGACGTGTACACGATGCTAAGTTATAATAATAATTGAACTGGTTCAATTTTTGTAGGACATGTAGGGGAAAGAGATGGCTGTAACTATTCGTGATGTGGCAAAGCGAGCAGGGGTATCTTTGGGTACGGTGTCCCGATACCTCAATGGGTATAAGCTTCGTGAGGAAAACCGTATAAAGGTTGAGAAAGCCATCCAGGAATTGGGCTTTAAACAGAATATCATTGCTAAAGGCCTCAAAAGCAACCGTTCCATGACCATCGGAGTGGTGATTGACGATTTTACAAACATTTTTTGCACTTCTATCGTAACTGCTATAGAAAGGACTGTGGAAAAGGAGAATTACAGCATCATATTGTGCGATTATGAGGGGGATACTGAGAAGCTGGAGCAGAAGCTCAACTTTCTGAGGGACCGTTTGGTTGATGGACTTGTACTTTTTTCCAACAATGCTCATTTGAGTATAATGGATAAGTATATTCAGGACGGGATTCCGATAGTAATAGTAAATGAAGATATCCCTGGTTTTAATACCGATAAAGTGCTGGTGGACAATGTTGGGGCTTCATTCAGGGCGGTTGAAAGGTTTATCCATTCCAACCATACCAAAATCGCCATAATCAATGGTCCACCTAGTTCATGGGTCAGCCAGCAGAGGTTTGAGGGGTATAAACAAGCGCTGGAGGCATATAATCTGCCGGTTGAATCCCGTTGGATCAAGTACGGCAATTTCACTACGGTGGGAGGTTATCTGGCAGCAAAGGAATTTTTTGAAGGGCCTGATATTCCAACTGCGTTGTATGTGACCAATTATTACATGACGCTGGGAACTGTAATGGCTATTCATGAACTGAATATTAAGGTTCCCCAGGAACTATCTCTTATAGGTTTCGATTATTTCGAGTTGTCAGATGTTATAAAACCTCCTTTGACGGTAATTGAACAGCCGGTTGTCAAAATGGGTGAAATAGCTGGCAATCTCATATTGAAGAGGATAAAGGGGGATTATACGGGTTACCCCGAGGTACACAGGCTTCATACCAGGATGATTGTGAGGGATTCGGTAAGAGTCATTTCTTAACTTTAGCAGTTAAGATAAACTTTAATACCTAAATAAATAGTAGCTATGTTCCTCTAAATATGTTTTTTAATTGTTTACCTTCAATTTGAACCGTTTCAATTTTGAGGTTAATCTGTTAGAAAGAATGGATTGTATTTTTGACTACTTGTTTTTTGAAAAAACTAAAAACAAATTTAATGGAAAGGGAGATAACATGGGTAAATTACGGTTCAGACAGGTCCATCTGGATTTTCACACTTCTGAGAAGATTGTGGAGGTGGGGAATGCTTTTGACCCTCAGGAGTTTGCTAACACTTTAAAAGAAGCCGGGGTTGACTCCATTACCTGCTTTGCCAGATGCCACCACGGCATGATTTACTATGACACTAAATTCCCTGCGCGGCATCCGGGGCTTAAAAGAGACCTCTTGCGTGAGCAAATAGAAGCGTGCCATGCAGTGGGCATTCGCGTGCCCATTTATATAACCGTGGGCTGGGATGAATACATGGCAAAGCGGCATCCAGAGTGGCTAGAGAGGATGCCGGATGGCAGGCCTTATGGTGCAGGACCTTTAGAGGCGGGATGGAAGCATTTATGCTTTAATACTCCGTACATCGACTATGTGGAGGAACAGACCATTGAAGTTTTGGAAAAGTTCGGGGATGAGGTGGATGGCTTGTTCTTTGATATAATAATACAACATCCTTGTTGCTGCAGCTATTGCATGGAAGGGATGGAACGAGCGGGATTAAACCCTGAAGACCCGGAGGATCGCAAAAAGTTTGCCAAACAGGTCCTGGATGCTTTCAAGAGAAGGATGACGGCCACTGTGCGCAGATACAATAAAGACTGTACCATTTTCTACAATGCGGGACACATTGGTCCCTCGATTAGGGGTACGTTGGATACATATACCCATTTGGAGTTGGAATCCCTTCCTAGTGGTGGGTGGGGATACGAGCATTTTCCCATCACTGTGAGGTATGCCAGGAATTTGGGATACGAATATCTGGGGATGACCGGCAGGTTCCATAAGTCGTGGGCCGATTTCGGTGGGTTTAAGAATCAGGCAGCCCTGGAATACGAATGCTTTACGGCTCTGGCTCATGGGGCTAAGTGTTCCATAGGCGATCAGCTTCATCCCAGCGGGGCTATAAATAAAGCCACATACAAGCTTATTGGTAGCGTGTATAACCAGGTTAAAGAGAAGGAACCATGGTGCGATGATGTCACTGCGGTGACCGAGATAGGGGTGTTCACGCCTGAAGCGATTGAGGAAGAATCTGGTGTGAGGCTTCATCCATCCTTGAGAGGCGCTTACAAAATGTTGGAGGAGTCGCATTATCAGTTTGACGTAATCGATGAGCAGATGGATTTCAGCCGTTACAGAGTCATCATTCTTCCTGATGTAATCACTCTGGATGAGGCCCTAAAAGATAAACTGGAAAGTTACGTTGCAAACGGTGGTAAGCTGCTGCTCTCATATAAATCCGGGATGGCAAGAGGTCAACAACAATTTGTGCTGTCTGGTATGGGAGTTGAGCTGGTAGGCGATGCCGAATACTCGCCCGACTATGTGGTGGCAGGTGAGGCCATAAATCAGGGCCTGTTTAATACAGAGTATGTCATGTATGACAGGGGCTTATGGGTAAAGCCTCAGGAAGGGACCAAAGTGTTGGCCTCAATCTGGAATCCTTATTTCAACAGAAGTTACAAACATTTTTGTTCCCATCGTCAGACGCCACCTGAAAAGGAAAGTGGGTATCCGGCGGTTACGCAGAAAGGTTCCGTCATCTATTTTGCACACCCTATCTTTTCAATGTATCACAAGCACGGAGCAAGGGTTTATAAGCAGCTGGTGGTAAACGCTTTGAGGCTGCTTTTGCCTGATAAGCTGGTTGAAACCAATGCTCCTACCACGGCGCATATGCTATTGAATTACCAGGAGCCCTATAACCGGTATGTTCTCCACATCCTCCATTATATTCCTCAAAGACGGTGCGAGGAAATAGACATTATAGAAGACGTCATTCCTCTGTGTAACGTAGAGGTGAAGGTAAAGCTTCCTTCAAAGCCTGAAAGGGTGTACTGTGCACCTAAAGGCACACAGCTGGATTTTGAGTATACAGATGGATATGTAAAAGTGGTGGTGCCGAAAGTTGAAGGACACGAGATGGTGGTGTTTGAATAAGGCGTAAAATGATGAGATGCCGTTTATGCCTGTGAAAGTTGATATAATGCTGTTGGGAAAAATATACATGCTCAGAAGCGATTGGATTGGCGAAACCACTCCATCCTTAAATTGTGAATTCCGTTTTGAGTAGCAAAATAGGTTTTTTTACACTGAAATCAAAAATTTAAAATACATAAAAGAGGAGGAGATTTTATGGCCAATGTTGAGGGAATCAAATTGATTCCGCCGCACAACAGGTTTAAAGGAGGTATGCCCAAAATAGGGATACGGCCTACCATCGATGGAAGGCGGCGGGGTGTCAGGGAATCTCTTGAGGAACAGACAATGAACATGGCCAAGGCGGTAGCCAAGTTTCTTGAGGAAAACGTGAGGCATTACAATGGCATGCCGGTAGAGTGCGTGATTGCCGACACCTGTATTGGTGGGGTGGCCGAAGCGGCACAGGCGGCTGAGAAGTTTGCCCGTGAAGGGGTGGGCGTGTCGATTACCGTGACGCCATGCTGGTGCTATGGCTCCGAGACCATGGACATGGATCCTTTTATTCCCAAAGCCATATGGGGCTTTAACGGGACCGAACGTCCGGGGGCTGTGTACCTTGCAGCAGTGCTGGCGGCTCACAACCAGAAAGGTCTGCCCGCCTTTGGCATATACGGCAGGGATGTGCAGGATGCCGGCGATACTACCATTCCCGATGATGTGAAGGAAAAGCTCCTTCGGTTTACCAAAGCTGCTTTGGCTGTGGCAAACATGAGGGGCAAATCATATCTCTCTATGGGCGGGGTATCGATGGGTATCGCTGGCTCAATGGTTGATCCCGATTTCTTTGAGAGTTATCTGGGAATGCGCGTGGAATATGTGGATATGAGCGAGTTTATAAGGCGTATTGAGGAAGGGATTTACGACAAAGAGGAGTTTGAGCGGGCCTTGCGCTGGGTGAAGGCAAACTGCAAAGAAGGCCCTGACAACAACCCGCCAGAGATACAGGTTCCCAGGGAGAAAAAGGATAAGGACTGGGAGATGGTCATAAAGATGACCATGATTGCCCGTGACCTTATGGTGGGCAATCCAAAATTGGCTGAGATGGGGTTTGAGGAGGAAGCCTTAGGGCACAATGCCATTGTGGCGGGGTTCCAGGGGCAAAGGCAGTGGACCGACCACTTCCCCAACGGCGATTTTATGGAGACCATACTCAATTCCTCGTTTGACTGGAATGGCATAAGGCAGCCTTATATCCTTGCAACCGAGAACGACTCGCTGAACGGTGTTGCCATGCTGTTTGGGCATTTGCTCACCGGCACAGCTCAGATTTTTGCCGATGTGAGGACTTATTGGAGCCCCGAGGCCGTGAAGCGGGTAACCGGTAAGGAATTAACCGGGCTGGCAGCCAATGGCGTTATTCATCTCATCAATTCCGGGTCAGCGGCATTGGACGGTACAGGTCAACAGACAAAAGACGGCAAGCCGGTCATCAAGCCCTTCTGGGAAGTAACGCCTGAGGAAGTTGCCCGATGCCTTGACGCAACACAGTTCAGGTATGCCAACCTGGGCTACTTCCGAGGTGGCGGTTTCTCAACAGATTTTACCACCAGAGGCGGGATGCCGGTGACCATGTTTAGGGTAAACATCATAAAAGGGTTAGGTCCTGTACTCCAGCTAGCCGAGGGATATACGGTGGAGCTACCTGAGGATGTACATGATATACTCGATAGGCGTACCGATCCCACATGGCCTACCACCTGGTTTGTTCCCATATTGACAGGTAAGGGTGCCTTTAAGGATGTATATACCGTCATGAACAGCTGGGGTGCTAACCATGCGGCTGTGTGTTATGGCCATATTGGAGCAGAGCTTATAACTCTGGCATCTATGCTGAGGATTCCTGTGTGCATGCACAACGTTTCTGAAGACAGGATATTTAGGCCTAGCGTATGGAACGCCTTTGGCACAAGCGACTTGGAGGCTGCAGATTATAGGGCATGCGCTGCCTTTGGACCGCTGTACGGCAAGAAGTAAAGGTATTTGTTTATAGAAGAGTAAGCTATCCGCTTTTAATATCCGTTAATTTATTTGTGTATAAGCTTGATGGGGGCTGATTTCTTGTAACAAAGGAATAGGCCCCTAATTTTATGCCTTAAAATTTTTTACAGGGCTATCATCAGGGAAGGCTATTACCAGGTTGATGTAAATTTTGCAAAAGTATAGGGATACATCTATCAAAAAACATGATAGAATATAGTTAAGATTAAATATGACGAATTATATTTGATATTGCCAAATGTAAGTGGTGGTTCATAAAATTTTGATTTGAGCGTATCATGGATTTAACTGCTGAGTGCTAAAGAAGGAAGGTGAAGGCTGTGAAGGTTTTGTTTTTGTCGGTATCTGCGGGCCATGGCCATAATCAAACCGCCAAGGCTGCTATAGAGAGTTTGAAGGCTAAAGGTGTCGATTGCGTGTTATTAGATATATTTGAGTATATAAATCCCATATTGAGCGAATCGGTTGCCAAGGCTTATCTCATCTCTACAAAATTTACCCCCGCTGTTTATGGGAAGTTGTACCGGCTTGGTGAAAGGCTGGAGAAATCCAACGAGAAGCTTTACATAGGCAAGATAATAAGCTCGCTTTTGTCCAAGAAATTGACGGTGTTTCTCAATGAATATCAACCTGATGTAATTGTTTGCACGCACATTTTTCCTGCGCAGGTTATAAGCTATCTTAGAGAAAAGGGATTGTCATGCAAGAGCGTGGGTATCATAACCGATTTCACTATTCACCCTTTTTGGGAGGATACTAATTTGGATTATTACGTTACTGCCAGCAGCCTGCTAAACTTGCAGGTCCAGAGGAAGGGTATTCCTCTTGAAAAGGTCTGGCCCATTGGGATTCCCATTTTTATGAAGTTTGCCAATAAATTGGACAAAGCGGAGGCAAGAGAGATACTGGGAATTGAGAATAAGACTACAATATTGGTCATGAGCGGGAGTATGGGTTATGGAAATGTGGATGATGTTATTCGCAGGCTGGACAACATGGACATGGATTTTCAGATAATTTCAGTGTGCGGCAATAATGCTTCATTGAAGAAAAAGATTGATTCAATGAATATAAAGAAGAAGATTTATAATTATGGGTTTGTGGATAACGTGGATGTCATGATGGATGCCTCTGATTGCATATTGACCAAGCCTGGTGGGCTTACGGTGTCTGAGAGCCTTGCTAAATGTATACCAATGATCCTTATAAACCCTATCCCAGGGCAAGAGGATAGGAATGCCGAGTTTTTGCTTAATAATGGGCTGGCAATTAAGACCAGCGAGACTTTCCCGGCAGACGAAGCGGTCTATCATCTATTTCACAATGAAAGCAGAAGAAAGTATATGATCGAGATGATGCATGAGGTAGGCAGGCCGTATGCTGCCGATGAGCTGGCTGACCTCATTATCCAGCAAATAAAGGAGGGGGCTTGAAAGCCCCCTTTAATTTTAAAGTATTTTTACTGAGAAGTTTGTGTAGGTTGCGACGGGTTTTGCTGGATAAATGGGCACTGCCCACCGAAACCCATACCTCTTCTCCGCCCGAATCCGCCGTTGAATTTGCCACGGCCAAATCCTGGCAGGTATCCTTGTTCGGCACGGAACTTCTCCATCTGGTCTATTCTCTGCTTCATGGATTCAGCCCGTTTCTGGTCGATTACTCCAAACTCTAGATATTTATCCACGATTTGTTTTTTAAGCTCGGCAATTTTTGAGTAGAGAGCTGCTAGTTCCTTTTTCTGGGATTCACTGAGCTGTGTTCCTGTAGCGTTGGAAGGAGTTTGTGCCGGAGTCTGTGTATTTTCGTTTTGAGCCCAAGCAATGGGAACTGCAATGGCTCCTACCAGCATTATGGCAATTGCTATAATCCACCATTTCTTCAAGTTTATGCACCTCCTTTTTAAATTTGTCTTATCAATATTGTACCCGTAATTTATATTAAAGTTGTGAATGTCGTGTGAAGATTGTATGAACAATTTGTGAATTATCTATATATAGTGATAAACCAATTTCATGGACAAAATTCAAACACAGTTGTTGTTAAGATAACGCCTTTTTTATGAGGTCTATCCTGGACAGTATGCGCTGGAAAAGCAAGTCCACTACTGTAATGGCTGCCATGGCTTCCACTACTACTACGGCCCGTGGGACTATTACCGGGTCGTGCCTACCTGTTAGCTTAAGCCGTGTGTTTTGCATATCGTGGGTTACTGTATCTTGCGGAATGCTGATGGAGGGTGTGGGTTTAAAGGCTGCCCGAAATACGATGGGGAATCCCTCGCTTATTCCCCCGGTTATGCCACCCGAATTGTTGGTGAGCTTGATAAGCCCTTTATCTGGGTTGGAAGCTAAAGGGTCGTTGTTCTGCGAGCCGGTGAGGTAAGCGGCTTCAAATCCCCTGCCAAACTCGATGCCCTTTACTGCGCCGATGGACATTATGGCTTTGGCGAGGGCGGCATCGAGCTTGTCGAATACCGGCTCTCCCACTCCGCTGGGTAGACCCTGTATGATGCATTCCACAATCCCGCCTGCCGAGTCGCCCTTTTCTTTAAGCTTCTGGATATACTCTGCAGCTTTTTCAGCTGCTTCACGGTCGGGCATGGCAAAAGGGTTTCGGTATATCTCGTGTTTGTCAAATTTTTGTGGGTCAATCTTTACTGGACCTATAGACAACGTGTAAGCCTGGATTTCGACTCCGAGTTGGGACAAAACTTTTTTTGCAATAGCGCCGGCTGCCACACGAGCGGCCGTTTCCCTGCCCGATGCGCGGCCACCTCCTCTGTAATCCCATATTCCGTATTTTTGATGATAAGTATAGTCGGCATGGCCAGGACGGTATATATGGGCAACTTGTGAATAGTCTTTGGAACGTTGGTCTTGATTGGGAATGATGAGCGATATTGGTGTACCGGTGGTAAAGCCTTCAAAGACCCCTGACAAGATGGTCACCTTATCCTCTTCCTGCCGGGGGGTGGAATAAGGGGACTTTCCCGGCCTTCGTCTGTCTAAATCCTTTTGGATGTCTTCTTCGGACAGTGGAATGCCAGCCGGACATCCGTCAACTACCACGCCTATGGCTTTACCGTGAGATTCTCCCCATGTAGTAACGGTAAAGTTCTTCCCTATGGTTGAGCCTGACATAAGGAACCTCCTTAAGATTTGAGTTTTATAGAATTGTATCATTTTGGAGCCGTGCTGTACAACATACTTCAAGCAAATCTGTTTGAGAAACATACGGCCTTTAGAGGTGAAGGTACCTACTAGACCTTGACTACGAGTAAATTTAAAGAGAGGAGATGAATTATTTAAGAAAAGGTGCTAAAATATTTTTAAATATTGCAATGTTTAAGACGGGGAGGATAAAAAGTGAGATGGTCAGTGCAGGTATCTGTCTGGGTTCAACCAGCATAAGCACAGCAAGTGTCCAACTAGAAGGGGGATTTTTAGAGGTAATTAATGCTCTCTGGATTCCCCATGGTGGGTCTCCAAATTCGGTTTTTGAGAAAGTCTTTTCTTCTTTGAAATGTGAATATGTAGCGGTTACGGGTAGAAAATTTGCCCGGCGTATAAAGTTGCCAAAAATATCAGAGCCCGAGGCCGTGGAAATAGCATATAGGTATTTGTCAAATAAATATCCTGCTGTAGACACAATTGTATCGGCTGGGGGCGAAATGTTTATTGCATATAAGCTAAATGCCAAAGGCAATATAGTGAGCATTGTATCCGGCAACAAATGTGCATCGGGCACAGGGGAATTCTTTATGCAGCAGATAAAAAGAATGGGCCTGCTTCCCGAAGAAGCTCTAAAGATTGCTCAGCAGCCGCCATACGCTGTAGCGGGACGCTGTTCGGTGTTTTGTAAAAGTGACTGTACCCATGCTTTGAACAAAGGGGAGCCTAAAGGGCGCGTGGTATCAGGTCTATGTAAGATGATGGCATCAAAAGTGATAGAGCTTTTAAGGAAATGCGATGCTTCAAAAGTACTTTTGGTAGGAAAATGCGCTGAAAACAAACTGATGGTAGAATATATAAGGGAAGAGTTCCCGGACGTAATAGTAGCAGATGAAGCTGGTTGTTTTGAAGCTTTGGGGGCAGCGGTGTGGGCGGCATTGAATAAAGCCCGTGTGCCTGAAGGCGAAGGCAGGCTTATAGATGAGCTGGCTACGTCCTTTTCGTATTTTGACCCCCTTATTAAATATTCTGATATGGTGGAGTTTAAAGAGATGCCGCGTGGTAGCGTAAAAGCGGGTGAAGAGTGCATTGTGGGGCTGGACGTTGGTTCCACCACTACTAAGGCGGTGGCCATAAGGACGAA
The DNA here is from genome assembly GCF_016908415.1 of Caldicoprobacter guelmensis. Taxonomy (NCBI): domain Bacteria; kingdom Bacillati; phylum Bacillota; class Clostridia; order Caldicoprobacterales; family Caldicoprobacteraceae; genus Caldicoprobacter; species Caldicoprobacter guelmensis. Next base: position 156,565 of record NZ_JAFBDW010000004.1, read on the forward strand.
AGATAACGTTATAGTGGCTTCCGAGTATTTAAGGACCAACGGTGATCCTGTAGGTGCAGCGCGGCAGTGCTATAAAAAAATTGCAGGAGAAATAAGGGGAGCAAGAGTTGTAGGTTTAGGCGTTACGGGTTCCGGTAGGCAGATAGCAGGGCTGCATGCCATGGCTTCAGCGGTGGTAAATGAAATAATAGCCCATGCAACGGCAGCGGCATATTTTGATAAGGATGTTGATACCATATTTGAAATAGGTGGCCAGGACGCAAAGTACACTTATCTAGTTGAGGGTGTACCGGCTGATTATGCCATGAATGAAGCCTGTTCAGCCGGTACCGGGTCATTTTTGGAAGAAGCTGCAGGGGAAACACTGGGCATAAGCGTATATGAAATAGCTGACATAGCGTTACGTGGAGCAAAGCCGCCCAATTTTAACGATCAGTGTGCTGCATTTATAAGCAGTGATATCAAGACGGCTATACAGGAAGGTGTAGCCAGGGAAGATATTGTAGCGGGGCTTGTATATTCGGTATGCTTAAATTATATAAACAGGGTGAAGGGGAACAGGCCTGTTGGCAATAAGGTTTTTATGCAGGGTGGCGTGTGTTATAATCGTGCTGTTCCGCTGGCAATGGCGGCTATAACAGGTAAGAAGATAATAGTGCCGCCTGAACCAGGACTTATGGGAGCCTTTGGTGTAGCGCTTGTCGTTAAGCAAAAGCTGGAAAAAGGCGAGATACAGAAACAGGAGTTTGATCTAGAGGTTCTATCTAACCGTGAAGTAACCCATGTGAAGTCTTTTACATGTTCTGGTAAACCTGAAAACTGCGACCGCAAGTGTAGCGTACACATCTTAAAAATAGATGGGAAGAATTACCCGTTTGGCGGTGTATGCACAAAATACAGCAATGTTATATCCAAATCCCGGCTTAACCAAGGTAAGGACCTTGTTGCTGAGTTTGAACGTTTGACGTTTGGTAACTATAGCAAAAGCGAAAAAGAGAAAGATGGGCCTACTGTAGGTATACAGCCTTCGCTTATGACAAATATCTTGTATCCGCTGTATTACACTTTCTTTACGGAGCTTGGGGCTCAAGTTATTTTAGCAAATGACGTTGAACCAGAAGGGCTTGAGAGAAAGGGTGCTGCCTTTTGTTATCCCGCAGAGCTTTCCCATGGCTATATGTCTTCTCTTTTAAAGCTTAAGCCTGACTATATCTTTATCCCTCATGTCAGACAGATACCTGCTGGAAGTGAAGTCGCTTCAAAAGTGACGTGCCCTATTGTGCAGGCTGAACCTTACTATTTGAAAGCGGCTTTTGATGAGCTTAACAATTTTAAGCTATTGTCTCCCGTGCTTGATTTCGCGGCTGGGTATGACAACATGATGGATGAGTTTATAAAAATTGGTGTAGATATGGGTTTTTCAGTGGCAGAATCGGCGACTGCTTATAGGGCAGCTGTTGCCGAGCAGGTCTCGTATTTAAATAAGCTAAAAAACATTGGAAAAGAATTCGTGGAACAACTTGATAACTGTCCTGAGGCTACGGCGATAGTCATTTTTGGTAGGCTCTACAATGCTCTGTCTGGTAAAGTAAACATGGGTATTCCCAAAAAATTTTCATCAAGAGGGTATGATGTGATTCCTTTCCTTATGCTTCCTTATGAAGAAGAGCTTTCTATGGATAATATGTATTGGGCTACGGGGGAGATGATAATTAAAGCTGCACGCTATGTTGAGAAGCATCCCTCGCTTTTTGGAGTGTATATAACCAATTTCAGCTGTGGGCCTGATAGCTTTATTACAGGATACTTCAGGCGTATAATGGGTCAAAAGCCTTCTCTCACGTTGGAAATAGATTCTCATACAGCAGATGCAGGGATAGATACCCGGGTGGAGGCTTTTTTGGATATAATCAAGGGGTATAAACAGGTAAAAAGATATTATCATGTAACTTCGTCTATGCCGTTTAAACCCTCGCGTGTAGAATACAAGAGGGGAATGCTGGAAGTGATTGATTCCAAAGGAGATGTATATCCTATTACCCATCCGAAAGTGCATCTTGTAATACCTTGTATGGGGGAACGGTCATCAAAGTTGGGTGCGGCTGCCTTAAGATATTGCGGTATAAGGGCGTCTGTACTGCCTGCACCTTCTGAGCAGGAGCTCAAGCTGGGCAGAGCCGATGCTTCGTGTAAGGAGTGTCTGCCCCTTATACTTACTTTGGGAAGTTTGAAGCGCTATCTTGAAACGAGGCCTAAGGACGAGCTGACAGTCTATTTCATGCCTCAAACCAGCGGACCGTGTAGGTTTGGCCAGTACAACGTGCTAATGCGAAACTGGGTAATGGACCACCAAATAGAGGATGTATCCTTTTTGTCGCTTTCGTCGGCCAATGCTTACGGTGGACTTAGCATACCTATGCAGCTTAGAATATGGCGGTCTCAGGTGATAGCGGAAATATTGGATGATATATACAGCGCGGTGATTGCTCTCTCAAAAGATAAACAACAGGGGCTTGATATTTATAGAGAAGTAGAGAACAGGCTGCTGTATGCTTTAGAACACCTATCCTGGAAGGATGTGAAAAGTGAGATAGCCAGTTGTGTAAAGTTGCTTTCTAAGATAGATGTCGTGTGTGATATATCGCAAGCCAAAAAAGTAGCTCTTTTGGGAGAGATATATGTAAGGAGTGACGATTTTTCCCGTCAATATATAGTAGAAAAGCTGGCCGAGAGAGGAATTGTTACCAGGACTGCGCCCTTGATAGAGTGGCTGTATTACTGTGATTATCTAGTGAAGAATTCTGTACTTCATGATAAACCCACATGGAGCGATAGCCTCAGGGTGAAGCTGAGTGGGTTGATAAAGCGGAGGGAAGAGGCAAAAATAAAGTCCATGTTCAAGGGTACAAAGCTTTATCAGCTCGTGACTGTAAATGTGGACAGGTTAATTAAATGTGCAAATGGGCTTATGTCGGATAGGCTTACGGGTGAAGCGATACTCACGGTTGGAGGTACAGTAGCTGAAATTGTGGATGAGGCAGACGGGGTTATAGCCCTGGCGCCCTTTGGTTGTATGCCGGGCAGAATAGCTGAGGCCTTAATTTCTCATAAGTTGGAGGAACAAAAACTTAAGAGCGCTGAGGATAAAGAATATATAGGAAATGTGTTAGAGCAGCACTTGAATCTTCCATTTTTGGCTATAGAAGTGGATGGTAACCCCTTCCCACAACTTATAGAATCCAGGATAGAGGCTTTCTGTTTACAGGTAGAAAAGCTGCATGCCACCAGGCGGTGTTTTCTTGACTATGGAAAAGCTTGATTGTACCGGATTGGATAATATGTTAAAATATTGTTTGGGGTATGAAGATGCTAGTTTTATGCGTAGCTTTGATGAGTCGATGTAATTTTTGGAAGGAAGAAGTGCGGTGATTGTTGGGGTTGGCATTGATATAATCGAGGTTAAGCGTATAAAAAGAGCATGTTGCAGTTTACGTTTTTTGCAAAGAGTTTTTACAGAAGAAGAGCAAAAGTACTTTGAGAAGTGTGGAAACAATCCTCAGACAATAAGTGGGAATTTTGCGGCCAAAGAAGCGGTGATGAAGGCCTTAGGCACGGGGTTCGATGTGGGCTGGAAGAATATAGAGATACTCCACTGTCCCAATGGAAAACCGTATGTAAATCTCTATGACAGGGCAGCATATCGGCTATCCTGTATAGGTGGTAAAAAGGTGTGGGTTTCCATATCCCATATAAGAGGGTTGGCGGTTGCTCAGGCTATTATTGAAGGTGAGGATGAGGCATATGTTTGTTGTAACTCCGTTTGAGATGAGGAAGATAGACCAAAGGGCTATTGAGCAGTTTGGCATTCCGGGAATTGTGCTCATGGAAAATGCCGCTCTTAAAGTGGTAGAGGTGGTAGATAGGGTTTATCGCTTAAAAGACCGGGACAGGGTTGTAGTGTTGGTGGGGGCAGGCAATAACGGTGGTGACGGCCTCGCCGTTGCACGCCATCTGTTTTTGAGGGGTATAGATGTAGAGTTTTTTTTGTTGGCGCGGGAGGATGTTGTATTGGGAGATGCGAAGGTCAACCTGGATGTTGTCAAGAAACTAGGGCTTTCCCTGTCGCTTGTCCAGGATGAAGACGATATATTAAGGCTTGAGCAAAGCTTGAAAAGTGCAACGCTTGTGATAGATGCCATATTTGGCACGGGGCTTTCCAGGCCTGTGGAAGGGATATTTGCACAGGTAATAGAACTTGTCAACCGTGTGGCGGTTCCGGTTGTGGCGATAGATATACCTTCGGGCATCAATGGCGCAGACGGTCATGTCATGGGTATTGCTATAAGGGCTTCACATACCGTGACATTTGGATATCCTAAAAGGGGACACCTGCTGTATCCGGGCCGTAGGTATACAGGGGAATTACATGTGGTACCCATAGGATTGCCGCTTGATAGCGCTCAATCCATCGGAGTACAAGCTTTTACCTTGGATGTCAATGAAGCCGCTGGGATGCTTAAAGAGCGGCCTGCTGAGGGCCACAAAGGTACTTTTGGCAGGGTGGCTGTGGTAGCGGGTTCTACCGGCATGACGGGGGCTGCCTGCCTTTGTGCCATGGCTGCGCTGCGCAGTGGTGCAGGGTTGGTAACGCTGGGCATTCCGGCAAGCCTGAACGATATTTTGGAGAACAAGCTGACTGAGGTTATGACTAAACCGCTGCCGGATAACGGGACGGGTTGCCTGCAGGAGGAGGCTTTGGGTGATATACTGGACTTGGTGAGGGATGCGGATGTGTTAGCCATAGGGCCGGGGCTTGGGAAAAGCGGTGCAGTCTTTGAAGTTTTAAGGAATATTTTGGGTAGGACCCATATATCCATAGTATTAGATGCGGATGGATTGAATCATATATCCCGGGATATTAATCTGCTAAAGAAGCATTCAGGACCTGTGGTAATTACGCCCCATCCAGGGGAGATGGCTAGATTGACGGGGCTTACTGTTGCTCAAATTGTGCAGTCTCCAGTTGAGGTGGCGCAGAAATTTTCGCAACAGACAGGTGTGGTGGTATTGTTAAAGGGTGCAACTACCGTAGTATGTCATCCTGATGGCCAGATATATTTAAACACCACTGGAAATTCAGGTATGGCCACGGCAGGAAGTGGGGATGTTTTAACCGGTATCATTGCCGGATTTATTGCTCAGGGGTATGAGCCTTTTGATGCGGCGGTTTTAGGTGCATTTGTCCATGGCTATGCTGGTGGTTTGGCGGCTGAGGTTCACGGCCAGGCGGGAATGATAGCGGGGGATATACTAGAGACCGTGCCGCTGGCGCTTAAGAATATGTACAATTTGTTGGGGAAGCATTGTAAAAGTTGGTCACATGGTATATAATACTGAATATAGTCGAAGTGTGTGTCAATATTCGATAAAGGTGCCTGTGAATCTTCCTGTTTTCCCAAATAGGTATAATAGGTGGTGTGTGGGGAAAGCAGGGGATAATTTTGTGTGAGGGGGAAGTTCCATTTTTTGACGGGGAGCAGTTGGAGTGGGAATCTTGAGTACATAACTTATAGGAGGTGCCCACTGTGGCTGAATTAAGGAAAATTTTGGTGAGCTTACCTGATAGCCTTTTGAGGGAAGTTGATGAGATTGTTGCAATTGAGAAGCGAAACAGGAGTGAGTTTATTCGAGAGGCCATGAAACTTTACCTTAGGGAGAGGCATAAGATGGAAATAAGGGAAAAGATGAAAAAGGGCTATGAGGAGATGGCAAAGTTAAATGCAGAGTTGAGCAAGGTAGGATTTGAATCCAGTAATGAGGCTTTAGCGGCTTATGAAGCCCTTTTATCGGAGAGTGAATGATTAATTATGATAGTGAGAAGAGGAGAAATTTATTATGCGGACCTCAGCCCGGTAGTGGGCTCGGAACAGGGTGGAGTGAGGCCGGTGCTTATAGTACAGAACGATATAGGGAACAAGTATAGCCCTACCGTCATTGTGGCGGCCATCACTTCGCAAATCAACAAGGCAAAGCTTCCCACTCATGTGGAGCTCAGTGCATCTGAGTATGGATTGCCTAAAGATTCGGTCATATTGCTCGAACAAATAAGGACAATAGATAAAAAGAGGTTGAGGGAGAAGATATGTACGCTATCCCCTGAGGTTATGGAAAAAGTAAATGAGGCACTTCAGATAAGCCTGGGGCTTATCGATCTTTAGGGTGGGAGAGGATGGCATTTAAATTTTTTGGGGATAAGATTAAGGGTGTTGTTGGGGATGAGGTAATGTTTTTTGTGTGAAGAGTTGTGGTTAAGGGATGGGGTAATAGACTATTACTTTCAGACAAAAGGGTTAAAAAGGAGTACGGCATGAAGAAGCTGTATTTACTCATAAAAGATTATGTACTTATTGTGGTGGGCACGTTTCTAACTGCTCTGGCATTTAACTTTTTTTTAATACCTCACAAGATTGCTCCGGGGGGATTGAGCGGTATAGGTACGGTAGTGTACTACCTCTTTGGAATACCGGTAGGCGTTACTATGTTGGTTCTCAATGTTCCCATGTTTATAATAGCCATTAAAGAGCTTGGTAAAGATTTTGGATTTAAGACGTTTTTGGCAACGGTATTACTATCGGCATTTATTGATTTCGTTAAGGTCCCATCGCTTACGCATGACTCTATACTTGCTTCCATTTATGGTGGGGTATTGATGGGCATTGGTTTAGGGCTTGTCTTCCAGGGTAATGCAACTACGGGTGGGACTGACCTGTTTGCGAAGATAATGCACAAATTTTTTCCTATACTAGGAGTAGGGTGGATACTTTTTGTAGTTGACTTTTTGGTGGTGTTGACAGCAGCTATTGTATTTGGACCAAGCCAAGCACTTTATGCATTAGTGTCTTTATATTTGAGTGCCCGGGTGATAGACCTGGTATTGGAAGGGCTGAACTCAGCCAAGGCTTTTATCATAATTTCTGACCATGCCAATGAAATAAGCCACAGGATTATGACAGATGTTGACAGAGGTGTCACTTTTCTAGAAGGCAGAGGGGCGTATACCATGCAAAGGAAAAATGTGATCTTGTGCGTAGTGAATAGGGCACAGGTAGTACAGCTAAAGGCCATCGTAAACGAGGTGGATCCTTTAGCTTTCGTTTTGGTTACTGATGTTAGAGAGGTGATGGGCGAGGGCTTTTGATTAGATTTTAAGTTGGCCTTGGTAAAACTGTCAGTTCCCTCAAGCTATGGCATAAATTTCAAAGTTATTGCTTGGGGAAAAGGGGTTGTCAGATGGCTAATGAGCGTAATATTATGATTTGTGTGACACGGCAGAAAGCCTGCGAACGCTTGATTAAAATGGGTAAACAGATGGTAAAAAGTCATGCCGGTGCTAAACTGTATGTGGTTCATGTAGCAAAAAATGGAGAAAATTTTTTGGGCAATCCTGATGAGGGGGAGGCATTGGACTACCTGTTTCAGGTCTCTAAAGAGGCGGGTGCCGAGATGACGGTGCTTCGCTCTAACCACGTGGTGGATACGCTGGTGGATTTTGCAAAAAGGAATAATGTTTCTATTGTGGTCATGGGTGAATCGCCTGGTTACAGGGACAATGACGATAGGAACATAATACAGGAGATGGAGAGGCGTTTGCCGGATTTGGAGTTTAAAGTTGTACCTCAAGGTTAATGTTTAAATTTTTCCACAAGCTGTTTTACCCAAAGCCTGTGAGGGCTTTCTATTATGGCCATGGGGTCAGATACTTCTTCCCTTGATTGTGGGAAAAGGAGAATTTTAGGCCCTTTACGGGATTGGTTTTCCCATACATGGGTATGGAACAAAACGTAGTCGATATACCCCTCTTTGTAAACGATGAGAGTGATTTCGCCCCAGGTTTTAGGGAGTATGTTTTTATAATGTGTGTCTTCTATTATGGGGACTCGGATGGCAGGTGTTAGACCTTGAGCGTTGGTCTTAAACTTTTTCCCTAGCTCAGGGATGACCACGGCTGCGCCTTCTATGGGTCTCTCGGTAAAGCCGTCGACTACGTGGGGCTGTATATATCCGTAATGCGGTTCATTTATGGGGGGTATCTGTAAAAATGCGTCTGCGTAGCGATAAAAATTTTCCCCTAAAAAAGAATAGCCATTGTGTATCAGTGAAATGATCGCCACCATTATTATGACAATTGTCATTAAGGATTTAGTCTTATCACACACAGCATTTCACCTCCATCATTGACATTTATATTCATCCTATCAGTCGTTATAGTACTCATTGTATCAAAGCTTCCCAGGGGTTGGTGAAATTAAATCTTTTTGATTTATAATGAGCATTGGAGGGTTGTATTATGGATTGTTGCTATACCAAGAGATTTAAATGGGTTGTAACTTTTTTATTGGCAGCATTTCTGGGCGTATTCCTTTCAGGGTGTTATTTGTTCCCTAAAGAAGAGCCGGTGTTGGCGCCGCCGTTAATTGAACCCCCTGAAATTACTTATGACGTTATGGAAGTAAAGAGGGGAACTATAGAGAAGAAGATTACAGGTTCGGGTACTTTTGTTTCAGTTGAGCAAGGTAATATGTTTTTCAAGGCACGAGGAGGTCGCATAAAGGCAATTCATGTTAAGATAGGGGATAAGGTCAAAAAGGGTGATTTACTGGCAGAGCTTGATACTGCCGGGCTGGAGTACGAGATTGAGCAGCAAAAGTTAGTACTCCGTAAGGCGCAGCTGAGATATAACCAAATAAAGGAGTCGGGTGGAGATAAGTATTCTCTTGAAATAGCTGCCTGTGACGTTGAACTGGCGAGGTTACAGCTAAAAAATCTGCAGCGTCAGTTGGAAGAAGCAAAGTTAAGGTCTACTATGGATGGGACGGTGGTCTATGTGGATAACCGGCTGGGACAGGGGGATTATATAGATGCATATTCCACCCTTGTTAAGATAGCCGATCCTACCAAGCTTCAGCTCCAGTATTCAGGTAGTAATCTTTCGGATTTCCAGGTAGGAATGAAGGTAGAAGTGAAAATACGCGATAATGTGTATGAGGGACAAGTGGTGATGACTCCTGCGACGGTACCCGTCAATGCCGATGAAAGCCTTAAAAATGTTGTTAGAATAGATGTGCCCAACTTGCCTGAAGATGTCACTATGGGTGATACAGCTCAATTTACCCTTACTCTGGATAAGCGTGAGAATGTTATAGTCCTTCCGAGAAATCTGGTAAGAAATTATATGGGCCGTAAGTATGTATTGGTGCTGGAAAATGGGCTCAAGAAGGAACGCGATGTTGAAGTAGGGCTGGAGACTCCTACTGAAGTGGAGATCATCAAAGGCCTTGAAGAGGGTGAAAAGGTAATTGTGGATTGAAGGGGGTCTAAGCCTTGATATTGATGGTACTCAGAAAGATGCTCAATAACAAATGGATGGTAGTATGCCTGCTTACGGGTGCTGTATTGGCAGTTGCCATGCTCAGCAGCATACCCATTTATACCAATGGCGTGCTTCAACGGATGCTTACAAAAGACCTGGAACAATATCAGATATCAACTGGGGTTTTCCCTGGACAGTGCCTTGTACAAGCCAGCATATATTCGCATTATGATGCCGGTAATCGTATAAAGGCCTATCATATGATTGACAGAAAGGTTACGCAGGATTTGGTCAGGGATATGGGGCTCCCGGTTCTGGCCGAGGCAGAGGACCTTGTGATCGATTATATGACCGCATTGCCTGAGGTTCAGAGGGAAGAGGAGCCTAAAAAGCGGTTTGTCAAGATAGAAGCCATGTCAGGGCTGCAGGACCATATAAAGATTGTTCATGGGCGCTTGTTTTCCACTCAAAAGGAGAATGGTATTATTGAGGCCATTGTGACCGAAGAGGCAATGAAGAATTTGGATCTCCGTTTGGATGAGGTTTATGTTGTGAGCGATTTTATCAATCCTGAATCTGAACCGTTTAGAATAAAGGTTGTTGGCGTGTTTACCATAAGGGAGCAGGTTGATCCGTATTGGTTTCAAGGCCTTTGGGCATTTAGGGAGAGCTTTCTGATAGACTATTCGCTGTTCTATAAGGAATTTATAGAGGCGGAAGTTCCTCTTCTGACAAAAGGTCAATGGTATTATGCTTTTGACTATTACAAGATAAGCTTGGATAACATCGCATCCATTGTGGATGCATATAAATCGCACAGCCGATGGTTTACCGAGAAGAGGATAGACTTTAAGATGCCGGCTGTTTCTATCTTGGAGCAGTATTATGAGCGAGAGAAACAGCTTAAGACCACGCTGTGGGTTATCCAGGTTCCCATAATGCTTATGCTCATCTTTTACGTCTTCATGGTATCTCAGCTTATCGTTGAGCATGAAAAGAATGAAATTGCGGTTTTAAAGAGCAGAGGCGCAAGCAGCATACAGATCTTCTTGATATATTTGCTGGAATCCATAATTTTGAGCGCTATAGCTATTGCCATTGGACCACCTCTGGGACTACTGTTGTGTTCTTTATTGGGTGCATCCAATGGTTTCTTGGAATTCGTGCAGAGAACAGCCCTTCCTGTTCACCTAAATTTAACTGCATATATTTATTCTCTGTGGACGGTTTTGGTATTCATGGTTACCATGCTCATACCAGCTTCTCTGTCTTCGCGAACCACAATTGTACAGTACAAGCAAAGGAAGGCGCGTACGGCGGTATTTATGCTGTGGAAAAAGTATTTTTTAGATGTAGTGCTCTTGGGCGTTGCGGGTTATGGACTTTATAGCTATCAAATGCGGCAGCAGGCTTTAATGGTAAGCGGTGTCAGCGGTACTGACCTGGCTATAGATCCACTGTTGTTTATCATTTCGACTTTGTTTGTATTGGGTGCAGGATTAGTTTTTCTGAGAATTTTTCCGTATATGATTAGGCTGCTCTTCTGGCTGGGGAGGAAAGTTTGGTCTCCCGTGTTGTATGCCGCTTTTATACAAGTGGGAAGGTCGAGCGGCCAGGACAGGTTTTTGATGCTGTTTATAGTTTTAACTTTATCGTTGGGCATTTTTAGTGCCAACGCAGCGCGAACGCTCAATAACAACATCGAGGAGAAGATAAGGTACAATATAGGCGCTGATATAGTGATTCAAGCCCATTGGGAAGACAATAAGCCAGATGTAATGCCAGTGGATCCAGCTGACATGATGGGAATGTCACAGCTTTCAGGGTCGAATAAAGAGCCTGTGCAATACATAGAGCCTCCTTTTCTGCCCTACACTGAACTATCGGGAGTGGAATTGGCAACCAAGGTGTTTAGAAAAGAGGGAGTAACGGTACAGACTGCTACACGGCAGAACGTGAACAGGGTCTATCTCATGGGTATAATCCCCAACGAATTTGGCAAGGTGGCTTGGTTCCGCCACGATTTGTTAACTCCCCACTGGTATCACTATCTTAATTTGATGTCGCGCCATCCCCAGGCAGCATTGGTATCAACGTCTTTTAAGAAGGACTTTGAAGTGCAGAAAGGCGATTCGTTATGGATTACTTGGGGAGATCAGGGATATCTTGAGGTAGTGGTATATGAGTTCGTGGATTATTGGCCAACGTTCAACCCCAATGTAACAGGCCCCATTCAAACTAAGTCACCTTATCTTGTGGTGGCAAATCTTCCTTATATACAGGCCCATATGGCGCTGGAACCTTATGAAGTGTGGCTTAAGAAAGCACCGGGGGCTACCAGCGAACAGATATATAAGGATATTGAAAACAAGAAGCTTCAAATAGAAAGATTAGATGATAGCAGCCAGAAAATCATAATAAAGAAAAACGATCCGATGCTGCAGGGCACCAACGGCACCCTGACGCTGGGATTCATAGTGACTATGGCTGTAAGCACAATCGGTTTTCTCATTTACTGGATTTTATCGATAAAGCAGAGAGTGCTTCAGTTTGGAATATTCAGGGCTATGGGGTTGTCGGTCAGGAAAATAATCGGGATGCTGGTATGTGAGCAGGTGTTGATATCTGGGACGGCAATACTGGTTGGCATAATTATCGGTGGCATTGCAAGCGATCTATTTGTGCCGCTGCTTCAGATGGTGTACAGTGCAGCTGAGCAGGTCCCGCCTTTTAGGGTGGTTGCCACTCGGGAAGATTATGTAAGGATTTATACTGTCATATTGATGATGTTAACAGTAGGGCTGTCTATTTTAGGATTCATAATATCTAGGATAAAAATACACCAGGCCATCAAGCTGGGCGAAGATTAGAGCGGAGTTTCTATTTTATAGCTATGATAGTGAAGATGGGACAGCTTTTTGATGGGGGGAAGAGTTCATATATGCTTTTATATATGGAAAGGTAAAATATTGAGTGTTAAAATTTTTCAGAGGATTGTGAGGTGAAAGTACTATGGTCCGACCGAAAAAGTATGGATAGGAGGTTACTGATTTGTAAGAACGAATTGCTGTATGTATAATCTTTTCTTGAAAGGGGGGTGTCACTTGTTATACAAAAATGACTGGGAGCTAATAAAATGGGAATATGAAAAATGGTGGAATAAAGAGACTAAAAAGCCACTTTTGAGCATCACTGTGTCTAAAGAAAAATATAAGGGTAAGACATATGAATGGGATGGTTGGGACCTATTGAGGGAAAAGGATGATCCTGAAAAAGCTGTAGATAACTTTGAAGAAAGAGCGCAGGACATTTTGTACTTGGGAGGGGCATATCCCAATCTGTGGATTAACCTTGGCCCAGGAGTGTTGGCGGCTTATATCACCGGCTTTTTGAAATTTACGGGTGATACCGCATGGTTTGAGCATCCCATGGAATGGGATGATATAGAAAAATTGCTTGACTCTCTAGATGAGAATAATGAATGGTGGGCTTATACTAAAAAACTTGCATATTTGATAGGAGAGAAAAGTCAGGGAAAGTTTGTGCCGGGGATGACCGATATAGGGGGAGTGGCCGATGTCTTGGCATCTTTAAGAGGGACGGAAAACCTTTTGATGGACCTCATAGAGCGACCTGAACTGGTTTTGATGGCCATGGATAAAATTTTGGAACTGTGGCATTATGTATATGATGAAATTGATGGCATATTATCACAGTATATGGAAGGGACTTCTGCCTGGATGGGGTTGTGGTGCCCCAGGAGGTGGTATCCAATACAGTGCGATTTTTCAGCAATGATATCCCCCAAGATGTTTGAAAGGTTTGTGGCTCCCTATTTGAAAGAACAGGCTTGTCGGCTTGACCATACCATATACCATTTGGATGGCCCGGGAGAGATTCCCCATGTTGATATGTTGTTGGACATAGATGAGATAGACGGTATACAGTGGGTTCCCGGTGCCGGCAATCCAGATGTGATTTCCGAGGCATGGCTTAAATTGTACGAGAGAATCCAGAAGAAGGGTAAATTGTTGGTTTTAAACAGTGATTCAATTACCCTTGATAAAATACAGTGGCTTTTTGAGAGGATTTCACCTGAAGGCGTTTATGTGTCAGGACATTGTGATAGTGAAGACGAGGCATATAAAATTTTGGAGTGGAGAGAGAGGATTTGAAGTTGTCCGGATGATAAAAGTGCGTAAAGGGATGCGGTATAAAGTTTTGTTAGAAGAGCGCATATTTGAGCCGGAAAAGTTTTTTCCACAGTGTCATGCCTCAACCCAGGTGGTGTTGAATCACGAAAAAGACGAAATTTTAGCCTCGTGGTTTGGTGGGACTCAAGGCAGGGGAAAATCCTCAGTACAATTGGCTTCCATCTCGTTATACTATTCGTTGACTATTGGTAGGGTGAAATATAGAGTGGTGCCCTGCCCTTTGATGCTCTCTGCCCATATCCTGCCGCCGTGTTCCTCGATTATGTGCTTGCATATTGCTAGGCCCAACCCTATACCCCCATAATTTTGCGAGCGGGATTTCTCTCCACGGTAAAAGCTTTCGAATATATGGGGGAGGTCTTCTGGGGCAACACCCTCACCGTTATCTTTAATGAAGACTTCGAGGAAGGGTCCTGAAATCTTAGCACCTACTACGATTTGTCCATTGTTTGGTATATACCGCCTGGAGTTTTCAATGATATTGTCTATAACCTGCGATATTCTTTTGCTGTCTGCTTTGACATATACTTGGGGCAATGGGCGCTGCACTATAAGCTGCAGTAAGCCGTTCTGAGCTTCTGCCTCGAAGGGCGCCAGTATTTCCTCCAGCATTACTCTGCTGTTTTGAACTTTGAAATCCATATGCAATTTCCCTAGCTCAATCTGTGCAAAGTGGAAAAGGTCGTCTATTAAGCGATCCAACTTGTCAGTCTTATCCTTTATTATGTTCAGGTACCGGTTGAATTTTTCTGGGTCCCGCGCTACTCCGTCTTGCAGTGCTTCAACATATCCTTTAATAGAGGCAATAGGGGTGCGCAAGTCGTGGGATATGCTGGCTATTATGGTCTTCCGGGAGTTTTCATACATGTTTTGTTTTTCGAGAGATTCCTTTAACTTGCGCCGCATCAGCTCAAAGGCTTGACACAGGCGCCCTAGTTCATCGTTTCTGTTGTAGTTTATGGTGAAATCGAGGTTGCCTTGGGATATGCTTTGGATGGCCGAATTGAGTTCACCCAAAGGCACTAGGATGCTTCTTGATATAAGCCAAGACAGTAAGATTATCAGCGCTACGAGGGATATCAAACCCAGCATATAGCTTCCACCTATATACAGGATTACTTTATGAAGTACTTTTGGAGGGAGCATATCTAGGTCGTACTGGATTATTATGCTACCTACAATTTTATCATCTATTTTAATGGGGAAAGAGTATTGGTTCATGCCGTTTAAATCTTCTTCTAAATTTAAAGCAAAGCCGTCGGAGATTTTTACTTTAAGGATCCTGTTGTGGAGAGAGCTTTCCCTGTCTTCAGAGTCAAAAAGCAATCTTCCTGAGTTGTCGATAACCTGGAGCCTGCAGCCGGTTTCCTTAAGAACGGGGTTTATGAGGGTATAGAATTCGTCGTAGTTTTGGATATTAAAATAATTTTGTGTAACCGAGTCGATAATTTTTTGGAATCTAAGCTCAATCTTTGAAAATCTGATGATTTCGGGGTCATTTTTTATGTGCATGGTGGCCAGATTTATCAGTAGTAATGTTATGATAACCGGTATGGTTATGATGCTTAAAAATGAAAGTATTAGCTTTGTACGAAAAGTCAACTTCATATTTCCCCTCCTGTAAATTTGTACCCTACACCCCATACGGTCTGTATGTATACGGGATTTGAAGGGTCTTTCTCAATTTTTTCCCTTATCTTGCTTATGTGAACGGTAACTGTATTGATATCACCGTATTCGTTATAACCCCATACGTGCTTGAATATTTCTTCACGGGTAAATACATGATTGGGATGGAAGGCCAAAAACCTTAAGACTTCGAACTCTTTTGTAGACAAAGGCACAGGACGGCCTTCTACATATACGGTATGGCCATTGAGATCGATTACAAGGTTGTGGAACGAGAGAATTTCAGCTTTCCTTGGGGCGTATGTAAATTGTCTGTAACGCCTTAATTGGGCTTTAACACGTGCTACTAACTCCTTTGGGCTAAAAGGCTTGGTTACATAGTCGTCGGCTCCCAGTCCCAGGCTCAGTATCTTGTCAGCATCGCTTTTTTTAGCGCTTAACATGATTATGGGAATGGCAGATTTGGCACGTATGGCCTTACACACTTCTATGCCGTCCAGTTTTGGCAGCATTATGTCCACAATGGCTATATCAGGCTGGTACTTATCATACTTTTCAAGGGCATCGAGTCCATCTAAGGCCAGTATGACATTAAATCCATCGAGTTCAAGATAATCCCTCACCAGTTCTGCAATCTCCTTTTCGTCATCCACAACAAGCACGGTTTCCCTTTGCATATCCTCTCCCCATTCTTCTTGAAAGATTTACTATAATAATTTTATCATATTTTGAATAGCTTTTGTTTTGTTTGGAGCCGTTTATGTTTGATTATAATATAAACGATTCAGAAGAGGTCATTTGTGCAATTTCGATGACTGACCCATCCATCCCGCTTGATATTATTCTCCATACACCTGGGGGACTTGTTTTGGCATCCCTTCAAATTGCAAGAGTTATAAAGGGGCACAAAGGAAAAGTCACTGTTCACGTCCCGCACCATGCAATGTTGGGAGGTATTTTAATTGCACTTGCAGCAGATGAAATAGTTATGGCGCCTGATGCGGTGCTAGAACCTGTTGACCCTCAAATCGGTGAATTCACTGCTGTATCTGTACTTGAGGTTGTAAAGAAAAATCCGATTTCAGATATATTTTAGCTAATGTTGCTGAAAAAGCAATAAAGCAAACAAAAGAAGCGGTGCTGGAGCTTTTGAGCGATAATTATCCAGATGATGTGGCGCAAAATATAGCAACCCAGCTTGTGGAAGGCAAATGGACTCATGATTATTCGATTACTTATGAAAAGGCAAAAGAGCTAGGATTTAAGGTAACATGCGACATTGACAGGGAGATACAGCAGCTAATGAGCTTGTATCCTCAGCCTGTAAATAAAAAGCCGTCTGTTGAATACCTGTGGTATCCGAGAAAATAGCCAAAAGGAAATTTGCTTTGTCGTCGATCTGTAGATATTGATTTTCTAAGCATATTGTGTCATAATAATGGAGGAGCTGAGCAGGAGCCGAGCGGTGGCAGGGTGTGGTTTTGTTGTTTGAGCATTTTATGCAGCAAGCGCTCTTAGAGGCGCAGAAAGCCTTTTGTTTGGGTGAGGTCCCCATAGGTGCCGTCATAGTTAAAGAAGGAGAAATCATCGCCAGGGGTCATAACCTCAGGGAGACAGAAAAGGACCCCACCCTTCATGCTGAAATGGTTGCCATAAGAGAGGCTGCACGGTATCTAGGCGGGTGGCGGTTGACAGGATGCGAGTTATATGTTACTATAGAGCCCTGTCCAATGTGTGCAGGAGCTATAATACAGGCCAGGATCCAGCGGGTGGTGTTTGGTGCACTTGACCCCAAGGCTGGATGTGCTGGCAGCCTGTATAACCTTCTTCAAGACCCGCGTTTTAACCACCGGGTGGAAGTGGTGGGCGGGGTTATGGAGGAGGAATGCAGGCGTATAATGCAGGAATTTTTTAGGGGAAAAAGAGGAAAATAGGTTGCGTATGGCGTGGAGAGATGGCCGAGCGGACGAAGGCGCACGACTCGAAATCGTGTGTGCGTGATGAGCGCACCGTGGGTTCGAATCCCACTCTCTCCGCCAAGGGAAAGGGTTTCGGGATTTGCCTGAAACCCTATTTTTATGTTTACAATCAGTTTTCATGACGCAATTATGGCACATTATTAAAAATAAGAATTACTAAACGGAAATAGCAGTTGAGATATGGAGGTATAGGCTATGACCACGGTTATCGCGGCCATCATAATGCAGGACGATAAAGTGCTTATAGCGCAGCGGGCTGAAGGCCAAAAGCTAGCAGGCAAGTGGGAATTCCCCGGGGGTAAAATTGAAGAAGGGGAGACGCCGGAAGAGTGTTTAAAGCGGGAGATAAAAGAGGAGCTTAACCTGGATATCGAGGTTGGTGAATTCTTCGGCGAAAATGTATACCCCTATGAAGCGGGGCCAATAAGGCTGGTAGCATATAAGGCGAGGTTACTTGGCGGGCAGTGCAGGTTGAGGGTACACAGCCGTGTGGCTTGGGTCAAGCTCCATGACCTTGCAGATTATGACTTTGCACCGGCCGATATTCCTTTTGTGGATAAGTTAAGAGGGATGTGCTGAAAGGGTTCTGTTTTGCGTTTTATAAAGGGATAAATTGAGTGGAATAAGGATGGTGGGGTCCCAGATTCAAACCAAGTTTAATGCAAATTATGTTTAATAGACATACATAGTGTATCATTATAAGTTGTAATGTTTTGTGGATAGGAGTATAATAGTAACTATGATAAACAATTGGTTAAATTTGGGGTGGATGGTTGTGGGGGTAGAGCAACTAGTGAATTTTAAAAGTGGAGACGTGATTTCCTCTCCACTTTTTCCCGAGCGAGTAAAGGTAATAGCTGTTAGTTATATTGGTAATACAATGGTGAAAATAGAAGCTGTAGGAATTGATACGCGAAGGTATTATGATCCAGTTTTGACGGCTGACGAGTTGAAGACAATTAAAAAAGCTGTTGAATATGACCTAGAGTTTACAGGTAATGCTGAACATGCCTTTCTTTATTTAGAAGGGATGCGTATACGCAACGCATTTCAATTTGATCCACTGTACGGTGTAAGCGTTTCTCAGATAGATCCACTACCCCATCAGATTGAAGCGGTATATCACTACATATTGAAAAGTCCAAATATTCGTTTCCTCCTTGCCGATGATCCTGGAGCCGGTAAGACAATCATGGCAGGCTTGTTGTTGAAAGAATTGAAATACAGGGGGCTTGTCAACAGAGTATTAATAATAGTTCCAGGGCACCTTAAGTATCAATGGCTTAGGGAGATGAAAGAGCGGTTTCAAGAGAATTTTTTAATCGTTGATCGTGGTGTGATGAGTGCCAGCTGGGGACAAAATATTTGGTTGGAACAGCATCAGGTTATAACCTCTTTAGATTTTGCAAAGCAGGATGACGTAATGGATTCTCTCAAAGAATCTTTTTGGGATTTGGTTATAGTTGATGAGGCACACAAAATGTCAGCTTATAAATATGGTGAAAAAATCACCAAAACGGCACGTTATCAGTTTGGTGAGCTAATTTCGCAGATTACTAAATCTCTTTTATTCCTTACGGCCACGCCACACAGAGGAGATACAGAAAATTTCAGATTATTCCTAGATTTACTTCAACCGGGGCTTTTTGCTGACGCCAAGATGCTGGAAACTTCTATTAAAGACAGGGATAACCCGCTCTTTTTAAGGCGATTAAAGGAGGACCTTAAGGATTTCAATAATGCTCCTCTTTTTCCACCGCGGCATGTAGAGACGGTAAAGTATCAGTTGAGCGAACAGGAAAAAAGGCTTTACAATGCGGTTACTGAATATGTAAGGCAGAACTTCAATAAGGCTTTGCAGAAGGAAAAGCGCAATGTTGCTTTTGCTTTGACCATTTTGCAGCGCAGATTAGCGTCAAGTGTTCGTGCGGTGCGGAAATCTCTAGAACGACGTTTAAATAGATTACAGGAATTGTATCAAAAAGGACTGGTTTTGCAGGAGCTTGACTATTCGGAAGAGTATATGGAGGATTTGGAAGAGGAACTGCGATGGGAGAGAGAAGATGAGCTTCTAGAAAAGCTTACTTCTGCTGAAACGCTTGAGGAGTTAAAGGTTGAAATAGATAAGCTCGCTCAGCTTGTTGATATGGCAAAGGAGGTTGAAAAGCAGGAGATTGAAACCAAGCTGAATCGGCTTCGTGAAGTGATTGAAGATTCTAAAATAAAGGAATCAGGGGCAAAGCTCTTGGTTTTTACAGAGTCTAGGGATACTCTAGAGTATCTGGCTGATAAAATAAAAAGATGGGGCTTTACAGTTTCGATGATTCATGGCGGAATGAACATGGATGACCGCATCAGAGCGGAACATGAGTTTAAAAATAGGGCCCAGATAATGGTTGCTACCGAGGCAGCAGGTGAAGGCATCAACCTCCAATTCTGTTCGCTGATGGTAAACTACGATATACCATGGAATCCTAATAGGCTAGAACAGAGGATGGGAAGAATTCACCGCTATGGTCAGCGTCAAGAGGTTTATATCTACAATCTGGTAGCTGAGGACACATTGGAAGGCAAGATCCTACAGGCGTTGTTTGATAAATTAAATCGTATGAAACAACATTTGGGGTCAGACAGGGTTTTTGATGTGATAGGGGATGTGTTGCCCGGCATTAACTTAAAAGACCTTATAATACAGGCTATTACAAAGCAAAGGACTATGGAAGATATCCTGGCTGAAATGGAACGCATACCTGATGTAGAGGCTATAAACAGGGTTAAAGAAGTAACTATGGAGGCTTTGGCCACTCGACACATTGATTTGTCCAGGATTATAGGCGAACAAAGAGCAGCCAAGGAAAACCGTTTAGTACCTGAATATATCGAGAGGTTTTTCTTACGGGCTGCTAATGAATTGCAGATTCGAATGGAAAGAAGACAGGATGGATTTTGGCGGATACCGTCTGTACCATTTGAAATCCGTGATAAGTCCAGCAAGATTAAGTATAAATATGGTGAGGTGTACAGGGAATATTTAAAGGTGGCATTCGATAAGGAGGAAGCTTTTAAGGGGCAAGCCGAGTTTGTAACCATTGGCCATCCGCTCATGGAAGCTGTCTTGGAGGTCATATTTGATAAATATCATCAGGATGTATTGAAAGGAGCGGTATTTATTGACCCGGATGGCAAAAAAGATGGACTGCTGTGGTTTCTGATGGGAGAGATAAAGGATGGAAGGGGCGATATTGCAGGACGAAAGCTGTTCTGTATTTACCAGAATGAGCAAGGCAATTTAATCAACGTCAACCCTTCGCTTATTTGGGACCTAAAACCGGCTGTAAAGGATGACAATATGGAAATTCCTTCAATCTCATCTGATTTGAAAGAAAAAGTCGTCTGCTTCGCTCTTGAGAGATTGTTATATCCCTATAGGGATGAACTACTACAATACAGGCAAAAGGATGCTGAGATAAAGAGAAAGTATGGGCTGACGTCACTTGACTCTCTGATTCTTGAGTCAGAAGCCAAATTGTC
Source organism: Caldicoprobacter guelmensis (assembly GCF_016908415.1). Taxonomy (NCBI): domain Bacteria; kingdom Bacillati; phylum Bacillota; class Clostridia; order Caldicoprobacterales; family Caldicoprobacteraceae; genus Caldicoprobacter; species Caldicoprobacter guelmensis. Next base: position 177,288 of record NZ_JAFBDW010000004.1, read on the forward strand.
TGATTATGAAATAAGAAAGCTAAAGGGCGAGAACATACCGCATGTCACCATAGTTCAGGAGGAACGCAAGCGAGAGGATTTGGAGAAAAAGAAAAAGCGACTTTTGGATGAGATAAGAGCACAAACCAATCTGACAGTTTCGGAACCCAGTGTGTTTGCAGTCATTCGCGTTGTGCCAGCAAAGCAGCCTTCTGAGGAAATGGTCAGCGATAGGGAGATAGAGAGAATAGGAATGGAAGTAGCAATGGAATATGAACGCCGACAGGGCAGAGAACCAGAAGATGTTTCCAATCAATTTCTAGGTTACGATATCCGCTCGGTTGCCAAAGACGGCACCTATAGATATATAGAAGTCAAGGCCAGAGCCAGGAGTGGAGCCATTGCTCTTACTCCCAATGAATGGGTAATGGCCAATCGTTTAAAAGAGGAATACTGGTTATATGTGGTAGAGCAGGCGGCTACCAATCCCCAGCTTTATATTATTCGAAATCCTGCTGCTTGTTTTAAGCCACAGGAAGAGATAGAGATAGTGAGATATATTATTAAAGACTGGCAAAATGCCGCCAAAAAGGTTTAAAATAAACAAAGGGAGACAAAAAGGGAGCGTGTGGTAAATTGAACAAAAAGAGAGCTTTCATCGAATCAACTTTTCCAGTTAAATCTGTGAGCGAGGAGTCTGCTCGCGAGAAGAATATACGCCATGGTCATATTTCGACCCTGCATATTTGGTGGGCAAGACGGCCTCTTGCAGCCTCACGGGCTACAATATATGCAGCTTTGACCCCTGAAGTGGAAAATGAAAAACAGCGAGCAGAACGGGCAAAATTTATCGCTGAGCTTTCTAAATGGGAAAATTCGTTAAATCCTGTTTATATAGAGAAGGCAAAGAGAGAAATACTGGAGGCAAACAATGGGGAACCACCCAAAGTGCTGGACCCTTTCGCCGGAGGTGGTGCCATACCCCTGGAGGCTCTCCGCTTGGGCTGCGAAACCTATGCCAGCGACTTAAATCCCGTAGCTGTCCTTATTGAGAAGGCAACGCTTGAATTCCCTCAAAAATATGGTAAGACAATGAAGATAAAGCAAGAGCTGCAAATAGGCGGCAAGGCAGAGAAAGAATATAACCCGCTTCTGGAAGATGTTAAAAAATGGGGATTATGGGTGTTGGAGGAGGTTAAAAAGGAAATAGGGCGATTTTATCCTGAAGAGCCTGATGGCAGCATTCCTGTAGGGTACATCTGGGCAAGGACGGTTAGATGCAACAATCCTAATTGCAAATCCGAGATTCCGCTTATGCGTCAAACATGGCTGGCAAAAAAAGATAATAAAAAAGTGGCGCTGCGCATTGTACCAAAGAATAACTGTGTCAATTTTGAGATTGTTGAAGTTGACAATATAGACTTTGACCCTTCTCAAGGTACCATAGCGCGGGCAAGAGCTATATGCCCTTGCTGTGGCAGTGGCCTTACCGATAGAGAGGTGCGCAAGCAGTTCCAAGAAGGCATTGCCGGCCAGCGTATGGTGGCAGTGGTGATGCATCATCCGCAAAGGCAGGGCAAATTTTACAGGCTGGCAAATGAAAATGATATTGAGATTTTCCGTGAGGCAGAGAAGTATCTGGAGAAAAAACGCGAGGAACTATGGGATAAGTGGGGTTTTGAGCCAGTGCCGGATGAACCTACCCCTCAAGGTGGAGGTTCTGGAGCTGAACGGGCCTTTTCTGTTTATAACTGGGGAATGACTACGTGGGGAGACCTCTTTAATTCTCGCCAGAAGCTTGCATTGCTGACTTTCGCGGATAAGGTGCGGGATGCGTATGGGAAGATGATAGAGGAAGGTTACGAGGAGGAATATGCCAAGGCGGTTGTGACGTATTTGGCGTTGGGTGTGGATAGATTGGCAACATATTTAGTAGTACTAACTAGATGGCGTTCTGATGTTATTTCATTTGAAAGAGCTTTTGATAGACAAGCTTTACCTATAGTATGGGATTATGGAGAAGTTAACCCATTTGGTAATGCAAGAGGACAATGGGATGTCGGTTCAACAATAGAAGTATTAGGAAATCTATTATTAGTTTTTCAGTCAGCCAAAGTCACACAAGCTTCTGCCACCTTCCTGCCTTACCCAGACAATTACTTTGACGCCGTGATTACCGATCCCCCTTACTATGACAATGTACCATACTCCTATCTTTCGGATTTCTTTTATGTTTGGCTTAAGCGTACAGTTGGGGAGCTGTATCCTGATTTGTTTGCGACACCGCTTACGCCAAAATCGGAGGAAATCGTTGCATATACACATGAACAAGGGGGTTTTGAAGAAGGCAAGAGGTTTTTCGAACGCATGATTTCTAAAGCCTTTAAAGAGATGGCACGCGTGCTAAAGCCCGATGGCATTGCCGTGATCGTGTTTGCTCACAAGAGCACGGATGCGTGGGAGACCATAATTAACGCCCTTTTGGAATCGGGACTTTACCTTACTGCTTCCTGGCCGATAAACACAGAGATGCAGGGGCGGCTTAGGGCTCAAGAGTCTGCGGCATTGGCGTCGTCCATATACATGGTTTGCCGCAAGCGTACCACCCAAGAGACAGCCTATTTCAACGAGATAAAGTCCTTGGTTGAGGAAAGGATTCGCCAGAAGCTTGACCAGTTCTGGAGCGAAGGCATAGGTGGCAGTGACTTCTTTATTTCTGCCATCGGTCCGGCGCTTGAGGTTTTTGGCAAATACCAGCGGGTAGAAACATACGCTGGTCAAGAAATAAAGGCAGCAGAACTTCTGGAGTTTATCCGTACAACGGTAAGCGAGTATGCTTTGGCGCGAATCCTAAAAGATAGCCATTTAGGAGGAATTGATGCTGAAACAAGATTTTACCTTCTCTGGCGCTGGACTTACAATGGAGCAAGAGTTATATTTGATGAGGCGAGAAAGCTTGCAAATGCGGTGGGTATTGAGCTTTCTCAATACTGGGACGAGGGCTTTATAAAGAAGGACGGAGAATATATCTTGGTGCTGGGACCTAAGGACAGAGGGACAAGATTTATTGAGAGAGCTAGATTTGAGAATATGGTGGATATTCTCCATGCCTGTCTTATATTATGGGAGAAAAATGATCGCAAGAAAATCACTGAAATCCTTACCGTGACAGGGCAGCTTCACAATAACTCTTTTTGGCAGGTAGCACAGGCGCTTTCGGAAGTATTGCCATCTGGGGATAAGGAAAAGCAGATGCTTCAAGGTTTCCTGTATGGACGGGAAAGCTATCAAAAGTCAGCAGGGAATAACAATGGTGGCGGTGAAAAAGGCGGTGAAAAAGGAGTACAAATGGATATGTGGCAAAATTAATGGTCATTTTTTGCGAATTGAAAATAAGTGTATGAAGGGGGATGAACATGAGTTTACCGGCTTGGTGGCAGGTGGTAAGACCTCATGAAGACATTAAAAAGGGGACTTTAAGTGAATCGATTTTTGCAGCTGACTTGGGTGACGTTTTAATTGGTACTGCACCTGAGGAGTATAAGGATCCAAGGCTTTTCTTCGGGAAGACCTATCTTACACAGGGGCTTAAAAGCCTTATTCGCAACGTTGTGGAGCGTTTGACTATTGGACAGGGAGATCCGATAATACAGCTGCAAACGCCATTTGGCGGCGGTAAGACCCATGCCTTGCTGTCCCTTTATCATCTGGTAAAAACGCCAGGGCAGGTTTCACATTTTGCTCAGATTCGAGAGCTGCTGCCGAATATAGACAAGTTATCGGGTCAGAAAGTAGCGGCTTTTGTGGGTACAATGGCTGACCCTATTAGAGGAAGGACGCCGTGGGGTGCAATTGCCGAGCAGCTTGGGTGCTATGAAGTAGTTAAAGAGCATGACAAAATGCGAATAGCTCCGGGTAAAGAAAGGCTCAAGGAAATACTGCAAAAAAGCGGCCCTGCACTGATTTTGATAGATGAGCTATTGGAATATGTAGTTAAAGCCAATCGATTTGAAAAGGAGGAAAAGATCACACAGGGACAGACCTTGGCTTTTATGCAGGAGTTGTCAGAAGTGGTGGCTACCTCAGACAGGTCTGTGCTTGTGGTAACTTTGCCTGCCAGTATTTTGGAGCAGTATGATGAAGAAGCGGAAAAGGCTCTTATGCAATTACAAAAGGTATTAGGCAGGGTGGAGAGTATATATGTGCCTGTGGAGGGGATAGAAATTTACGAAGTTATCCGCAAACGCCTTTTTGAAGACCTGGGAGATGTTACAATTCATCGTCAGGTAGCAGAGGCTTATTTTAAGCTTTACCAGAGCCTGGGCAATGATGTTCCTAGGGAGGTACGTGAGACTGCGTATCGAGAAAAGATAGAGAGGGCTTATCCCTTCCATCCGGAGTTTATAGATGTGTTGTATGAACGATGGGGATCTTTCCAAACTTTTCAACGCACTCGAGGGGTTTTAAGGCTTTTAGCTAATGTGGTGAAGTTTCTTTATGATCGCAGGGTATCTGCTCCGTTGATTCAATCATCCATGGTAGAATTGTCAGATATACCTGTGCGCCAAGAGTTTATAAAACACATAGGTAATGAGTACAATAGCGTAGTGGATGGGGATATTACAGGTAAAGCAGTGCAGATAGATAAAGAGATGGGCAGCGAATATGAAAAATATGGGATTGCGAAAGGGCTAGCGACTTCTGTTTTTCTTTATTCTTTTAGCGGAAGAGGAAGTAGCAGAGGGGTAAATCTGCCGTGGCTCCGTGTTGCCTTGCTGAGAGAAGGCATACCCTCTACCATTGTAGGGGATGCTGTAGATAAGCTGGAGGAGGCTCTGTGGTACTTTCATGCAGAAGGGCGAACCTACAGTTTCAAAAATCAGCCTAATCTCAATAGGGTAATAATCGACAAAGAAGCGTTGATAGAAGTTAATGATATTAACGACTATTTTGATAAGCAGTTAAAAAGAATGCTAAAAGGGCCTTTGTTGGATGTATATGTTTGGCCTCGTGCTACTTCTGATATTCCAGATAACAGGAGTTTGAAATTGGTGGTGCTGTCTCCGGAGTTCAGGTATGGGGATGTTGATACCGAGAAGTTTGTAAAGGAGCTTTTTGACTATGCAGGGGTTTCGTTCAGAATTTATCGTAACACCCTATTTGTGGTAGCGCTGGATACGGCGGTTTATATAAACCTTGAACAACAGATAAGGAGATATTTGGCGTTAAAGAGCATTGCTGAGGATGCAAGCATCCCCTTAGCAGAAAATGCAAAAATAGAGTTGCAAAATAGGTTAAAGAGAGCGGAAGATGATATACCGGATACCGTGATAAACGCCTATCGGCATATAGGATGGCGCAGCAATGGAAGCATTATATGGAAAGATATGGGCATAGCCACTGTTGGACAGTATAGCTCATTGACTGCACGAATAATGGACTACTTAAAGAAAGAGGAAAGAGTTCTTTCGAGTATAACCGTGAAAGCGATATTGGACCGCGGGTTTGCTAAGGATGAAGAGGAGAAGACTATTCAAGAGATTTACGATGTTTTTCTTAAAACGCCTGGACTGCCGTGTTTGGAAAAAGAAGATGTATTGTTTGAGGCCGTAAAGAACGGTGTCATGAATGGGTTGGTAGGATTAAGGGCCGGCAATAGGCTTTATTATAGGGAACCTTTTTACTCGGGGTTAAGCGTAGATATGGTGGTTGTAAAACCTGAAAGGGCCGAAATTGAAAAGGAAAAGAGTGAAGCTGTTCCGAAAGGCGAGGTTGGGGGACAAATAGAATCGCCAAAGAGTGGATTTGATATTGGTGGTGTGGATACCCGTAACTCGAGATCTGTATTTATACCAGCAGGTGAGCAACCTTTAGGACAAAGTGATGCGCCTGTAGTTTTGCCTTCAAATAAAATGAAAGGCGTGTACATGAAAGTCACCGTTCCATGGGATAAGATATCCCAGATTGTAAATGGTGTATTTAGGCCTTTGATACAATGTGGCTCTGAACTACAAGTTACAGTAGAGATCGAGGCACAAACGCAAAAAGAGATAGATTCAATGACGCTAGAGAACAAGGTAAAAGAGACTTTGAGGCAGATAAATGCGCAAATAGTAGAGTGGAAGGAATTGAAGTAGTGTTTTTAAGATAAGTATATGCGTTGATTGCTAGAAGCTGAATAAGATTGTCCGCAACCTGAAACAGTAAGAAGTAGCTGGGATAGAGTGAGCTATTTTTGCCCGTATTCCATAGGTAAGATGAAACAAAGAGATTTATAAATCAGGAGTTGGATGTGTATGAAAAAAGACAAAGACCACTTCAGAGGCTGCCTGCTTGGCGGAGCAATTGGCGATGCATTGGGATGGCCTGTGGAGTTCATGCGTACAAGTGAGATAAAGGCAAAATATGGTGAAAGCGGCATTACTGACCTTGTTGTGTCCATAAACGGCAAAGCCGAAATCACCGATGATACGCAGATGACGCTTTTCACTGCTGAAGGCATACTCCTAGCAGAAGTTGCGCGGAGGACCAGAGGCAATTGTGATGCTACTATATCTGTGTATCGTGCTTATTTGAGGTGGTTGCACACACAGGGGAGCCGTGGAGTACCAGAGAGCATCGGCTTAGTTGATGGTCTTTATGAAGGTATATATAGTGGTTGGCTGTATGGTGTAAAAGAGCTTCATGCAAGGAGGGGGCCTGGCAACACCTGTTTATCTGCCTTATCAAGCGGCAAGATGGGTACTATCGATAATCCCATCAACAACAGCAAGGGATGCGGTGGGGTGATGCGTGTTGCACCGGCAGGCTTGTTTTATCCAAAGGATGAGGCTTTTGAGAAGGCGGCCGAGTTTGCAGCCACCACTCACGGCCATCCATCGGGTTATTTGTCCGCTGGCGCTTTGGCCTACATAATTGCCTTGATTATGGAAGGGGAAGACATTGAAGCAGTGGTAAAGGCTGCTATTGAGAAGCTGAAGTGGTATGAGGGAAGCGAGGAATGTATACAAAGTTTGAACATGGCCCTTGAACTATCAAAAAGCGATATATCCGATATAGATGCCATTTTAAAGCTTGGTGAAGGCTGGGTTGGAGAAGAGGCTTTAGGGATAGCAACTTATTGTGCATTGAAATACAGAGGTGATTTTAAGAAGGCATTACTTGCTGCTGTAAACCACGATGGAGACAGCGACAGCACGGGTGCCATAACCGGCAATATACTGGGGGCGTATCTGGGTTTGAGCCGTATTCCTTCTGAGTGGGTTGAAAAAGTGGAATTGAAGGATGTTATATTGCAAATAGCGGATGATTTGCTGGACGGGTACAGGGATGACGAGGATTGGAACAGGCGGTACTGTGTAGGGCATTAGAATAGCTTTAAAAAATATAGTCTGGGTATAATTGTTGTTTGATTATAATAACTGGTTATGTTTGTCACATGGGTAAGTTGACCCTTTGCAGAATAGGAGGAGTAAAGCTTATGGCAGATTGTGTGAAATGCCCAAAATGCGGTTCCACAGATTGCGGGGAAATTGTATATGGCTTGCCGACCTATGAGCTTTTCAAGAGGGCTGAAGCCGGAGAGGTAAAACTAGGTGGCTGCGTCATCATGAAAGATAACCCGGATCATTTTTGCAGGGATTGCGGGTATGAGTGGAAAGAGGAGTAATCAACCATGACAATTGACTTTGATAAAATTTTTCACAGTGGTGAGGCTGCAAAGGATAAATTCCTTTCGCGCCTTTTTGGTTTGTTCAGCGAAGAAGTTGTGAGATACTGGTGTAGTTGCCTTCAGGCGCCTTATGAAGATCTGGGACGGCCTACCGTTTATGCCCCCGGCGAAGCGCGTGGTCATACTCTCGATTTTACTCTTCGCCATCGAAAGACCGGTAAAATTTTTGTGGCCGAGATGAAGTGCGAGCTGGAGTTTCAAAATTATAGATATTTACGCCTTACTGGTGCATGGCAGCTTGAACACCATCGAAATACGGCTTTTTTGAAATTTTTACACTTAGCGAAACATCCAGAGTCATATAAGGTTAAGGTAAGAGGTCACGAAGTGCATGTGGATGGAGCCGTGTTAATCTGGGGTTCAATAACTCCTGAGGGACAACGGACAGTGATCGAAAAGTACGGCTTTGCTGATGTGCTTTCGGTGGAGATGATGTTAAATGACCTGCGTATATGGAGACCGGCAGTGTGGAGCAAGAGGGTAACCCAGCTCAGGCAATGGAGCAATGAGCTTTTCGATAGTTTTATGTAGGGGGTAATATCATGGCATACTTCTTAATCTCCGTGTCCAATAAGACCAATCTGGATTTATGTATAAAATATGGACTGGCAGGTTTCACAAATAGCATCAATGGTTTGTGGACTTTTATGGAGATCCAGGAAGGAGATTTCGTGTCATTTTTATACGGAGCAAAAGTATATAACCTTTATAGAGTTAGCAAGAAGAAAGCTTTAAAGGATGCTCAATATCTTCCACCATGGCCCCTAATTACTTTCAGTTCGGGAAAGACTTATTATTTTCCTTTCAGACTTCACTTGGAGCCGATTCGCCAATTTGTTGAATCGATGGTTAAACCGGAATTCGCATATGTAGCCGAAAATTTGTTGTTAAGAGGAGGATATCGAAAGACTCACTTTCAGGCTGATCAAACCACTTTGCAATCAGTCTCTCAAATGGGCCAAATTTATTCTGGACAGCTTGAGAATTTGGATTTAGATAAATATGAGACATTTACACCGGTTATTGTGTGGGATAGAAAGCTTCAAAATACGCCGGAGGTTTTCTTTTTTCAGGAAATTATCCTTCAATCCTTAATAAGACAGCATTTATCGCAGTATGAAAATCTCCAGGCATTATTTAGTAGCGTAGGACTGCTGGATTTACATGCAGAAGATTATGAGGTTCTCGGTGAAAAAGCCTTATCAGAAGGGCATGTTGATATTCTTATAAAAAGTCGTATGCCCGTAGGATATTCTAAAAAGATTATTATAGAAGTAAAAACTGGTGAGGCACGGAAAGAAGATATTGACCAGCTTAAAGGTTATATGGATGAAATTGGAGAAGAATGTATGGGTGGGATATTGGTAGCTAGAAAGTTTTCTAAAAAAGTGAGACATCAGTGTGAATGTAAAGGAGTAAAAGCTGTTGTATATGATTTTGAACAGGTTAACAAATGCTGTAAATATACTATAGAAGAAGTAAAACAAAAACTCAGATTGCATGTACTCTGATATACAAAGTGAAAGGCCTTTTAGTTTAAAAGTTTTATCTTATGTTTCCTGGCCTAAGCGTTGATTATTTGCTAATATTTGCTAATATATAAGAGTATAACAAAACGGATAACCTTCATGAAAGAGTGATGCAAAATATGAGAAGCAACAAACAATCACATTTGAAATACCTGATTAGATTATGGACCTTGAGGATTATCCAGGGTGCCCTTATAGGAAGCAGCGCCATATTGCCTGGCGTTAGCGGAGGCGTGCTGTGCGTGGTTTTCGGTATATACCAGCCCATGATCGCGTTGCTTTCTCATCCCGTACAGTCACTGATTAGGTATTACAGGCTGTTCATACCCATAGCGATAGGGTGGGTGATAGGTTTTCTGGGGCTGGCGAGGGTGGTGGAAGTGCTTTTTGATGCTTCTTCAGCCCTGGCGGCTTCTTTATTTGTTGGACTCATTGCGGGTATGTTTCCCTCGCTTTTTCGTGAGGTTGAAAAAAAGGGTACTGGGGCGGTTTCCTGGTCGTATTTTGTGGTTAGCCTGGTCATATTTTATGCGTTTTTATCCTCTCTGAAAGCAGGGCAAACCATCAAGATTGCTCCTACCACTGCATGGTATTTTCTATGCGGCGCCATATGGGGATTGAGCTTGGTGATACCTGGTTTAAGCTCATCCTCCATACTCGTATTCCTGGGCCTTTATCAGCCAATGGCAGCCGGCATTGCTGATATGAGGTTGGACGTAATATTGCCTTTGTTTGTGGGGATCGTGCTGTCAGCAGTAGGCCTGGCAAGGTTTGTCAACTTTTTACTCAAGAGGTATCATGTTTTTATCCATCACGTCATTTTAGGCATAGTGGTGGCTTCAACTCTCTTGATTATACCTTCAGGCTTTTCGAGCACGGTGCAGATGATGTTGAGCGTTGCATTTTTCCTTGTCGGTTATACCGTTTCTTTGTGGATGGAAAAGTTGAGCGCTGTTGCAGGCAAACAGGCTGATGGAATGTCATTAGACTATGATACCAAAAGGGCAAAGTTGCGAAGAGCTGACCATTAAAGAAAGTGCGGAAAAAGGCAGTACCTCATCAAATTGTTGAGGATACGCTGCCAATTTTGAGAAAGGAGTTTGTAAATATATCTTAAACGCCGCATTTTACAGGTTGTGAGGGTGACCTTATAAATTACTAGCTCGGGGGCTTGAATTTGTAGAGCGTATAAGTTAAAATTTTGTGAAAAGCCAATCATTGAATGAATCGCTGTTTTATTCCTGAGATTAAAATAATTAAAGGTTGGAGGAATCGAAGTGTCAAACGTTTTTGACGTATTAAAAGAGAGGGGTTTTATAGCGCAAGTTACTCACGAGGAAGAGGTAAGGGAGCTTTTGGGACGGGAAGCCGTCACTTTTTACATAGGCTTTGATCCCACTGCTGACAGCCTGCACGTGGGGCATTTCATCCAGATTATGGCCATGGCGCACATGCAAAGGGCTGGTCACAGGCCTATAGCACTCATAGGTGGGGGTACTGCCATGGTGGGGGACCCCAGTGGCCGTACCGATATGCGGGAGATGATGAGCGCAGAGACCATTGCCAGAAATGCTGAGGCTTTTAAAAGGCAGTTTTCAAGGTTTCTAGACTTTTCTGAAGGCAAAGCCATTATGGTCAACAATGCTGACTGGCTGCTTAACCTTAATTATATAAAGTTTTTGAGAGAGATAGGCGTGCATTTTTCGGTGAACCGCATGTTGACGGCTGAGTGCTTTAAAGCCAGGCTGGAGCGAGGGCTTTCTTTCCTCGAATTCAATTATATGCTGATGCAGAGCTACGACTTCCTTGAGCTTTATAGGCGATATGGCTGCCGCCTGCAAATGGGTGGGGATGACCAGTGGTCCAATATTTTAGCGGGTGTTGACCTAATACGCAGGGTGGAAGGAGAGCAGGTGTACGGCATTACCTTTACCCTGCTCACCACCAGTGATGGGCAGAAGATGGGCAAGACCAGGGCGGGGGCTATATGGCTTGACCCCCATAAGACCAGTCCGTACGATTTCTACCAATACTGGAGGAATATAGCCGATGCCGATGTTAAGAAGTGCCTCGCACTTCTTACATTCCTGCCCATGGATGAGGTTGAGCGCCTGGCAAGCCTTCCGGGTGAGAAGATAAACGAGGCCAAAAAGGTACTGGCATATGAGGTGACCAAAAACGTCCATGGCGAGGAAGAGGCTAAGAAGGCGCAGATGGCTGCTGAAGCTTTATTTGGCAGCGGCGGGGATTTGGATGCCGTGCCCACAACTGAGATAACATTGGAGGAGTACAGGCAAAATGCCAACGTGATCGATCTGCTGTACAAGGTAGGGTTTATTCCCTCAAAGGGTGAGGGCAGGCGCCTGATTGCACAGGGCGGGCTTTATATAAACGGTGAAAGGGTGGACAGCATTGAACGCCAGCTGACTGAACAGGACCTGCAGGATGGCAGCTTGCTGGTACGCAAGGGCAAGAAGACGTATCACAGGATAGTGGTGAAATAAGGCTGCTTTATGCTAACCAAAGCCAGGGAGAGTATAAGTGACAAAAAAGAAAGTTATTATATATTATAGAAGAAACCGCTCTTTTGAAAGATTTAAAAAGAGCGGTTTCTTTTTTTGCCTTACTGGGGGAACCACACCACCAAATAAGCCTTTGCTTCTTGGTCGGTTAAATTCTCTATTATGTGTTCCCTGTCGGCTTTATATCTTCCTGTATCCCCTTCGTTTAGTACTGCTGAACTCTCGCCGGCGGTAACTTTGAATTTACCGGTAATGACAGTCAAAAATTCTTCGGCGTTGGGAAAATGGGGTTTAGAATGGAGTTTGCCCCTCGGCTTGAAAGTCATGTCATAAAGTTCAAGATTGTCTATCATGTGGACAGGGGAGTTTACGCGTATGAGGCAAGAGCGATCCTCGGAGTAAAATATGGGTGCATCATCTTTCCTTAGCACTTCTATCTGTGAAACCGATTGGGCTTTTAATAAGTATTCAACGGGTATATTGAGCGCATTGGCGATCTTCCACAATGTAACTACTGTGGGATTGGTCTTTTCCTGTTCAATTTGAGAAAGCATTGATTTTGACACCCCTGACCTCTTGGCCAGTTCATCCATGCTCATCCCTTTTTGCTTTCTGTAGTTGGCGATGTTTTTCCCGATTGCTGGGGGTTGCTTTTTATCCATTGTGATTTCCCTGCCTTGTAAAGAGTAAATTTTATTTATTTCCTGCTTACGGCGTATGTCATCGCAGTTTTAAATGAAAATAGAAGGTTTTTGCAGCTCAATCTATTTTGCCCTCATATATTGTAGCAATTGTATTATAGCTGCAGGATGTCCCGCAGGTCAACTGTTAAAATTTAAGAATTATTTGGATTGACAGCGCATAGTTTATTTAATATAATAAACATAAGGTTCGATATGTTAAACAAAGTAGGGGAGGGGAGGATTTGATATGTCCACCATGAAGGTTGTGAGAAAGCAAGGTCCTGGCCGGGGGATAGAAGTCACTACTGCTGTCATTCCAGAACCAGGTCCTGATGAGGTGCTCATTAAAGTGAAAATCGTGGGTATTTGTGGTACTGACCTGCATATCTACAGATGGGACTCTTGGGCTGAGGGCAGGGTTAAACCTCCCCTCATCATAGGCCATGAATTCATTGGAACGGTATATGCGATAGGGAAAAATGTAAAGCATTTACAGATAGGGCAGAGGGTATCGGCCGAAGGGCATATAACGTGTGGACATTGTAAATATTGCAGAAATGGACAGGGGCATATTTGTAAAGACGTGAAGATACTGGGTGTTGACAGAGACGGCTGTTTTGCCGAGTTTGTATGCGTTCCTGCCGACAATGTCTGGACGGTACATCCTGACATTCCTGACTTTTATGGTGCTCTGTTTGACCCCTTAGGGAATGCCATGCACACTGTCATGGCCCAGCCGGTTAGCATGAAGAACGTTCTTATAACCGGTGCAGGTTCCATAGGGCTTTTTGCTATACCCATTGCCAAGGAGAATGGGGCCAGAAAGGTTATAGTAGTGGAACCCAATCCTTTTAAGAGAGAGATTGCTCTCAAAGTAGGGGCTGACCATGTGCTGGATTTTTATGATGCTGATGTGAGAGAAAAGATAATAGAGTATACAGATGGTTTAGGGCCTGATGTATTCCTTGAAATGAGTGGGAATAGCCAATCGTTAAGGTTGGGGTTGGAGCTTTTGAGTAATGGCGGTGAAGTGAGCTTGCTTGGCATTCCGCCCCGTGAAGTAGAACTCAATTTAGCCGAACAGATAATATTCAAAGGAGTTACCCTGCGAGGAATTACTGGCCGAAGGATGTTTGAAACTTGGTATCAATGCGAAAGCTTTCTTCTAAAGAATGGTAAAGTGATAGACCCTATAATTACCCATGTACTGGATTTTGAAGATGTAGAAAAAGGGTTTATGGAGATGGAGGCAAACAGGGCAATAAAGGTTTTGCTTAAGGTTTCAAAATAAAAAGGAGGGTTTTTATGAGCAGACGGCTGTATGAGAGGATTAACGCTCAGCTTAATTTATTGAAGGAAGAGGGAATCTATAAAGAATATCGTTACCTCGTATCATCAGTAAGTGGTAGGAGTGCTGTTGAAAAATACGGCGATGTCGTCGTACTGTGTTCTAACAATTATCTAGGATTGGCAAACCATCCTAAACTTATTGAAAAAGGGATTGAAGCACTTAAGAAATATGGGGCAGGAGCTGCCAGCGTTAGATTTATTTGCGGAACATATGATATACACAGAACTTTAGAAAATAAAGTGGCACAATTTCTTCATGCTGAGGCAGCATTGACATATACCTCGTGCTGGAGTGCCAATACGGCTGTTATTCCGGCACTATTGAATCCAGGGGATGCTGTAATATCTGACGAATTAAACCATGCCAGCATTATAGACGGGTGTAGATTGGTTTCAAAAGGTGTGCAGCGTTTGGTGTACCGCCATGCGGACCTGGATTCACTTGAGGAAAAGCTAAAAGAGGCTACTGCGGGAGGCGGTGTGGCACTTATTGTCACTGATGGGGTTTTTTCTATGGAAGGGGATATCGCACCTCTTCCTGGTATTATAGAGTTAGCAAGGAAATATGATGCTGTTGTTATGGTAGATGATTCTCATGCAACCGGCGTAATAGGTGATACAGGTCGTGGTACTGCGGAATATTACAATATGCTTGGGCAGGTTGATATTATAACCGGTACGTTTGGTAAAGCTTTAGGAGGGGCAGGAGGCGGTTTTATTGCAGGGCGAAAAGAGGTGATCGATTTATGCATACAACGGTCGAGACCTCATTTATTTTCAAATTCTTTACCGCCGGTATTGGCTGCTATTGCTCTTGCAGCCCTAGATATTTAGAAGAGCATCCGGAAAAGGTGCATTCACTACACCAAAAAGTTAAGTATTTCAGGGACCAACTTAAGAAAGCAGGCATTATTACTATTGAAGGTGATAGCGCTATCATTCCAATTATGATCTATGACACAGCAAAGGCTATAAGGATTGCTGCAAGGATGTTGGAGGAAGGAGTATATGTAGTGGGATTTGGATATCCGGTCGTTCCTGAAGGCCAGGCCAGAATAAGGATTCAGGTGTCGGATGCGTTAACCTATGATGACATAGATTATTCTATTGGCGTGTTGAAAAGGGTTTTATGCGAACAAAGCTAAGTCGGGGCTTTAAGCCCCGACTTTTGCTATTGCTTTGATGTTTCTGTACCATTATTCGTCTCTTCTGCCGAAAAATCCTGATATGAGCATGAGCCTGAGCAATTGCAATACAGCCGTTAAAGTGGCTGCTACGTAAGTGAGAGCTGCAGCGTTCAATACTTTGCGCGTATGCGGCGTTTCTTCTCTGGTGAGATACCCTCCCACTTCTAGCGCTTCTATGGCTCTGCTGCTGGCGTTGTATTCTACAGGGAGGGTGACCAATTGAAACAGTACAGCTAAGCTGAAGGCTATTACGCCTATTTGCGCCAATTCTCTGAGACCAAATACCAGGCCTAGGAACAATAGAGGAAATGCCAACTGTGAACCGATGGCAGCTACTGGCACGATAAGCGTGCGAATATTAAAAGGTATATATCCATATTGATGTTGTATCACGTGCCCGGCTTCATGGGCTGCTACGCCTAGTGCAGCCAGAGAGCTGGAGTTATATACCTGAGGAGAAAGCCTTAGCACTTTATTATGAGGGTCGTAGTGATCTGTGAGCATTCCCGGCGTCATCTCAACCCTTACGTCGTAGATCCTGTTGTCACGAAGGATTTCTCGGGCTACCTCGGCACCTGTCAGACCGCTGCGTGCGGGAATTCTGGAATACCTGGCAAAGGTGCTCTGTACCTTAAATTGGGCGTATATAGCCAGAAGTATTGCCGGTAAAAGCAGTACCATGGTTGGGTCGTACCAGAAAAACGGCATATGCCTCAACTCCTTTCGGGTGTCTGTATCTTTTAAAACAGGCATTTATTGGCTTTGTCAACACTATATTATCATACTCAAAAGCAAAAGTCAATAAAGGTCAAAAGAATTTATTCTCTTGTTCATTATTATACCTGTTATCGAGAATAATACAACTTATCTGTAATGCACGCTTAAGCAAGGTAAGCAAGGTAAAAAACACTGTTTAAAAACTTTCATAATAAAACTTTGAAAAAGACATATAAATGAATTGATAGCATAAACAAGTACACTACAAGTGGTTTCCATTTTTTCTTGTTGTAATGGTGTATAAATGCTGGTAGAATAATTATAAGTTGAGTATATAAATTTTTTGCTTTGGGGGTAAAGACATGAAAAATTGGGTGAAAGCGGTCTTAATTATAGGAATAATACTTGTTTTGATTGCTGTTTGGATGATAAACGGTTACAATAACCTTGTAGCAAAGAGCGAAGAGGTGCAAACGGCTCTAAGTCAGATAGATAACCAGCTTCAAAGGCGAAACGATTTGATACCCAATCTGGTGGAAACGGTTAAAAGATATGCTGCCCATGAGTCGGAGGTTTTTGCCCAGATTGCTGAGGCTAGGGCAAAGCTGGCCGGTGCTGCTACTGTTCAAGACATGGCACAGGCAGATGCTCAAGTGTCAAGCGCTTTGTCCAGGCTACTTGCTATAGCGGAGAACTACCCTGAACTTAAGGCTAATCAGAACTTTATTCAGCTGCAGGATGAGCTGGCGGGTACTGAAAACAGGATTACGGTTGCAAGGCGGGATTATAATGAAAAAGCACGAGATTACAACACAACTATTAGAAGATTTCCGATGAACATTGTAGCCAGCATATTTGGCTTTGAACGTGCTGAGTATTTCGAGGCATCTGAAGATGCTAAACAGGTGCCTAACGTGGGCAAACTGTTTGAGGATTAAAGGTGTTTGAAGATGAAACATGTAAATGATATGAGGATAGTCATATGTATAGTGACGCTTATATTCTTATTTTCTGGCTGCAGCGCTGAAGAGGATAATTATCCTGAACCGACTGATGCTTTTTATGTGAATGACTATGCTAATATTCTGGATGCCGATGCAAAGGAGCATATCTTAAGGGTTGCTGAGGAATTGGAAGATACCACTACTGCTCAGGTAGTGGTGGTAACCGTTGAAGGTATTGATGACAGGCCGCTGGAGGAATACACCCTTGGACTATTCCGTAAGTGGGGTATAGGCCAGAAGGGTAAAGATAATGGCGTGCTTATATTTGTGGATGTGCAGGGGAGGCAGTCCAGAATTGAGGTGGGATATGGCCTTGAAGGAGTGCTTACGGACGGAAAAACCGGCAGGATACAGGATGAGTACATGATCCCTTTTTTCCGACAAGGCCGGTATAGTCAAGGTATTGTTGCAGGGTTCAATGCGATAGTGAATGAGATTTATAAGGAGTACGGCTATATAGACAAATTGGTGGGAGACGATATGCTGCTCGAAGAGCCGAGTTTACCTGCTGAGCAGCCTGAAGAAGATGGTTTTTCTTTGTCAAGATTTATATTATGGCTGGTACTCGTTGTGGCATTTATCTTTTTCGATTTTGCCTTCTTCAGAGGGGCTATTACCTCCACCGTATTCCGTTCCAGGGGTGGTGGAGGATATGGAGGCTGGTTTGGTCCGGGCACGAGAGGTGGCGGATTTGGCGGTGGAGGTTTTGGAAGCGGACGCTCTGGCGGCGGTGGTAGTGCCGGAGGTGGGGGGAGCTCGCGAAGCTGGTAATTGACCTTGATTTTTTGTGAAGCTGAGTGAGAGTTTGGAGGACGTGATCATATAACAACAGCGTGAATTACTGAAACAGGGGGAGGGGAATAATGAACGGCAGGTATTGGAAATGGTTACCCATTTTCATGGTTTTTATGTTGATTGCCCAGGCATTGTTGAGCGATGTGATGGTACTTGCTCAAGGGAAAGTCACCATCTCGGTAGAAGTGAGCCCTTCTGTGATACAACCGGGAGAGCCTTTTAAAATTATGTATAGCATAACCAATTCTATGGATAAACCTATCAAGGTACGCATAAGGGAGGATTTTTATAATCATCGTACCAATGAAAATGAGACCACTGTGTTTGAGAGAAGTATTGCACCAGGAGAAAAGCAGGAAATAAGCAGCGCCGATGGGGGTAGTACTTATGTGGCTATTGATGGTTATGTGACCTATCGGGTGGAATATCAGGTTGAAGGGCAAAGTGAGTGGGCGGTTCTTAAAGAAGGTACTTTTGATATATTCAATATAGGATTTAGCGTAAGTTATTCTGCCAGCCCACCCCAGATTAAAACGGGTGAAAGAGTGGAATACGTTGCGGAGGTTAAGTCAACATCAAACGTGGTTTTGGAGGATATAGTTGTCATGGACAGCCAGCTGGGCGAGCTGGGCAGAATTTCCAGGCTGGAGCCGGGCGAAGAGAAGACTGTGAAGAACAAATTTAATCTAGAAAAAAGTACCGAGAGTTACCTTATATTGAAATACAAAGACCCTCTGGCGATAGGAGGGGATATGCAGCAGGAGTTTCAAAACGCAAGGGTCAAGGTTGAAGTGGTAAAGCCGCAGCCTGTGTATTCCCTTAGTTTAGAAGGCGGTGTTGATAAAAGGCAAATAGCCTCGCCACAGGAAGTGACCTTTACCCTTAGGATTAAAAATACCGGCGATGTTACCCTGAAGAATATTCAGTGTATCGACTGGAAGGGTAAGAACTTTTATGAGATAATTCAGCTACTCCCGGGGCAGGAGACGGTTGCAACCTATAAAGCTATGGTTGATTCAGCGGGAAAGTACACCATAACGTGTAGCGGCGTACCCGAAGATAGCACACAAAAGGTGGAAGCCAGTTATACTGTAGAGATATCCAAAGTAGAAGCGGCAGTAGAGATCGAAAGGAAGTTTGAACCCCCAAAAGTGGCGCCAGGCGGTATTGTTACGCTGACATATACAATCCGTAATACCGGTAAAGTAGCATTGAAAGGTGTAGAGGTGTATGAACCCGAGATGGGAAATATAGCCTCATTTGACAGCTTGAGGCCGGGCGAGGAAAAAGTGGTCTCAATAGAAAAGGAAATGGATGATGACGGAATAGTGAGTAAGACGATTTTGACAGCCAAAGATGAGTTGACGGGAGCTCCTTATAAATATGAAGCCGATGAACTGCTGATACCTGCCGAAGTATCCGAAAAGGCGGCTAATGTATCAATTGATGTGGAAGTGGAACCGCCTAGTCTGGAAAAAGCGGGAGCTGTACGGGTGAAATGTACCATAAAAAACGATGGCGGTGTGGCTTTGCGGAATATAGAAGTATTCATTGAGGATCTGATAAAAGAGAGAAAGGTTGGGATGGGGAGCGCGCTTGTGCTCAATCCTGGGGAGGAGAAGACTTTTAATTTGCCCTACCTCAGTGTGGAGGAAACAAGCTCATTTGTCGTGGTGGTCAAAGCGCAGGATCAGGAAGGAAATGATCTGGAATTCAGAAGCCAGCAATTTGAAGTAACGGTTGGAGTTACAGATAAGGCACAAAACCCAGGGGGGTTAGACTCAGGAAAGGTGGCCATTCTTAAAACTGCCCTTACTGTAGTGATATTTTTGATTATTCTGACGTCCGGAATGCTTATCTATCTTGTGCGGGATTCGCTGTCCTTCTTCAAGAGGCGTAAAAGTTTGAAACACAGAGCTGTAAATGGAGATTAATTGCTATACTTTTCAAGCAGGTGGTTGATGGACATCCAGAACTCTTGGGCCTGTCTGGCGGCGCTGGTCTTGGAGCGTTTGCGGGCAGTGGATGGTGAGAAGATCCAGCGCAGGAATCCCATCCACATCTTGAGCATTACAGCGTTTTTGCTAGGCGGCAGTGGCCGCATTTGAAAGCCCATGCGTTTTACTCCTGGACCAAACAGGGTAATGCCCCACAGTGCCTTTACCCGAGGATCTAGCTTACCATTCCGGGCGAGCCTTGCCAAGTTTTGTATTTCTTCTCTAAATAGAGGAAGCAGGTGTATGTCAGAAGCCACTGTCACGTTGCCTACCTTACCGCTGTATATGACGGTGTTGGAGATGTGGAGTTCGGCCACATATTCCCCTGGCTGAAGGATTGAGCCATCCTCTAAGGGAAGGGGGTCTCCGGTGTAAGGATGTATGTTCATCCTCAAAAGCCCATAAGGCGAATTTTCAACCGTATATATATGGTGTAACCTGGCAAATATTTTTTCCCATAGTATAAATATTGGGACTATCAGCTTTTTGATCATGTCGTATCTCCTTTCAGCTGGTCAAGGGTTACAAAGGTGTAACCCTTTTTCTTTAAAGCTTTTATTATAGGAGGGAGTGCTTCCAGCGTTTTGGCAGGTGCGCCGGGTGCTCCCCTGTTATCATGTAGCACTATGATAGAGCCGGGTTGTGCGCGGGAAATGATGGTGTCGTATATATGTTGAGCGGTAGTTGTGGCTTCCCAGTCCTGCGCTTCAATGGACCAGTAAGCGATTTTGAGGTCAAGCTTTCGAGCGGCTGCTGCACTGCAGAGATTGAACATGCCCCACGGCGGTCGATACCAGCGGGGTTTGTATCCTAAAAAGCTCTCGATAGTCTGGTAGGTCAGTTCAAGGTCTTTGAAGGTGTGCCAGGGGGACATAAGCCATGCATGGCGGTGAGAAAATGAATGACATCCAATTGTATGACCCTCGGAATGCATCCTTTCAAGTATGTAAGGATGCTTGAGTGCTTGCTTTCCCATCACAAAAAATGTGGCTTTTATGCCGGCATCTTTTAGGATGTCCAGCAGTTGGGGCGTATATAGAGGGTTGGGCCCGTCGTCAAAGGTGAGGGCGATCCACGGCTTTTCAGCTGTTCCATGCCGCAACACACGCTTTGAGCGGTTGCGCATCCAGTAATTTGGTATAATGCAGTAAATGGCAAATATCATGGTCGCAGCTATTGTGATAAAGATGAATGCCCACATCTTTTATTATCCTTTCCTCATGAATATATTTTGTTGCAGATTTGTCATTTGCTTGTTTCCATATTTTCTACTTAAAAATTGTTGATTCTGCCTTAGTAGTGGGATTGGCTTTTTCGGCTATGGCGGCTAGCTCATATTTCTCATGTCACCGGTATTTATCCGGTATTTATAAAGATAAACTTTTGCAGTATGCTTAGTCACTGCGCAATACACTATAAGTGATTTGGATGTTTAAGGGCTAGCATTAGCTACATACCGCGCTGCAAATACATTGAAGACAGACAAACCCACTTTATGATATAAACAGCCGGGATTGCTGAGAATTGTTCTTGTAATTCTCGGCAATTTCTACGATAATGTTTGCGGCATCAATGGCAGCAAAAGGTTTTGATATAGGTTCCATGGCCTGGGCCATATTTTTAAGTATGGATGGGTCAGTGACGCAATTTATGATGTTCTTGATCACTTCATCCTGGTCGTCTGCTAGTATAGCTGCTTTATGGCGAACCAGGAAGTGGGCGTTGCTTCTTTCATGCCCAGGCAGGGGTTTATAGATTAGCATGGGCAGCTTTTTAGCTAAAGCCTCAAATATAGTCACCCCTCCGGCTTTTGTAAGCAGTAAGTCGGATATTTCCATGAGCTGAGCTATGTTGTCTACATAACCTAGCACGCGAAGGGGGACTTTAGAATGCTGTGATATATCTTCTAACTTTTTGGCCAGTGCATAATTGGTACCGGTTACTGCTATGGCCTGCATGGGCAGCTCAAGCTTTGCAAGCCTTTCACATATATCTTCTATATCTGACAGCAGGCCGCAGCCTCCACCCATCATTAAAAGTGTAAAAAGACCTTGCTTAAGGCTATAACGATTCCATATCGAGGGGTCATGGCAGGAAGCCATAAACTCCTGTCGCAGGGGGATACCCGTGACGTACAGATGCGAGGGGGGTATGCCCTTCTTTTTCAGGTATTTGGCCACTACGTCGGCTGCTACTATATAGGCATCCACATAAGGGTGGATCCACTGGCTGTGAAAAGCTACATCTGTGATAACGGTTACCAATGGTGTGTCTATGTAGCCGCGGGATTTGAGGTATGAGATCACACCCGCCGGAGTGGGGAAGGTACATACTATGACGCTGGGGGAACGGTTGTATATGTCTTCCAGCATCTTTTGGCTGCCTATTTGGTTCAGCATGCGGCGCCATTTTGAGTCAGGAGGTAGATGGCGTGTGGCCTCGTAAAACCATTTATATCCAGTCGAAAAGTGCTTGATAACCTGGTGGTAGCCAAATAGCAACGTTTGCTTGAAAAGAGGGTTTACATAGTTTAAGAAATCGCATATTTCGATGCTCCAATGGGGACGCTGCTGTTTTATGGCTGTAGCCAGTGCATTGGCTACCTGGTGATGTCCTGCTCCGTAGCTGGCAGAAACTATTAAAACGTCGCATCTGCTCATTGGTTCTGAGGCCATGAAGCCATTCACCTCGCTCCTGTACATTTATACTGCTCCGATACAAATTATATTATACCAGAGTCCACCATATTTTGTATAATGAATTTTTTGTAATATACTTTTTGGTAAAACAGCATGACATGATGATTTACTTAACTGCTTTTGAAACAAAGGTCGAGCTTATAAATATTTTGAATGTTATGGTCAAAAAATGATAGAATACTGTTGGCTATGTTATTCATGTATGATATTATCTATAAAAAGGATTGTTGTGTAGTTTTTTAACTTATCATTGAGAGGGTTCACTTAAAAAAGGATTATTGACAAGAACAGGTGGGTGCACGAGTTTTTTGATAAAAGACAGATGGTGTTGAGTATTTATTGGGATTGTATAACTGTACCCTCGAGACGTCTCTATTGAAGTTTTGGTACCGAAATCTAATTTTATTGCTTTCCTGCTTGATGTGGCTAAAAATGGGAAAAATTAAACTGCCCCCAAAATTGGTACGGAACAGGAGAGGGTAAGCATGCTTGATTTGAGTAAAATAAGTCTACAACTGATGGAGATGGTGTGGGCTCAGCAGCAGGAAATACAGCGGATTAAGGAGAAGAAAAGCTGCTTGATGGAAGCTGTGGGTCATTTTCGGGAGAAACCGCAGGATTACATAGAAAAGATAGATTCCGATTCACGCCACTTTTTTGTGGCTTTTCCAAAGGGTAGATTGGATGATGCTTTTCCTCTTCCTCAGCCAATTCCAGTATATACTGTCATGGCAGTGGATGGCTCTCAGATTGATGTTGATACTCACGAGATTGTGCTGTGCTATGTGCTCAACATAGGCAGGGTGGTGCTGCATTACGGTACAGGGGACCCGCCACTCATGGACAGCCTGCCTTATTTGTACTACCGTGATGAGGACCTGTACAAGCAGGGGGAACTGGAGGTATTTCTACTGAGGGGGGAAGACCTGGCTGAGAAGCGCGCCGCTATGGAGGCCCAGCACTTAAAAGACCTGATTTTAAATCAGCGTAAAGAGGGTGTTCCGGCAGTGGTGCTGGTTGATGGAACGCTGGTTTCATGGGATAAGGCGGCATCGGCTAAAAAGGACATAGGCGGTTTTACTGCACCACATTTTAAGGATGTTTTTAAAATTGGGCAAAATCTTGGCATTCCGGTGGCAGGGTACATATCGGGGTCACGCACTTCCCTTGTGATAAATACTTTGCGGGCTGGTGACTGTACTCAACCCGTCATGAACTGCGTAAGTTGCGAATGTCGAAACGACGTGACAGCTCCCTGCCACAGGCTGGAAGGTTTAAGGGATACTACCTTGTTTGCGCACATTCTCAAGCCAGGAGAGCGGTCGGCCTGCTTTTACGGTGGTATCAACACTTTGCCGCGTAGTGAATGGCCACTGTACCGTATAGGGTTTTTCTACCTGAACGTGGGCAGCGAGATAGCACGGGTGGAGGCGCCCGATTACGTGCTGGAGAACGACCACCTGCTCAACCTGCTTCATTGGGCGGTGTATGACCAGGCACAAAAGGGTATGGGTTATCCCATTGCACTTCAGGAGGCACATCATTTTGCGGTGATAAAGGGTGAAGAGCGGGAGGCGTTTTACCGTCTGGTGGAAGGCCAGTTTGTCAGGCGGGGGCTTCCAAGCCGTATTACCAACAAAGAGCTGCGCAAGCGCACCAGAATTTTTTAGAGAGGGGTGCATACCTTGATAGGTGAGATTATAGAAAGCAGGACAGCCGAGTTTGTGGCAGAGGCGGTCAGGTATGACCAGGTGCCGGCCTATGGCTCATTTGTCAGGGTCAGGGATGGTGAGCTGCGGGTATACGGCATCGTTTCGGGGGCCTATACGGGTAGCCTGGACGGCATGAGCAAGGCAAAGGCCTTCTTTAAGTCCATCGATGAGCTCAAGATGGAACAGCCGCAGATCTTTGATCTGCTTCGCACCGAGTTTTCTTGCGTAGTGGTTGGGTATGCTCAGAATGGGCGGTATCACCCATATTATCCGCCCATACACCTCAGCCTTCATCTGCCGGTGGAAAAGGCGGATGAGCAAGAGGTGTTGACCATTTCCCAGCACTTAAGTTTCCTCGAAAAGACATTGAACTGTCCAGCTGGCAACGGAGAAGAGTTAACGGCTGCGGCTATTCGCACGGTGGCGCGCTTTCATTCCGAACCCCGTGAATACATTATAAGGGCGGGACGCGAGCTTCTCAAGATGCTAAATTACGATACCCAGAGGCTCAAGTCCATTTTAGAGAGGGTGGATATGGCGTGAGGGGGACGATACTTAGGGGTTCGCTCTCTGGTGGCCTGGAAGTAAGGTTGGATATAGGTGAGAATATAGAAGAGGTTAAGGTGGGCACCTTTTGCGTGGTAGAGGGCAAAACACATGACTTTTTTTCTATGGTGGTGGATGAGGATATAGAAGCTGCCAATCCAAAGGCCTTTTACGAGACGCTGTCGGACAATTCGATTCTCAATGAAGTGGTTAGAGGTACCGGCATAATAGACAAGGTGAAGATTCAGCCCATGATTGCCATAAGGCGAGATGACGGCAAGGTGCAGCCCGTAAAGAGCATACCTTCTTACCTGTCCCGTGTCCGTGAGGCACGGGAGGAGGACGTCTTCAAGATATTTGGGCGGCCTGACCGAACGCATTTCCACGTGGGTTCTCCCCTGGATATGGACCACATACCGGTGTGCATAGACTTGAAGAAGTTCATAGAGAGGTCTAATGGCATATTTGGAAAGTCGGGTACCGGCAAGACCTTTTACACCCGTATAATGCTGTGCGGTATGATAAAAAGCGGGCTGTGCAACGTGCTGGTGTTTGACATGCATTCGGAGTATGGTTGGGAAGGCGAGGACGAGGACGAGACGCGCAAGAAGGCCAAGGGGCTCAAGCAGCTGTTTGGTTCCAAGGTGGCCATCTTCACCCTGGACGCCGAGTCGTCTCGCAACCGCGGGGTGCATCCCGACTTTGTAGTGGAGATACCCTACCGTGCTATTGAAGCCGAGGATATCGTGATGGTGCGGGATGAGCTCAACTTAAACCCCACTGCCCTGGAGGTAATATACGTGTTACAAAAGCATCTGGGGCAGGACTGGCTGATCACCTTTTTAAATATGGATGCGTTTGCCATAGAAGAGTTTGCTAAGAATACGGGGGCTCATGCGGGTGCGATACTGGCATTGCAGCGCAAGCTGTTCAGGCTCCAGAAGCTGCCGTTTATAAAAGAAAACCCGGCAGATGACGCAGTAGAGCGAATAATGCAGTATCTGGATAGCGGGATGAACGTGGTGCTGGAGTTTGGCCATCAAAGGAGCATGCTGGCTTATATGCTGGTGGCCAATATTTTGACGCGCCGTATACACGAGCTGTATGTCAAGCGCAGCGAAAGGGTACTGGGGGGAATGCAGGGCAACAACACGCCGTTGGTTATAGTCATCGAGGAGGCCCATAAATTTCTAAGCCCTGAGTTGTCGCGCCAAACTATATTCGGAATGATCGCAAGGGAGATGAGAAAGTACAACGTGACGTTGCTGGTGGTGGACCAACGTCCATCGGGTATTGACCCGGAGGTGCTGTCGCAGCTGGGGACCAAAATAGTGGCGTTGCTCACCGAGGAAAAGGATATAGAGTCGGTGTTGTGCGGTGTAAACAATGCAAGGATGTTGCGTAACGTGCTTGCCAGCCTGGACACAAAACAGCAGGCCATAATCATGGGGCACGCTGTTCCCATGCCCGTGGTTATAAAGACCAGGACGTACGATGAAAACTTCTATAGGGACATCACCAAAGACCAAGATGGCGTGTTTAGTCGAAGGCCGATGGTGGGGTTTAAACAGGCTTCTGACACCAGCGGCTTTGCAGAGAGCCCTGGGGTGCAGGAACCTCCGCCGGGTAAAGAATTTGAGGACCTCATGAGGGAGTTGTATGGCGTATGACGGAGCCTATACGCCTTATTCATACCGGAGACCTTCACATAGGGATGCAGAATTACGGTAGGCTGGATAGCGCTACCGGCATCCATTCTCGTATTGCTGACTTTTTGGCCACTTTGGATAAGCTGGTGGATTACGCTATAGGCAACCAGGTTGATGCCGTGCTCATATGCGGTGATGTTTTTAAGAACAGGGAACCCGACGTTACGCAGCAGCGGGAGTTTGCCAAAAGGGTGAAGCGCTTGTCCGATGCCGACATAAAGGTGTATATAATAGTGGGCAATCATGACCTTCACAATGCTGCGGGTAAGGCTACATCGGTGGAGATATACGATGTGGTTGACCTGCCGGGCGTGTATGTGCGTCGGAGACCTACCGTAGATGTTTTGGATACACGGCGCGGCGCTTTTCAGGTGGTGGCTCTTCCTTATGCATCGCCTACTAACCTGGCCGTTGAAGCCGCTACTATGGAGGAAATTTCCATAGGTATGCGGGAGAAGCTGGGAAATTTGCTGAATATCCTGATACAAAGGCTAGATCCGTCTCTACCTGTTGTGGTCATGGCACATT
The DNA here is from genome assembly GCF_016908415.1 of Caldicoprobacter guelmensis. Lineage (NCBI taxonomy): Bacteria > Bacillati > Bacillota > Clostridia > Caldicoprobacterales > Caldicoprobacteraceae > Caldicoprobacter > Caldicoprobacter guelmensis. The sequence goes on from NZ_JAFBDW010000004.1 coordinate 203,977, forward strand.
TCTCGCTGATAGGCGCTATGGCGGGGTCAGAGAGGGTTATCATGTTGGGGCGAGAAGTGATGCTTCCTGTAGGATTCTTTGCCAGGCCCGAAATTGATTATGTGGCTATGGGGCACATACATAAACATCAGGTGCTTTATGATAAGCCGCCTATTGTCTACTGTGGAAGCCTGGATAGGGTGGACTTCAACGAGGAGAAAGAGGATAAGGGGTTTGTCGAGGTTTTGCTCAAAAAAGGCGAGGCTTCCTTTGAGTTTATCAAGCTAGATACCCGTCCATTTAAAACCTTTTATGTAGATGCTACCGCTGGTGACCCCTTCAAAAAGGTGTTGGATGCCATTGAAGGATACTCTTTAGGAGAGGCGATTGTAAAGGTGAAAGTGAAGCTACCTGCGCATGCTCTGTCCCGCCTTAAGGAAAAAGAGCTTTACAGTATACTGCGCCAGCGTGCGTTTTATGTGGCCGGGATAGAAAAGGATATAATTTCCGATCTTTCACATTTGAGGCACCCCGGCCTTACCGAGAGGATGGATGCCATGCAGGCTGTGGTCGAATACATTTCAAAGAAGCAAGAATATAAGGGCATGCTGCAGGCGTTGCTTAAGGCAAATGAGCAGCTTTTTGAGGAGCTTAAAGAGGAGGGCGCCATATGAGGCCTATCAGTTTATACCTCCGCAATTTTAAGTCTTATGGTGAAAAAGCGCCTATATTGGACTTTAACATGTTTGATGTGGCACTGCTCAGCGGCGATAATGGCAACGGCAAGTCGTCGCTGGCTGATGCCATAGCCTGGTGCGTATGGGGAAAGTGCAAAGGCATGGATGGCAGGGGTGGCGTGGATGACTTGGTGAGGACGGGTGCCGATGAAATGGAAGTAGCCTTTACGTTTGAAGAAGATGGCCAGGTTTACAAAGTGGTGCGCAAGCGTGACAAGAGAAGGGGTCTGTCATCCCTGGACTTCATGATAAAGAGGGCTGACGCATTTGTGCCCATAAGCGGGAATCGCATAGATGAGACCCAGCAGAAGATCCAGGAGGTCATTAAGCTGGATTATGAGACCTACCTGTGTACCGGCTATTTGAGCCAGGGTAAGGCTGACCTGTTTGCTACTAAAAAACCCAGCGAGCGGAAGGAGATACTGGCCGAGATACTCAATTTAGCGGTTTACGATAAGCTGGAGAGAAAGGCGCTGGATAAGCGTAACGAGGTACAAAACCGCCTGGATCTTATAGAAAGGGAAATGGATTTGCTGCAGCAGCAGGTTGCTGAAAAAGAATGTGTTCGCAGCGATATGGCTCAGGTGGAAAATGTTATTCGTGAATTGCAGGCTAGGGAGAAGGGGTTAAGGGAGCAGCTTGAAACGTTAAACAGGCAGAGGGAAGAGAAAAATGCTATTAAGGCAAGGATTGAATACCATCGTCAGCAGCTTGTACTTGAACAAAAGCAGTTGGATGCTCTTGAAAAGGACAAAAAAGACCTGGAGGTGCGAATTGAGAATTATAAAAAAGTGCTGCAGAACCAGCACGAGATAGAGAAAAATTACGCTGAGTTTAAGGCTCTTGAGGAGCAGGAAAAGGCCTTTGCCTATAAATACCAGCGTATTGCTGAACTTAAAACCCAAAAGGAACGGCTGTTGGGTGAACTGCGCATCAAAGAGCAGGAGTTGCGCCACCGTATTGATATGCTGGAGAAGGAAAAGGCACAGCTCGAGGGTGTGATTGCTCAGGCGAAGGACCTGCAGGAGGAGTATAAAACCTGCCAGAAAGGCATTGATGAGCTGAATGTCTTGGAGAAAGAGCTGGAAGTGCTGGAGAAAAGGGTAGTAGACATTGGACACGAGTCAGCGGAGCTGGCTGGGAAGGAAGGTGTTTTGCGAAGGCAGCTGGAGGAACTGAGAGAGAGGTATGTTGCCCTTAAGGGTGTAGAGTCGAGTTGTCCGGTTTGTGGAAGGCCGCTGGATGCCCAGCACAGGGATGAGTTGTTAAAAGATATAGCAGACCAGGGGAAGGCCATCCAACAATCTTTACAAAAGGTCAAAAAAGCGATGGCTGACCTTGAAAACGAAAAGAAGCAGGCGCAACTGCGCATTGATGGCATAAAGGCAAGGCTTAAAGGTAGGAGCAGGCTAGAGTCTCGTATGGCGTTGATAGATCGCCAGCTTAATGAAATAAAGGAGGCACGGCAGAAGCTGCAGGAATTGCGGCCACAGCTGGATTTTCTTAAAGAGCAGTTGGAGACAAAAGAATATGCAAAAAATGCCATGCAACAGATAGATGAGATAGAACGTCAAATACAACAGGTGGGTTATGACCCGCAGCAACACAACATTGTGCGAGATAAGCTGCATAGTCTGGAAAAAGTGCCAGAACAGTGGGAGTATGCCCAGAAGGCTAAAGTGCAAATGGATTCTGACATTGAAAGCCTGCAGCGAATCCTCAATCTCATAGATGACAGAAAAAAGCATGTTAAGGACATGGAGCTTTTGCTTGAGACGCTTGGGGATTCTATAAAGGACCTGCCTGAGATACTGGCAAGACTTTCTGAGCTGCAGAGAGAATTTGAAAGCGTTCAAAAGGATATCCGCACTATGGAGGCCAGGAGAGGGGCTTTAAAAGAGCGTATGGACAATATTTTGGTTGCTGAGCAGCAGCTTGAAAAGAAAAAGGAGGAGCAGCGCCAGCTACATGAACAGCTCGAGGTTTATAAGGCGCTGGCTTTAATCTATGGCAAGCGGGGCATTCAGGCTGCCATCATTGAAAATGCCATACCCGAGCTGCAGGACGAGACCAACCGAATTTTGGCTAAAATTACCGATGGGCGCCTGGCTGTAGAGTTTTTGACCCAGCGCGATACCAGGTCGGGCAATGTGATAGAGACGCTGGATATAAAAATATCCGATGGCATGGATACCAGGAAATACGAGACCTATTCAGGTGGAGAGGAATTTCGTATAAACTTTGCCATACGCATTGCCCTTGCTAAGATATTGGCCAACAGGGCGGGGGCCAACATGCGTATGCTGATACTCGATGAGGGATTTGGCGTGTTGGATGAGCAGGGGCGGGAACGCCTGGTGGAAGTTATAAATGCCATAAGGGATGAGTTTGATAAGATATTGGTGATTACGCATGTGCAGGAGCTAAAAGATGCATTTCCGGTTCAGATTGAGGTTATAAAGACCCCGGAGGGTTCAACCTTTAGGTTAGTGGGGTAAATGGTTAAATGTGCACAAAAAATCACAAGAAATTATACAAAATGTCAAAAAATTTATAGTGTATATTAAAATATATGCCTGGGGTGTGGTATAATTACTGTAAATTATATATTGTCATTATTGGTTGAAATCTCTGATGATGTGCCATAAAACATGCAAAAAGTTTGCGTTGCCAACAAGGTAGAGATGAATTGGGCTTGATGGTAGGAAGGGGAAGCCCTTAAATTGTCGTGTGGATGGTAGTTCACGGTGGAAAGAGGATGTAGTCCCAAAAAAGGGGAGGGGATTGAATGGGCGATGAGGCCTTGCTTGTGGAAAAGGCCAAGAAGGGCGATATGGTGGCGTTTGAAGAGCTGGTCTCCCTTTACGCAAAAAAGATATACAACTACTGTTATAGAATGACAAACAACAAGGAAGATGCGGAGGATTTGGCTCAAGAGGTGTTTATAAAAGTATATAAAAATCTAAAGTCGTTTAAGGGGAACAGCAAGATTTCAACCTGGATCTACCGCATTGCATATAATACATGTATTGATAAATATAAAAAGGGCAGTAAAGTAGATACTGTATCGTTAAATCCGGGTAAAGATGAAGATGCCGTTGGAATTGAGCTTGTATCTGGTGACCCACTGCCAGAGGAAGAGGTGATAAAGAAGGAACGATATCGAAAGCTGCAGGCTTGTATTGCTGCTTTGAAGCCAGAATACAAAACCGTCATTATACTCAGGGATATACAGAATTACAGCTATGAGGAAATTGCTGAAATTTTGCAGGTCCCTTTGGGTACCGTTAAATCTCATATAAGTCGTGCGAGAGCTGCGCTGAGCGATGCACTTAGGGAGATGTTGGAGTGACAGGAGGTGAGCTTATGGATTGCGGTGTGGTGCAGGAACTTATCTCCCTGTATATAGATGGTGAATTGGATAAAGAACGGGCTCAGCAGCTGGAGGGCCATATAGAAGACTGTATTGATTGCAGGCGAAAGTTTGAACGTATGAAGGCTGCAGTGCAAATGGTGAGGAGGCTGGAGGAAGAGGAATTACCTGTTGGTTTTGTGGATAGGTTGTGTGCCCGCTTGGAGAATGGGCAAGTAACAGGGGTGACATATAAGAACTACGGCAAATTTTCAAGATGGATAAAGTGGGTGGGCATAGCTGCAGCGGCAATTGTCATTGTCTTGGCTATCAAGGTACTGAGCGTGGATGGGTTTTTGTTTGGATACTCGCGCGAGAAAGGGCAGAGTGATTTGGCAGCTCCGCAGGATATGTCCAAGAGTTCAGTAGAGGATTCAGCGGTTCAAGAATCAACAGAGTCGAGCAATAGTACAGCAACGAGGGTTGAAGTCCAGCAAAGATTAGGCAAAGGTGATGCAAGCGCTTCTGATGCTGAGCCTGAAACACAGGCACAGCTTCGCCAGGCTGAGGGTTATATCAAATCGGATAAGGTGAGGCTTAAGGTACAGGAGGTATGTGTAACTCCTCAAACTGTCTTAATAAGGGCTTTACAACACGGTATAGATATGGTTGATCAGACAGAAGACAGCATCACTTTGAAAGTTACGTCTATTGAACAGCGTAAAGCTCTGTATAAGGAGCTTGAATTGCTGGGAGAAGTGGAAGAAGTGGGAACCAATTTTGAGTCTGATACAGTAACCATTGTTATTGTAGAGCAAGAATGATATATTTTTATAATATATTGTATAAACAGGATAATTATGGTTAATAATATAGGTAAAAATTAATAAACAGGAGGGATTACTGGTGGCTAGGAATGAAACCGTGAAGAACACAAACGCTATGGAAAACAATGCGCCGGGAATCGATGCCGAACTCATATCCTCTATGAGAGAAGAAGTGCTTCGCGCCAAAGAGGAAAATGTACCCATGCTTCAGGCTTTTGAAGCTGTTGCCAAAAAAAGCGGCCTTAAGGTAAATACCATAAGAAACTATTACTACCGCTATTTGCATTCTCAACTTATAGGTGAGGCCGAGTCAAGCGATAAGAAGGGAAAGGTTAGAACCTTGAAAGGAGTAGCGGGCAAGTCTTTCACAGAAGATGAAGTTAAAGACCTGGTCATGTCTATATTGATGGCACAGGCCGAAGGTGAGTCGGTACGTTCGTGTGCCAATCGCTTAGCAGGTGGAGATCCAAAGAAGATGTTGAGATTACAAAACAAGTATAGAAACGTCATAGCCAGCCAGCGTGAATATGTCGAGAGTTTGATGGCCGAAATGTCACAAAAAGGACTTAAGTATTTCAACCCTTATACCAGGCAAGTAGTGGGTGGCAATTCTGCATCAGCCTCTGCTAATAAAGACATCACCACAGATACCATAAATGATGTGGGCATGGGGGATGCCCGCAAGGATTCCTTGATAGAGATAATTGGAGATGCTGTTGCCAGCATGGCCACTTTTGATGATTTCTCGGTGGAGGAATTCTTCAAAGGGTTAAAACGGCTGGTGGACATGGCGGCAAGGGGCAGAGAAAAGGTGAATGGCGAGGAACTTGTCCGTCTGGAAAAAGCGAACAAGGAGCTAAAAAACAAGATAGAGGAGCTACATGACTTTGTGCGACAGTTGGCGACCATCAACCGACGGTTTGTGGATTTGCCCGATGAGCAAAAGCTGTCCGCATTGAGCGGTTATATAGGAGAAGTAAAAGCATGGTTAGATACTTATGAGAAGGTGTATAAGGATGCTTAATTGTCTGACAATTAAGCTTTAGTGATAACAGCCAGCCTGCATTACAAAAGAAAGGCTGGTTTTTATTTATATATAATACACCCGCACCACGATGTCCTGGTCGTAGTTTCCAAACCCCTTGCCGTAAATGGTTACTCCTCCTATGTGTGTAGCATCCTCTAGCACCGCTATACGAAACGTCCATTGCTTTAAGTCAAGGAATATGTCTTTGATGGTAATGTCGGATATTTTTTGGCCATCTATGAAGCTTCCTTCGCTGTTTATACGGAGCACCTTGAGGAGCCCGTATTGGTTTATGTTATTGCTCCACCAGGAGGGAGTATATATTCCTCTTTCGCCTCCAAAGTCGCCTGGGCTGGTCCATTGGCCTATGTATACTCCATTTATAAAGAATGATATATCTGATGGCCAGTTGCTATTGACGCCCGGCGCTTCAGACCCCAGCTCCATCGAAATTTCCAGTTCTTCGGGCTGCTGGTTGGGCAAGAGATAGTTGGGGATTTTGTATTCCACATACCCCTGGGTGAACCAGAGGATTCTGGCATTTACCCTTTCAGGGTCAAGGAAATAACGGGGGTCATCAAAATGGCCTATGACCTTTTCGAGAGTGGCCAGCCCGCAGGTGGGCGTTACCTTAAAGTCGGTATAATGTCCCACGGGTATAGACACTTCATGGTACTTCCTTTCATGCTTTTTAGCATTAGGAAAGGTTATTTCGAGTGAATCTATGGCCAAACTGCAAAGCTTCTGTAAGCCGCCCCTGCATGGGGTAACCTCGACTTTTATAATTCCGGCCTTTTCTAGTTTCCTTATGTGCATGGTCATTATGGCGTTGCTTAGGTTCAGCCTTTCGGCCAGTTCTTTTATGTTCATGGGCCTTTGAGCTAGAAAGTTTATTATTCTCAACCTCACATTGCTGGCCAATGCTTCGTAAACAGGTAGCCATTTTTCTGTCGTGTCTATCTTCATGTATGTGTGGCGCAAAATGTAGCCTTTTAAATTGCCGGCAAATGGTGCGCCTTATCCTCCTTTCACAGCCTTTGTATTTCCCATATATTCAATTAATGTATATTTGGACGCAAATCATAACACTTTGCAGTTGTTGACCACAAGTTTTTGTTATTGCCTACGCCATTGTAACGCCATAATCTTTGTAATAGCCTAAGTATTTTTATGTTTGTTGTAATTATAGTTTTACGGTTAACATCATTATAAACCACTTAGGCGAACTGAGTAAAGCGGATGTTCCGATGTTGTTTTCTTGGCAAAATCGAAATTGACAGATATTGCATTACTGATTTATAATGTATACAAATAAATATATTAAGCATTTAATAAAAATATTAAACAGTGGCACACGAAAAAAGGAGGGGTTCAAAGTGGTCAAGATGATCTTGAATGCCGATATCAAAAAGGGAAAGATAAACAAGAATATTTACGGGCATTTTGCTGAACACCTTGGCAGGTGCATCTATGAGGGATTTTGGGTAGGTAAAGACTCACCCATTCCCAACACCGATGGCATACGCGACGATGTAGTAGATGCTTTAAGAAAGGTCAAAATTCCTGTATTGAGATGGCCGGGAGGGTGTTTTGCCGATGAGTACCACTGGCGCGATGGTATAGGTCCTTATGAGAAGCGGCCTAAGACCATTAATACCCACTGGGGTGGCGTGGTGGAAAACAATCACTTTGGGACCCATGAGTATTTCAGGCTGTGTGAGCTGTTGGGGGCAGACGCGTATATTACCGGCAATGTGGGCAGCGGTACAGTGAGGGAATTGCGGGAATGGATTGAGTACATAACGTTTGATGGTGATTCCTGGCTGGCTAATTTGAGGAGGGAAAACGGGAGGGAAAAGCCCTGGAAACTGCCCTTTGTCGGTATAGGCAACGAGAACTGGGGCTGTGGAGGAAACATGCGCCCCGAATATTACGCTGACCTTTTCCGTCAGTATGCTACTTATGTGCGCAACTTCAGCGGCAACAAGATATACAAGATCGCCTGTGGGCCTTCGGATGCCAACTATCACTGGACCGAGGTGCTGATGAGGGAAGCGGGACGCTATATGGATGGTTTGAGCCTGCATTACTACACAGTGCCAGGGACATGGCAGAAGAAGGGGTCAGCCACCCAGTTTGATGAACGTGAATGGTTTATCACCTTGAAGAAGACGCTGGTTATGGATGAGCTGATTACCAAGCATTCCACTATTATGGATAGATACGACCCCGAAAAGCGGGTAGGGCTCATCGTGGATGAGTGGGGTACGTGGTATGACGTAGAACCGGGTACCAATCCTGGGTTCTTGTATCAGCAGAATACCCTGCGGGATGCAGTGGTGGCTGGGGTTAACCTCAACATATTCAACAACCACTGCGACAGGGTGCACATGGCAAACCTGGCTCAAACGGTGAATGTGCTGCAGGCCATGGTTTTAACCGAGGGCGAAAAGATGATAGTCACACCCACATATCACGTATTTGACATGTACAAGGTGCATCAAGATGCTCAGCTTCTGTCTTTGGAATTCACAAGCAGCTTGTACACCTATGGAGACGAGAGCATACCTCAGATAAGCGCTTCTGCTTCCGAAGATGGGCAGGGCAGGATTAATATATCGCTGTGCAACTTAGATCCCAATTCGGCAGCGCATATACAGTGTGAGCTTAGGGGAACCAGCAGAACCAAGGTAAGTGGAACTATTTTGACGTCGTCCGAGATGAATGCCCACAATACATTTGACGAGCCCAATGCTGTAAAGCCGGTGGCTTTTAGCGATGCGGCTCTACTAGGTAATGTGCTGGATATCAAGCTCCCGTCTAAGTCGGTGGTAGTGCTGACTTTGGAGTAAAGAGAATGGGGTGCAGCGTTGTGGAAAATGGTGAATGCAAAGGATGCAGTGCCACTGTCAGGCTTTCGCAGCATGAAATAGAAGAGATATTTGGCGAAACGCTCAAGATAAGAAACGTCAAGTTGGTAACTCAGGAGGAGTATAACGCTAGGCTTGAGATTTGTAGGCAATGCACATATCTCGATTATGGTACTACCTGCAGGTTGTGTGGCTGCTTGGTCCAAATTAAAGCAAAGCTTAAAGGTGCGCGGTGTCCTTATCCATATCAGCCCAAATGGTAAAGGTTTTTAGCTAATAAAGTCCAGGGAAGGATTTCCTTGGGCTTTTCTTTTTGTGTTTTTTGGAGCCTTGGCATGGGATAAAAGGAAGAAAATGCAGGATATACTAAAATGTATTTCAAAACCTCACAGGATTCAAAACTATTTTCGAGCTTGTCCACTCAGCTTTGTTAAAGATGAATTTAACAGCCACTGCAAAAATGCAAAATACATATATTAAAATTGCAAAATTTTGAATAGTGCACGGATAAGATGCAGCAGTCACACTTGACTTTTATATTGCATAATTCTATAATAATCCTTGTTATTCTAGCGTTAGGAGGATTGAAAGAAGTGGGAGTGATAGTTGCAAAATTTGGGGGCACGTCCCTTGCAAATGCTGTACAGTTTCGCAAGGTGTATAGGATAATAATGGAAGACCCACGAAGGCAGTATGTTGTGGTGTCTGCACCCGGGAAATGTCACAGCGGCGATACCAAGATAACCGACCTCTTATATGCATGTCATAAAAAAGCCAGCCTGGGAGAGGAGTTTGGCGAGGTATTTGAGGCTATAGCGCAGCGCTTTAGGGATATAATCAGGGACTTAAACCTGGATTTGGATGTGGAGCCGCTGCTTAAGGAGATAAGGGAGAGGATTGCTGCTGGAGCTTCTGCAGACTATGTTGCAAGCCGAGGCGAGTATTTGAACGCCATTATCATGGCGAAGTTTCTGGGATATGACTTTGTTGATGCCGCCGATATAATATTTTTTGATGAAAGAGGGATGTTTGACAGCGAGCGCACCAATGAAGCTGTGGCAAGATGCTTAAGCCGGCATGAACGGGCTGTTATACCCGGCTTTTACGGTTCAATGCCAAACGGCGAGATAAAGACCTTCCCTCGAGGGGGTTCCGATATTACAGGCGCTATAATAGCGCGGGGAGTGAATGCCGAAGTATACGAAAACTGGACTGATGTTTCGGGTTTTTTGATGGCTGACCCGCGCATAGTCGAAAATCCAAAGCCCATTCGCAAGATCACCTACCGTGAGTTGCGGGAACTGGCGTATATGGGAGCCAGCGTGCTTCATGAGGATTCCATATTTCCGGTTAAAAAGGCCGGCATTCCAGTCCACATAAAGAATACCAATGCGCCCGAGGAGCCAGGGACCTTAATTGTCAATGAAGCCGAACCGGTTACCTGTACAGGGGCTATAACGGGAGTAGCCGGCAAAAAGGGGTTCACGGTGATTGCCATAGAGAAGACGTTTATGCACGTGGAACTGGGGTTTGGAAGGAGGCTTCTTTCCATCCTCGAATCCAATGGGATCTCCTTTGAACACATGCCTTCGGGCATAGACACCATATCGCTGGTAATTGCCGATTCTCAACTGGATGGCAAGTTGGAAAAGGTGATTGAGGAGATCAAAGAGCAGCTTCAGCCCGATTCAGTGGAGGTTCATTCCAACATGGCGCTCATTGCCACTGTTGGCCGTGGTATGGCCCACACCCCTGGCATAGCGGCAAAGTTGTTTACAGCACTGGGCAATGAAGGCATCAATGTACGGATGATCGATCAGGGGTCCAGCGAGATCAACATAATCGTAGGAGTTGAAAACGAAGATATGGAACGCGCAGTTAGGGCAATCTACTACGCTTTTGTGGACAACTGTAAATGAAAATTGCAACCAGGCCTTTACAAATGGGCACATTTTGATTATAATACTTGCAAACGGGGATCGAGCAGATAAGATACTTGAGAAAAACGTGATGAAGGGGAGGAGTAGGTACCTTTGATGGTGCAGCGAGCCGGGGATGGTGCGAGCCCGGTCCACAACGAAGGTGCTGAATATCACCCCGGAACGGCCGACCGAAAAGTGTTGCCAGAGAGCAACACATGAGTAGGCTGGGACGGAGCCCTGCCGTTACAGAGGGAGCATATAGGGAATCCCTGTATGCGTAAAGAGAGGGTACACGCCTGTCGTGTACCAAATCAGGTGGTACCGCGGAAGGAAAGCCTTTCGTCCTGGTTATGGATGAAAGGCTTTTGTTTTTGGCATAGTGTGGGAGTTTTGTAGCTGTACCGCCAGATTTTTAGGTTTTAAACAAAAATTTCTGTTTGCGCTTGATTGTATAAAGAGGTAGTAATAAATGCACACCTGAGGGAGATTGGGCTTTTACTGCCCTGTGGATATCTTACCGATGGTAAATTTGCTCTATAAAATAAGGAGCATCTACTCCCTGATGTGCACGGTAATCCATTAATATGTTCTAATGAATTTAATAAAATTAATGGAGGGGACGGTATGTATCAAAAGGTTTCAACCAGCCTGGATTTTGCACAGAGGGAACAAAAAATACTGGAATTCTGGAAGCAAAACCGCATATTTGAAAAGAGCATACAGATTAGGGAAGGTTGTCCTACCTTTACCTTTTACGATGGACCGCCTACGGCAAACGGTAAACCACACATAGGGCATATATTGACCCGCGTGATAAAGGATATCATCCCGCGGTATAAGACCATGAAAGGGTACAAGGTGCTGCGTAAGGCAGGATGGGATACCCACGGTTTACCGGTTGAGCTTGAGGTAGAGAAAGAATTAGGTATAAACGGCAAGCCAGAGATTGAGAAGTATGGCATAGAGCCATTTATTCACAGGTGTAAGGAGAGCGTGTGGAGATACAAGCAGGAATGGGAGCGGATGAGCGAAAGGGTAGCCTATTGGGCCGACATGGAAAACCCTTATGTCACCTATTACAACGAATACATCGAGTCGGTTTGGTGGGCCCTTAAGAAGATATGGGAGAAAGGGCTTTTGTATAAGGGTCACAAGGTAGTACCCTATTGTCCGCGTTGTGGTACTTCGCTGTCCAGCCATGAAGTGGCTCAGGGTTACAAAGAGGTGAAGGACCCGTCTATTTACGTAAAATTTAAAGTGAAGGGGCAGGATAACACCTTCCTCATGGCGTGGACAACCACGCCCTGGACGCTTCCGTCCAACGTGGCGCTTACCGTCAACGGCAAAGAGACCTATGTAAAGGTAAGGTGTGGAGACGAGATATACATTTTGGCCGAGGCGTTGGCTCCTACCGTGCTCAAACAAGAGTATGAAGTATTGGAGCGTATGAGCGGCGCAGAGCTGGTAGGTATGGAGTACGAGCCGCTGTTTGAATTCGTCAAAGTAGACAAAAAGGCTTATTATGTAGTGGCAGACGACTTTGTGACATTAAGTGAAGGTACCGGCATAGTCCACACCGCTCCTGCTTTCGGTGAAGATGACGCCAAGGTGGGTAGGCAGTACGACCTGCCTTTTGTTCAGCTGGTGGATACTGAAGGTAAGTTTGTGGACGCTGTTGAGCCGTGGAAGGGCATGTTTGTCAAGGATGCTGACCCCGAGATAATAAAGCACCTGCAACAGAGAAACCTGGTGTATGACGTCATGGAGTATGAGCACTCTTATCCCTTCTGCTGGCGATGTGATACTCCTCTGCTGTACTATGCTAGGGATACCTGGTTTATCAAGATGACGGCGGTAAAGGAGCAGCTGCTCAAGAACAACCGCCAGATCAACTGGCTGCCCGAGCACATAAGAGATGGCCGGTTCGGCAACTTCCTGGAGAATGTGGTTGACTGGGGTTTGAGCCGAGAACGGTACTGGGGTACTCCGCTTCCAATATGGGAGTGCGAATGCGGCTACAGGCATGTGGTGGGTAGCATAGCAGAGCTTAAGGAAATGGGGCAGGACGTGCCTGATGATATCGAGCTTCACAAGCCGTATATTGACCGGGTATTCTTGAAGTGTCCTGTGTGCGGCAACAATAAAATGAAGAGGGTACCCGAGGTTATCGACTGCTGGTTTGATTCTGGGTCCATGCCTTTTGCCCAGTGGCATTATCCTTTTGAAAATCAGGAACTTTTTAATGAGAACTTCCCTGCCGACTTCATAAGCGAGGCCATTGACCAGACCCGCGGATGGTTTTATACCTTGCTGGCGATTTCTACGCTGCTGTTTGACCAGCCGGCATATAAGAACGTCATCGTGCTGGGCCTTGTGCTGGACAAAGATGGTCAGAAGATGAGCAAGCACAAGGGCAATGTGGTTGACCCGTGGTTGGTACTTGATCGCCAGGGGGCCGACGCGGTACGGTGGTACTTCTACGTAAACAGCGCACCATGGCTGCCCAGCCGTTTCTCTGAGGAGGCTGTAAGCGAGGTTCAAAGGAAGTTCTTGGGCACCCTGTGGAATACCTATGCATTTTTCGTGTTGTACGCCAACATTGACCAGTTTAATCCCACCGAGTATGCGCTAGACTACGATAAGCTGTCGGTGATGGACAGGTGGATACTGTCGCGGCTGCACTCGCTTATAGCTTTTGTCGATTGCAGCTTGAGCAACTATCGCATCACTGAAGCGGCGAGGGCCATACAGGACTTTGTTGATGACTTAAGCAACTGGTATGTCAGGAGAAGCCGTGAGCGCTTCTGGCAGAAGGGCATGCCTCAGGACAAGATAAACGCCTATATGACTTTATATACTGTGCTGGTGGAGCTGGCTAAACTGGCGGCGCCCTTTGTGCCTTTCGTCACAGAAGAGATATACTGCAACCTGGTGAAGAGTGTGAGGGATGATGTTCCTGAGAGCGTGCACCTGTGCGATTACCCACAGTCTAATCCAAAATGGATAGACGAGGAACTGGAAAAGAACATGGATATGGTGCTCAAGCTTGTGAGCCTGGGCCGTGCCTGCCGCAATACAGCCAACATAAAGATACGCCAGCCGCTTAAAGCCCTGTATGCAAAGCTGAATCACAGCCTGCCCGAAAGCTTCATCGAGCTGGTCAAGGATGAGCTCAACGTCAAAGAAGTGATACTGACCGACGACGTTGACAGGTTTACCGTCGTGACCGTCAAGCCCCAGCTCAAAGCCGTGGGGCCCAAATACGGCAAGCTGGTGCCTAGAATTTCAGAGGCTCTCAAGGCTGTGGACGGCAAGAAAGCGCTACAGGAATTTGAAAATGGCAGGCCGTTTGTGCTGACTGTGGATGGCACGACGGTAGAACTCACCAGGGATGACGTGCTCATCGAGACCGGACACATGGAGGGCTTTGTGGTGGAGAGCGAGCACGGCATCACCGTTGCCCTTGATACCAACTTAACACCTGAACTCATAGAGGAAGGCTTTGTGCGCGAGATCGTCAGCAAGGTGCAGAACATGAGGAAGGAAGCTGGCTTTGAGGTAACAGACCGGATCGCTCTGTATTATCGCGACAACGATAGGATTGCTGCCATAATTGAGCGTAACAAGGAGGCAATAGCCGAGGAGGTCCTGGCGCAGGAGATAATGGAGGGAAGCGCCGAAGGATATACCAAGGAATGGAACATTAACGATGAGAGGGTAACGTTTACGGTGGTGAAGAAGTAGGGGGAACAAAAAGGATGGGGTGTTATCCCATCCTTTTTGTTCCCTTTTTTGATTTTATAAGAATAGGGTTAAAATGTAATTGACAGGGAATTTATAATCTGCTATGGTCATGGTTGGGATGTTAAATAACACAATAAAAATGGTGTAACACAAATTATGGTTGAATGTCGCAATCGAGCAAAAGATTTGTTTAAAAATGGGATAAAGAGTTTCAAAGAAGGGAAGGGATTAGGATGAAATGGATAGACATAACTCTGCCTATGGAAGAGGGGCGCCCGTGTTGGCCGGGTGACACTCCGTTTACTCGCCGTGTGACGCGCGAGATAGGCAAAGGTTCCAATGCCAATGTATCCACCATTGAATGCAGTGCTCATTTTGGCACGCATCTGGACGCTCCTTATCATTTCATACCTGATGGCAAGAAGGTGGATGAGCTGGATTTGAACCTGCTCATTGGCCCTTGTCAGGTGGTGGAGGTTCCTTCAAGGGGCGTTTATGTAGACCTTGAGGCTCTGAAAAGGCTTGTAGTGCCGGGAGTCAAGAGGTTGCTGATCAAGACCACCAACTCGCGAATAATAAATGACAGAGAATTCCATAAGGACTATGTTGGGCTTTCGGCTGAGGCGGGTCAATGGCTGCTTGACCAGGGTGTAAGGCTACTTGGCTTAGACTATTTTTCTATAGGTGCCTATGGTGATACCAAGGACATACATACCGTATTTTTGGGACGCAATGACACAGTAGCTCTGGAAGGGATAGACTTGTCTGGCGTACAGCCGGGGATGTATTATTTAATTTGCCTGCCCATGAAGATTGCTGGGGCCGATGGAGCGCCTGTGAGAGCGATATTAGGAGCTGAAGATTGACCTTAAAAGGAATTGGCTTGAAAGAAGAAAACTATAAAAGATTTTTTAGACAAAAAGAGCTCCAGGGCATAAAAATAGTTGAAGTATCTGTCTACTAAAAGGAGTAGCAATAGGATGAAGGAATGCTTTGTGGATTTGCATGTCCATATCGGAAGGGCTTCCAATGGTAAAGTGGTAAAGCGTGGTACTGCCAACGACCTGACTTTTGCCAACATCGCTTATGAGGCTCGGTACCGCAAGGGCATAAACATCATAGGGGTGGTGGATTGTGTCTCCCCCTGGGTTATAAAGGACATAGAGGACATGCTAGGGAAGGGCGAGCTTGAGGAATTGCCTCAAGGGGGCATGGTATACCGTGACGACCTGGTCATACTCCTGGGCTCTGAGCTCGAAACACGGGAAAAGGGTGGGTGCCATGCCCATTCTGTGGTGTTCTTTCCTTACCTTTGGCAGGTCAAGGAGTTTTCTCGCATAATGGAGGGCTATATGCCCAGTTTGATGGAGAATTCCACCATGAGTAGGCTGTCAGGTCAGCAGCTTTTCGATATAGTGGATTGGCTGGGCGGGTTTTATATGCCGGCACATGCATTTACGCCCCACAAGAGCTTTTACGGCAGTTGTACCCATAGCATGCACACCGTTTTTGATGAGAGTTCCTTTGCCAAAATTCCTGCTATAGAGCTGGGGTTGAGCGCCGATACCTACATGGCCAGTTTGCTTTCCGAGCTTGATGATAAGGCCTTTACCAGTAACTCGGATGCTCATTCATTGATCAATATGGGTAGGGAGTACAACGTTATGAGGCTGGCTGCTTTGAACTATGAGGAGGTGCTTAAAGCCCTAAAAGGGCAGGACGGCAGGAGCATAGTGGCAAATTACGGCCTTGACCCCAAGCTGGGGAAGTACCACAGAACATTTTGCCTGCAGTGTAAGGAGATTACCGACCTACCGCCACCAGTGCTTGAATGTCCCAATGACCCCGTACACAGGGTAGTTGTGGGGGTCAGAGACCGGATAGAGGTCATCAAGAATCGAGATGTCAGCCCGGATGATGTGAAAGACGGGTTTGGCAAAAAGCCATTAGATAGTAAACGTCCTCCCTATTATTATCAAGTGCCACTTAATTTTTTACCCGGCGTGGGACCGAAGACCATAGACAGGCTGCTTGCTGCATTTGGCACAGAAATGAACATCCTTCACAGGGTTGAACCGGAAGACCTGGCTAGGGTGGTTCCGCAAACAATTGTTGACCTGATAATAAAAGGGCGTCAGGGGCGCTTGACCATAGCCCATGGAGGCGGAGGTATATACGGGAAAGTTTTGGACTAGGTAGGATAAAATAAGCGTGATTATCCATGATGCCATGCGCTAAAATTTTTAATAGGCCGGTTAAACGCGTGAATTGGGATAATACCAACTCAAAACCGAAAGGAAATGTTGTATGATATACGTTGTGACCGCTTTGCCGTATGAAGCCAGCCCTATTATAAAAAAATATGGTCTTAAGCGAGATGAGGCATGCAGGCATTTTCCGCTTTACAGGGCAGATAATATGGTTCTCATAGTGAGCGGCGTGGGCAAGCTAGCTTCAGCAATGGCTACCGCTTACTTGCTTGCTCAAAACATGAAGCATGAAGAAGCTAAAGAGGAGGAAAGCCTGGCTGTTATCAATATAGGGGTATGTGGCGCAGTGGACCAGCGGTATCCGATTGGAACGTCGGTCCTCATATATAAGGTCATAGACCACGAGACCGGCAAGCAATATTTCCCTGATATTCTAATACAGCACCCTTTTGAAGAGGGAAGTGTCGAAACATGTAACCAAGTGGTAAGGCGGGAGGACGTTTTAAGTAGTCGAGTAGAGCTGCAGGCTAATCTGGTGGATATGGAGGCATCAGGTTTTTTTCAGGCTGCATCCCGCTTTTTGGCTCCACACCAGATATACATTGTAAAGGTGGTGGGGGATCATCTGGATGTAGTAGATTTTAATGGCCAGCGTGTTACCCAGTGTATAACTGGGGCGCTGGAGGCGATGGACGAGCTTTTAAAGCAGGTTCAAAAGGTATGCAGGGTGGAAAGCGATGTGCTGACGCCGGATGAGCGCCTTCAGCTGGGTCAAGTTAAGCAAAGCCTGCGGCTTACGGTGACGCAGAGCCACCAGCTTATGGATATGGCGAGGAGGTATAAGCTCAGGACCGGTAGGTCGCTCCCTGACCTCTCTGAATTTGCTAGAACAGAGGTAAAGGTCAAGGCTGAGGGAAGAAAGGCGCTTGAGAAGATCAGGAGGTTGCTCCTTTATGAGTAAATTTTCCCACATATATATAGAGGAAGGCGCTACAGCCTATCCTGTGACACAGCACGTCTTGAGCCGTTTTCCTCGGTCCATAAGGGTGGCGATACGGCACTACAAGGATGTATTCAACAGGCCACATCAAAACTTCCGGCGCCAAAAGGCTTCACCCAAGCTTATACTAGCTGTCAAGCAGGAGCCGTTTCTGTACCCCGGTCCCGAGGTGTGCGAGGATTTCGGACACCCAAACTTTTACTACACATCGCCAGTTTTGAACTGCATCTATGATTGCGATTACTGTTATTTGCAGGGGCTTTACCCTTCAGCCAACATTGTAATTTTCGTAAACATAGAAGATTTTTTCAAGGCTGTGGATAGAAAGCTTGAGAGCGGGCCTTTGTACCTGTGTCCTTCATATGATACCGACCTGCTGGCTTTGGAAGGGATTGTTCCTTATGCTTCACGCTGGATAGAGTTTGCAGCTACCAGGCAGGACCTGGTCATCGAGCTGAGGACCAAGAGCGCCAATTACAGCGCCATTGCCCACCTGAAACCGGCAGAGCAGGTGATACTGGCATGGTCACTGTCGCCCGGTGAGGTTGCACGGCGCTATGAGAGGCTGGCCCCTCCTTTGAAGACCAGGCTGACGGCTATAAAAGCTGCCCTGCAAGACGGATGGCAGGTGAGGTTGTGTTTTGAACCATTGCTCAAGGTATACAGCTGGCAACATGTATATAATGAGTTTTTGGATGAGGTTTTCAGCATACTCCCGGCGGAAAAGATTTTTGATGCCAACATAGGGGTCTTCCGCATGAGCAAGGAGCACTTCAAGAGAATTAGCAGGATGAGGAACGATACCGATGTATTTGCTTTTCCCATGGTATGCTGTGAGGGGGAAGTCGTGACGTATGAAGATGAGAAGGAGCTCAGGGACTTTTTTTATCAGGGCCTTAAAAGGTATTTGCCAGAGGGAAAGATATATGGGTGAGGAATGTTGTAGCGCAGGCTGTTAATTTACTTTTCAACAAGCATTCTGCAAATAGAGTTTGGTGTGAAATCAAATTTAAGAGTTCGCTGTAGCAGGATTTTCAACTGTTTGTGAAGAATTTAATATCATTGTAAAAAGCCATATGTGGCCTTTTAAAAACCAATACCAAAAATTCAGAAAGGAGAGTGAGTCAAGTTATGCCTGTTACAGTTAAAGAGGTGAGCTACAGGGAGTTTGGCAGGTGCGTCGAGATTTCCAACGGGACGGTTGACCTGTTAGTGACGGTCGATGTGGGGCCTAGGATTATAAGGTTTGGTTTTGTAGGCAGGGAAAATGAGCTGTGTGAGGCACCTCAGGCGTCACAGCCGGTTTTGGAGCCTGTAGGAGGGGTATGGAAGATAAAGGGTGGACACAGGCTGTGGCACAGCCCTGAAAACAACCCCCGTACCTATGTACCCGATGACCAGCCGGTGGAGTGGCAGGAGATCGAAAGCGGCGTAAAAGTCAAACAAAAGGTGGAGCCATGGGTGCAGATCGAAAAGGAGATGGAGATCACTTTGGCATCCTGCTGCGACAGGGTAAGGATAGTCCATCGCCTGACAAACAGGAATGCATGGCCTGTGGAGTTTGCTGCATGGGCCTTGACTGTCATGGCACCCGGCGGTAAAGAGGTGGTACCCCAGCCTCAGAGGGATACCGGTCTTTTGGGCAATCGTGTTGTTGCGCTGTGGCCCTATTCCAAAATGAACGACCATAGGGTATACTGGGGAGATAAGTATATCGTATTGCAGCAGGACCCTGGCACCAAACATCCCTTTAAGTTTGGTATAAACAATGAAGATGGCTGGGCGGCATATTTCAACCACGGCAATTTGTTTATCAAGCGGTTTGTGCACCAGATGGGCAAAAAGTATCCTGATTTTGGCGTTTCGTATGAGACTTATACTACTGATTTCATGCTTGAGATGGAGACTTTGTCGCCTATGACCCTTGTTGAGCCTGGCAATACGCTGTCTCATATTGAAGAATGGGAGCTCATCGGCGATGTAAAGGCACCTTCCAATGACGAGCGAGAAATTGACGAGGTGGTAAAGAGATACATAGTGTGTTGCTGTAGCTGCTGCGAGTAATATGGGTAATTGCTTATATAATGAAATTCCGAGGATTTCGAGGTTTTTATGGCCGATAATAAATGGAATTAGACAGTTTGACCTCCTGTTTTTCAGGAGTGTCTTCCTGTGGTGAAAATGTCACTGTGTATATGTGATAATGCTTGTTGCATAAGCGGGCCTGATTTTCAAAACTCAGCCCGCTTTCTTATTTGGCATTTTAAAATTTATGTTTGAATTTTTGACAGGTATGTGTTATTCTATTCGCGTAAAGTTTACAAATTTTGATGCATTGCGGAGGTGGTAGAATGGACGCCGGCCCTAGTAGTTTACCTAAGAGTATTAATGACATAGAAAATAAGGGGGTGGTGCGTTCTACTGCCTCTGTTTTCCATTTAATTAAAAATTAAACATACTTTGGCATTGAAGGCTTTTCGCCATTGTCGCGGCCATACGTTGCCTACCGAGCTATATGGTTTTGAAAATGTTAGGAATAATAAGTTTGTGAATCAAGTTGGGGCTTTATGAATGGAAAACACGAGGCAGTAGATGGGGAAGAGTAAGGATAGCCTTCAAATGGGACAGCTTTGATGGTTAATTGTGCTTTCAAAATCATATAGCGTAAAGGAGGTAATGGTATGGCTATCGATGACATCAAGCAACTGATCAGCCAAAAGAGGTATAGTGAGCTTAAAGAAAAGATAAAGAATATGCAGATACAAGACATAGCCGAGATTGTCGATGAGCTGGATACCAAAAACGCCATTATTTTGTTTAGGTTGCTGCCCAAGGAGATAGCAGCCGACGTTTTTTCTTATCTTTCTTCTGAACGTCAAGGCGAAATATCCATGATGATAGATGAAAATGAGCTTAGTGAGATTGTAAACGACCTGTTTTTTGACGATAAGATCGACTTCCTGGAAGAGATGCCGGCTAATGTGGTCAAGAGGATACTGAGGAATACATCTGAAGCCGAGCGCAAGCTGATCAATCAATTTTTGCAGTATCCCGAGAATTCGGCTGGCAGCTTGATGACCATTGAGTTTGTTGACCTTAAGAAGGAGATGACGGTAGCTGAGGCTTTGGATAAGATTCGCAGAGTCGGTCGGGACAGGGAAATAATCTATACCTGTTATGTCACCGATGCCCGGCGCAAGCTGGAAGGTATAGTCTCTTTAAAGGACCTGGTTTTGGCCTCTCCAGATACCAAGGTTGAAGATATAATGAAGAAAGATGTGATATATGTTGATACCTATGACGACCAGGAAGAAGTTGCTGAGGTGTTTAAGAAATACGACCTTTTGGCTGTGCCGGTAGTGGACCAGGAAAAGAGGCTTGTCGGTATAATCACCATAGATGATATCGTGGACGTAATTGAGGAAGAAACCACAGAAGATATTCAGCGCATGGCTGCCATTCAGCCTACAGAGGAGGAATACCTGGATGCTACACCGTTTATGATAGCGCGCAAAAGGCTATTATGGCTGCTTATATTGATGATTTCTGCCACTGTCAGTGGGTATATAATACGAAAGTACGAGGTGGCATTGGAAGCAGTGGTGGCTTTGGCTGCCTTTATACCGATGCTCATGGATACTGCCGGCAATGCCGGGTCACAGTCTTCGACTACGGTGATACGAAGCCTTGTCCTGGGGGAACTGGAGTTTAGGGATATCCTAAAGGTTATATGGAAAGAGATGCAGATTGGTACATTGGCTGGGTTGGCGTTGGCTTTGATTAACTTCCTGAGGGTATATTTTATTGAAGGCTATAGCTTTAGTATTGCAATAACAATATCCCTTACTTTGGTGTTTGTCGTTATAATTGCTAAAATTATTGGTGGGGTGCTGCCAATGATTGCTGATAAGGTAGGGGTGGATCCTACCGTTATGGCTAGTCCCTTGATCACCACCATTGCCGACGCTATTTCCCTTACAATATACTTTACTTTAGCGGTTTGGATATTGCATATAAATGTGTAGAGAATTGAGCGCAAGATAATGGTAGCCTGTATATGTATGTTTGGGTATACTCCTCAATTATAAGTTGTGGATGGGCTGTGGATAATGAGATAATCATAATATTGACAACAATTCATATAGAGTGTTATTATCATAGGCAAGAAAATTCAATATCAAACGGGGAGCTGAAGCAATTCGGCTGAGAGGGAGTTGTGTGACTCCGACCCGCTGAACCTGACCTGGGTAATGCCAGCGTAGGGAACGAATTGTGGAAGGGGACTACGTGCCCTATGGTTTGGCATGTAGTCTTTTTTTCTCCCCGTAAAAGGGAGGAGATGGTAATATGCAAAGAAGTAACACCAGGATGCTGGTGGAAGCCGGGGTTATGATAGCTCTGGCGCAGGTATTAAGCTATGTCGTACTATTTGAGATGCCACAGGGTGGTTCTGTCACGGCAGGTTCGATGATACCCATATTTATCTTTGCCTTGAGGTGGGGTACTCCTAGAGGGCTCTTGGCCGGTATGGTTTATGGAATTCTGCAGTTTATCCTGGGGAAAAAATATAGCTTCCATATAGTGTCCATACTGTTTGATTACGTTATAGCCTTTGGTTGCCTTGGCTTGGCAGGCGTGCTGAGGCACAAGGGTATGGTTGGCGTGATGGCCGGCGTGTTTATGGGGGTACTAGGAAGATTCATATGCCATGTCATATCTGGAGTAGTGGTGTTTGCAAGCTATGCCCCAGAAGGGCAAAGCCCATGGGTATACTCAATAATCTACAATGGCTCTTACCTGCTTCCCGAGCTTATAATTTCCATGGTAATTGTAGGACTTCTATGCAAGGCTATAAAACCCCACCTCTATATGAATACAGGTTCATCTAGCGGTTATACCACATGACGTATAGGGATGAAAAAATACCCCACCGCAAATGAGATTATACCAGAGAAGTTCCTAGAATAGTATGTGGTAATTTGATGATAATAAAAAAATGAGAATAAAAAATATGCGTTCACCTATCATAAAGTCATAAAGTGTTGAAAAATATTTAGGAGGATAAACCTCTGTGTGCATCTGCTTGAGGATGTCCCTCAATTCATTGAGGTGAGGACGTCACTAATGAGGTTTAATAAAAATTACAGAGTAAAACATAAAGTCCAGGTGTTTAACCTGGACTTTACTCGTTGAATGGCACCTTGTTCTTCTCTGCAAACCTCTTAAGCACGTCGACGATCCACTGGAAATCATCTTTTACTACGCCTTTTTCGATGATGTAAGGAGCATCTTCTCCTTGAACGTAAACCTCTATCCTTTCAACTGGCTTGGAGAAAAATAGTACTTTTTTTATACCGCTGGTGCGTTGAAATTTGATTATTTTGCTGGCATGAAATCTCTTCCAGTGTTTGCCGCCTGCGAGTAATGAAAGTTCCCCTAAATCGGCGTTAAACTCCTTTACATACTGGGCCCCCATATCCACTCCTCCTTATACGTTTTTACTCCCGTTGAAGTAAAACGCTAAGGAATACGGTATAATATATATGCAAATATGTGTTGTAGATATAGTGCAGCGGCAAACGGGATGCTATATTAATTATAGCACGCCCATAAAACCGATAAAAGGGGTAAGGATTGTCATAAGTTTAGAATTTAACAATACTTTTTTGTGACAATGTGCTAAAATATGGTTATATTGTATTTGCTGAAATCAATAAGGGGAGGCACTTTTTTATGGCCAGCACTATTAGGGATATAACTCTGGCGGATGAAGGACAAAGAAGAATTGAGTGGGTTAGGCGCTACATGCCTTTGCTTAACCAGCTGGAAAAGGAGTTTGCCGACACGAAACCTTTTAGAGGCAAGAAAATTGCGGTATCGATACATTTGGAGGCTAAAACGGCTTACCTGTGCCTCGTTTTGGCAGCAGGAGGAGCAGAAGTTGCCGTGACGGGGAGCAACCCACTGTCCACACAGGATGCTGTGGCGGCAGCGCTGGTAAAAGCCGGGCTTACAGTTCATGCATGGCACGGCGCTACCGAAGAGGAATATAGAGAGCACTTAAGCAGGACCTTGGACATAGGGCCGGATATCATCATCGATGATGGAGGAGACCTGGTGGCTATGCTGCACTCATCGCACCAGGAATTGTGTGACAGGGTGATAGGCGGCTGTGAGGAGACAACTACCGGGGTTCTCAGGCTGCGGGCCAGGGAACGGGAAGGAAAGCTTAAGTTTCCCATGATTGCCGTAAACGATGCCTACTGTAAATACCTCTTTGATAACCGGTATGGTACAGGGCAATCGGTATGGGATGGTATCATGCGCACCACAAACCTCATCATTGCAGGCAAGAACGTGGTGGTGGCAGGGTATGGTTGGTGCGGGAAAGGGGTGGCCATGAAGGCAAGGGGCCTTGGTGCAAACGTGATTGTAACCGAGGTGGACCCGATAAAGGCCTTAGAGGCTGCCATGGATGGTTTCAGGGTGATGACCATGCTTGAGGCTGCGGAGATTGGCGATATATTCATAACCACCACCGGTTGTACCAAGGTCATAAGGCGAGAGCATTTTGAAAGGATGAAGGATGGGGTGCTTTTGGCCAATGCAGGGCATTTCGATGTAGAGATATGCAAGCCTGATCTGGAGGCACTGGCGGTGGAAAAGCGGGAGATGCGCCACAATGTCGAGGGCTATGTGATGAAGGACGGGCGGGTGCTGAATCTTTTGGCCCAGGGAAGGTTGGTCAATCTGGCAGCTGGCGATGGCCATCCTGCAGAAATTATGGATATGAGCTTTGCGCTGCAGGCCCTGTGTGTGCATTATTTGGTTGAAAACGGCCATAAGCTGGTACCCAAAGTGTACAGCGTACCAAGGGATATCGATTACAAGGTGGCGCGGATGAAGCTTCAGACTATGGGCATTAACATAGATTCCTTGACTCCTGAGCAGGAGCGCTATCTTGCGTCTTATTGAATTTGCACACGAATGCAGTCTTGAAGTAGGCGTTTTCGAAGGGTGAAATGGGCTCAATGTGTGAAACCAGGGGTGAAAATCGTATAATGAGCGAAAGGAGGCAATGGGCGTATCTGTGATATCCTGTCTGGAGATGGGGTATGCTGCGCCGGCGCCTTATGAAGGTTCTCATAAGAAACGTTTATGTAATCACCATGGACCATCAGGATAATCGATATCCTGATGGCTGCATTGGAATAGAGGGCGATACAATTGTATATGTAGGAGGGGAAAAAGGTCTTCCTGCGCGTTTTGTGCCGGATGAGGTAATTGATGGCGGCGGGATGTTGGCTTTGCCGGGGTTTGTCAATGCCCATACCCATTCGGCCATGTCCCTGTTTCGGGGTTATGCCAACGATGTTCCTCTTATGGAGTGGCTGGCACGAAGGATATGGCCCCTTGAGGATAGGTTGCAGTCGCGGGACGCTTACTGGCTGTCCATGCTGTCCATTGCTGAGATGCTCATGAGCGGTGTTACCGCTTTTGCTGATATGTATATGTTCATGGATCAAACCGCAAGGGCGGTGAAGGATTCAGGGATTAGGGCTGTGCTGGCACGGGGTTTGCAGGGACCGGACGCCAGGTCGGAGCAGCGCCTTATCGAAAACCGTCGCCTGTGGGAGGAATGGCATGGCGAGGCTGAAGGCCGTATAAGGGTTATGGTGGGGCCACACGCCATATATACCTGTGATGGTGACTACTTAAAGCGTTGCATGGATTTGGCGGGGCAACTGGGAGTGGGGCTTCACATCCATTTGGCTGAGACCCGTACTGAAGTCGAAGAGGCATTGAAAAAGTACGGCAAAACTCCAGTTGAATACCTGGAGGGCATGGGCTTTTTCAATCTGCCAGTTTTGGCTGCACATTGCGTCCACCTCACGCAGCACGATATGGATATACTTAAAGAGTATGATGTACAGGTGGCGCACTGCCCTGTCAGCAATTTAAAGCTGGGTAGCGGCATAGCGCCAGTTTCTAAGCTCCTTAAAAAAGGGA
The DNA here is from genome assembly GCF_016908415.1 of Caldicoprobacter guelmensis. Taxonomy (NCBI): domain Bacteria; kingdom Bacillati; phylum Bacillota; class Clostridia; order Caldicoprobacterales; family Caldicoprobacteraceae; genus Caldicoprobacter; species Caldicoprobacter guelmensis. The sequence goes on from NZ_JAFBDW010000004.1 coordinate 229,655, forward strand.
TAAACGTGGGGCTGGGTACCGATAGCGCAGCAAGCAACAACAGCCTGAGCGTCATGCGAGAGATGACCTTTGCCAGCCTGCTGGGCAAGGGTATAAACGAAGACCCGACCGTCATTCCAGCAAAACAAGCCCTTAAAATGGCTACCTTTGGCGGAGCAAAGGCTATAGGGTGGGGTCACGAGATAGGTTCACTGGAGGTAGGCAGGAAGGCCGATATAATACTGGTGAGGTGCGATGCGCCGTATTATCATCCTGCTGCTGACCCAGTTGTCCATCTGGTGTACAGCGGGCGCGATGCTGACGTTGATACCGTTATTGTAAACGGCAGAATATTGATGAGGAAACGGCAACTGACCAGCATGGACGTAGAGAGGGTGTATTACGAGGTTGAAAAGATAAGGTGCAGGGTTATGGGGGGAACCGAAGATGTCCTATGAAAATGTTGCAATAAGCCGCCTTGAAGAAGAGGCAAGGAAGGTTGACAGGGCTTTAAAGGGCCTGGTCTTGTACAGGCAGCTGCAGAATGAGCCGGTTGTTCAAGCATTCAAGGATTTTGTAGCCGGTCTTGTAACCGATGGCGTTTGTGCTGGGCAGCTGTGGGATGACTATCATCGTTTTGTGTACTGTATGATGAACGCCTTGGTGGAAACCGGCATCATTCAATACGGTGGAGGTCATTCATGGCACAATGGTGAACCTACTGTAAGCAGCCTTTCACTAGGTGAAAAAGCAGCATTATTGTATAATGATGGTGTTTACCTACCAGGGAGAAGTGTATATCAGTCAGAGGTAAGCGATATATTATGCAGCTGTGGAAAAATGCAGCATACAGACGATGTGCAGGATATGGGCTGCTGCAACAATGTACACGATACCAGTAGTTGTGGAAGTAATCATATGAGTACTGTGCAGGGGCAGGGGAATGTGGTGGGGGATTTTCTGTGGAAGGCTTATTGGGGATACGTTATGTTAAGCCACGAGACGCCCTTTAGCCGCTTTGCCGAACATACAGGTTTTGAAGGGGTGCCGGGATGGCTAAAGAGCGCCATGGAATTTGAACTTGAGAATTTGAGGCAAATAGCCATGGTGGACTGGAATGGGCTTTTGACCCTGGCAAGGTATAAAACCAACATGGATGGTTGGGCAAATATATTTGATGTGAAGGTATTCACTGCCTTTGAAGGCGAGGTCGTAGCGATGGATTCCTTGGTTGCGTGCGGGGGTGTAACCCGCCCAGTGCCCTATTACCGTGTGGTAAACTGGGGGGTACAAGAGCTGGCACATCATTTCTACCGCAACGGCTCTGGCATGTTTGGGATATTCAAGGGCTTCAGGTGGGAGCGAGTGGAAGGCAGGGGACGCCTTAAGGGAATTGCTGCTGTGGATCCTATCACTTTGGACCAGCTGGTGGGTTACGAGGAGCAAAAGGCAAAACTCATCGAGAATACCGAACTGCTGCTTAAGGGTTACAAAGCCAACAACGTGTTGCTCTATGGCGATAAAGGCACCGGCAAGTCATCCTTGGTCAAAGCGCTGGTGCATAGATATGCTGACCAGGGTTTGAGGATTGTAGAGGTACCCAAGGACTGCTTAAGGGATTATTATCAGATACTGGAAAATTTTGAAGGGCGCAAGCAGAAATTTATACTGTTTGTAGATGACCTGTCGTTCGAGGAAGGTGAGGTGGAATACAAACATATCAAAGCGCTGCTTGAAGGAGGGCTTAAGGCCAGACCCGCCAATGTGGTGGTGTACGCCACCTCTAATCGCAGGCATCTTGTAAGAGAATACCATCATGATAGGATTGGTACTTATCCAGGCCAGGATGACGAAATCTCGCCTCTCGATTCGATGCAGGAGAAGCTGTCGCTGTCGGATAGATTTGGCATAACGCTGACGTTTATCGCTCCCAACCAAAGGACGTACCTGGAGATGGTTGAACGGCTTGCTGCAAGTCGCGGGATTGAGATGGATGTTGATGCCTTAAGGGAAGAGGCTCTTCGCTGGGAAAAGAGGTACAACGGTCGTTCGGGCCGTACAGCTCGCCAGTTTATAGATTATCTTGAAGCAAAGCTGAGCGATACATTGCTCTAGATAAGAGATTATGATTTTAATGACCTTTATTGGGTTTCCCGCCCATTGACAGGGAGAATTGTGGTGCTGTGAATATGGCATGTAATACTTTGTTTTATGCTTATTAAAGGTTTTATAAAAGTTATGTAAAAATTTTGCAATATATTTGGGGTATAATATAAACAGCCAAAAAGAGGGGGGAGGCCCATGTACAGGTTGTTCAGGAGTGACATCGGGAGAGGAATTACCGGAATCATAGTTTCTATTATATTAATGTTGGCCGTATTATTCCCCATATTGTTTATGGACCTGTTGAGCCAGCTGGTGTCTTTAATATGATTGATGCCGGATTAATTATTTAACAAATGGATATAGATGGTAAAGTGTCGGTACAGGCGAGTGAAAGCTGACCGCTACTATAAAAAGCCATCTCTTAAAAGGGGATGGCTTTGTGCTTTTTTGACAGGCTTTCTCCAAACATGAAATGACCGGATTCTGTCCGGTCATTTCATGAATACATGGTTGCCTATAACGACGCTGCTTACGGCTTTGCGTTCTTTCATCCATCGAGAGGTAGCGGTCTTCGGGTTATAGTAAAAGAGGCATCCACCTGTTGGGTCATGCCCCATTACTGCATCCAGGGCGGCTTGATAGCATTCCTCATCAGGGGGGAGATAAATCTGTCCGTCCTGGACGCATGTAAAGGCGTGGGGCTGCATTATGACCTCTTTTAAAGTTTTGGGGAAGAGAGGGGATTTTAGCCTATTCATTATTACAGCGGCTACTGCTACCTTACCTGGGTATGGTTCCCCTCTTGCTTCGGCGTTTATCACTCTGGCCAACAGGTGAACCTCTTCTGGCTTTCAATGGGTGATAGCGCATATCTCGTTTACATATTCGTTTATAGTTTCCTGGTAGTTTGAATTGGTTTGTGCCGCTATCCGGGTGGGTATCGTGAAGCAGGCTATTGCAAGCGCGAGGGCTAAAGCCTTTTTCATGGCTGTTCCCTCCTCATATTTAAGTATGCGTTATTTGTGATTTTAATATGCCTTGAAATATAAGGTTAAGGTTGTATTTTTGTTCAGTCATAATACCCCTTTTATTATGTTACATGATATGTTATATTATTTCTATATGTAATCAGAAACCGTTATTAAAGCTGTTTTTTGCAAACGCTTTTTTAAACAGGTTAAAACCTTATAAAACGCTAATCCTGCTCTACGATGATGTAGTTTTTGTTGTGTAAATTTGTAGAGAGAGTTTATTTTGAAAAGATTGCATTAAAGATTAGAGCAATTGCTGCATATTTTGTTTAAATGATCAAACGGATGAAACAACAAATAACAAAAGAAAGGGGAAATGCGTACATAATGTTGAGTGATATTGAGATTGCACAAAAGGCAAAGCTCAGGCCCATAGTTGATATAGCGGCTCAGATTGGGCTTTATGAGGACGACTTGGAGCTGTATGGCAAATACAAGGCCAAGGTCAGCTTGGCGGTATGGGATAGGATCAAGGACAAGCCAAATGGCAAGCTCATATACGTCACTGCCATTACCCCCACTCCTGCAGGTGAGGGCAAGACCACAACGGCCGTGGGTATTACCCAGGCGCTGGGCAAACTTGGCAAAAAGGTGGCTTTGTGCTTGAGGGAGCCTTCCCTCGGGCCGGTGTTCGGCATGAAGGGCGGTGCAACCGGCGGCGGTTATTCTCAGGTGCTGCCCATGGAGGACATAAACCTCCATTTCACTGGCGACATACACGCCGTAGGGTCAGCCCATAATTTATTGGCTGCCATGATCGACAACCACATCGTGAAGGGCAATGACCTCAAAATTGACCCTACTCGAGTGGTATGGAAACGGGTTATGGATATGAACGACAGGCAGTTGCGCAGCATAATTACCGGCTTGGGAGGAAAAGCCAACGGCATCCCCATGGAATCGGGTTTTGAGATCACGGCTGCCTCGGAGATTATGGCCATATTGTGTTTGGCTTCCGACATGGAGGATTTAAAAAGACGGTTAGGGGAGATGGTTGTGGCTTACACCTATGATGGGCAGCCGGTGTATGCAAGGGATTTGAAAGCCGTGGGCGCCATGGCTATATTGCTTAAAGATGCCATAAAGCCCAATATAGTCCAGACATTGGAAGGCCAGCCCGCTTTTATCCATGGAGGCCCATTTGCCAACATCGCCCATGGCAACAACTCCATCATGGCTACGCGCATGGCTTTGAAGCTGGCTGATTACGTCGTTACCGAGGGTGGGTTTGCGGCCGACTTGGGTGCCGAGAAGTTCTTCGATATAGTCTACAGGACTGCGAATATAAGGCCAGATGTGGTGGTGCTGGTAGCCACAATCCGTGCTCTTAAGTTTCATGGCGGTCTCCCTTTGTCTGGTTTAAATCAGGAGGATCTAGCAGCACTCGAAAGGGGTTTGGCTAACCTCAATCAACACATAGATAACGTCAAAAACGTTTTTGGGCTGCCGGTCGTGGTGGCATTAAACAGGTTTCCCAGCGATACCTACTCCGAAATAGAGTTTCTTAAAGAGCATTGTGCGAGAATAGGTGTGAAAATGGCGGTTTCTGAAGTGGTGACCCGCGGTGGTGAGGGGGGTATTGAACTTGCTTATGCGTTGCTGGAGGCAATGCATGAGCCCAACAATTTCAGGCCGCTTTATGACCTTGAAGCATCAATTGAGGAAAAGATCGAAGCCATTGCCTGTCGGGTTTACAGAGCGGATGGGGTTATATACAGTCGGGAAGCCAAACGCTCCATAGATACCTTGAAACAATTGGGGTATGGCAACCTTCCGGTATGCATAGCCAAGACGCAGATGTCGTTTTCGGATGACCCGGCATTGAAAGGGGCGCCCAGGGGCTGGAAGCTAAACGTTCGCGAGGTCAAGGTATCGGCCGGTGCAGGGTTCGTGGTAGTATTGACCGGGTCCATGATGACTATGCCCGGGTTGCCCAAAAATCCGGCTGCTGAAAACATGGACATAATGCCCGATGGTACTATAGTGGGGTTGTTTTAGGAATGCATACACCGGGGCCTGTATGTATCTTCCTGCGAGTGGAGGGCGCAGTCGGTCGTAAACGGTGCGTTGAACATCTACGAGAAGGCATACAAGGTATCTCCCGTGAAGGGGAGTAGTGGCCGTGTGGCGCGGCCCGCGGTTGTGTCATACCACCTGGGATGGCACGGCGTCGCCGAGCCGAAGCACGAGGGTAACCTTATGTGTGCATCCGCTTGAGGATATCCCTCAATTCATTGAGGAAAGGACGTCACTAGCATATCCCCGATACGATAAACATCTCCTGCTCCCATGGTGATCACTATATCTCCTGGGCTGGCGTTTTCTTTTAAGTAGTTTGCTATTTCATCGAAAGACTGCATGTATATGCACGGTTGGCCAGCCTGGGAAATGGCCTGTGCAAGGTTGCGGGAGTGGACCTCACCTGTGTCCTTTTCCCGCGCCGCGTAGATATCGGTTATTATAAGCAGGTCGGCCTGCTTGAAAGCCTGCACAAATTCATTAAATAGCTTTTTGGTACGGCTGTATGTGTGGGGTTGGAATACGCACCATATCCTATTGTGAGGATAATTTTTAACTGTCTCCAAGGTAGCCTTTATTTCAGTGGGGTGATGGGCGTAATCGTCTATTATAGTGACTTCGCCCATCTTGCCCTTAAATTCCAGGCGGCGGTGTGTCCCCCGGTAGGTTTTCAGGGCATCCTGTATTATTTCAAACGGTACGCCCAATACATGGGCAGCAGCTGCCGATGCCAAGGCATTGTACACGTTGTGCTTACCGGGCACGGCCAGGCTTATATCGCCCATATATTTTCCTTTGTAGTATGCTTTGAAAGATGCTGTGCCTAGGTCTTTGTAATATATATCACAGGCTTGCCAGTCTGATGGACCATTTATCCCATAGCTTATGACATTGCCTTTGACTTCCGAAAGCAGTTTTTTCACCAGCGGGTCGTCGGCACAGCCCACCACATAACCATCCTGTGGTACCAGCTGTGCAAACTTACTGAATGCCTGGTATATGTGGTTTATGTCTCTAAAGTAGTCCAGGTGGTCGGCGTCTATATTCAGTATGATGGCTATGTACGGTTTGAAGTGGAGAAAGCTCTCCACGTATTCACAGGCTTCAGTTATAAAGTAGGGGCTGCTGCCTATGCGTACATTGCCTCCTATTGTATCCAGCTCTCCCCCTACAAGTATAGTTGGGTCCAGGTTTGCATGAAGTAAAATGGTCGAAAGCATGGATGTGGTGGTAGTCTTTCCATGGCTGCCCGATACCCCTATGGAATAGGGGTAGGATTCCATGATTTGGCCCAGCAGCGTAGCCCTGTCGATTACGGGGATGCTTCTCTTATAAGCTTCCTGTATTTCTGGGTTGTCAGCCTTGACGGCTGCGGTGTGCACTACCAGGTGGGCGCCCTCAACATTTGAGGGACTATGCCCTATATATATTCTGGCGCCTTTTTCATTAAGCCTTTGTATGATGTGCGAATCCTTTAAATCCGAGCCGCTGACTGTATATCCGCGCTTGAGCAGTATCTCAGCTAGGCCACTCATGCTGATGCCGCCTATACCCACAAAGTGAACGTGACATCCTTTTAAATCATCTATGTGAACCATCTGCATTGTTACACACTCCTTGAATTTAAGGGTTATTTCCTATTATAACCGCTGGGATTAAGGTTAATCAACCGCTGGATTTTAAAAATAAAGGTTGACTTTATGGGGTTCTTATCATATAATTATATACTGCAATTGAGATGTATGATTGTAATTTTCGACATGGAGGGGTGCCCGAGTGGCCAAAGGGGGCAGACTGTAAATCTGTTGGCGCAGCCTTCGGTGGTTCGAATCCATCCCCCTCCACCAAGGGAAAGGGTGGTTGATATATCTGTGTCAGCCACCCTTTTTGATATTTTTTCAATTTTTAAGGGAAGATTTTGCTCCTGTGTTTTATTGATTTTTTGATGGGGGTATGCTATACTTAAATCCATTGTAAAATAAAGAATTTTCACGATTTAACAAGTATTTTTACCGTGTGAGGAGGCGAGCAAATGAGGAGAAGGTTGTTTACGTCAGAATCTGTTACCGAGGGGCATCCCGACAAGATATGTGACCAGATCTCTGACGCCGTGCTGGATGCCATTTTGGCCAAGGACCCATATGCCAGAGTTGCGTGCGAAACGGCTGTGACCACAGGCCTTGTGCTGGTAATGGGGGAGATCACCACTGAGTGTTATGTGGACATCCCAAGTATTGTGCGCGATACTGTTCGTGAGATAGGATACACGAGGGCAAAATTTGGATTTGATGCAGATACCTGTGCGGTTATCACCTCTATAGATGAGCAGTCGCCAGACATCGCAATGGGGGTAAACAAAGCTCTTGAAGCCAAGATGCACGAGATGGAGGACGATATAGAGGCCATTGGTGCAGGCGACCAGGGCATGATGTTTGGGTTTGCCTGTAACGAGACACCTGAGCTCATGCCTCTTCCGATTTCGCTGGCCCATAAGATTACCAGGAGATTGGCCCAGGTGCGCAAGGACGGTACGCTGGAGTATTTAAGGCCCGATGGGAAATCCCAAGTTACGGTGGAGTATGAAGGGGACAAGCCGGTGCGTGTACATACCGTCGTCGTCTCAACGCAGCACAGCCCCGACGTCGACCACTCCACCATCGAAAGGGATGTAATCGAAAAGGTCATAAAGGCCGTTATTCCCCCCGAGCTTTTGGATGACAAAACACGTTACCTTATCAATCCTACCGGCCGGTTTGTGGTGGGGGGACCTCAAGGCGATTCAGGGCTTACCGGTCGAAAGATCATAGTGGACACCTATGGTGGCTATGCACGCCACGGCGGCGGTGCCTTCTCAGGCAAAGACCCCACTAAAGTCGACCGTTCTGCCAGCTACGCAGCGCGGTACGTGGCCAAAAACATAGTTGCAGCCGGGTTAGCTGACAAGTGCGAGGTAGCGGTGGCTTATGCCATAGGCGTGGCCAGACCGGTGTCCATCAGCGTTGATACCTTTGGTACGGCGAAGGTGCCCGAGGAGCTCATACTGGAGCTTATAAACAAGAACTTTGACCTAAGGCCCGGTGCTATCATAAGGGACCTCAATTTGAGAAGGCCCATTTACAAACAGACGGCTGCTTACGGACATTTTGGGCGTACTGATTTAGACCTGCCGTGGGAGAAGACGGACAAGGCCGAGATTTTAAGGGAGCAGGCTTTTGGAAGATAAGTCAGATAATTGATGTGAGTGAGCTTGCAATAAAAGTCCCAGTCTGAAAACCAGATTGGGGCTTTTTATTTATATCTATATGCTCACCCTTTAAAGCCCGGCAACATATTATGAATGCGTGGGTGGATTATATTATGCCGCAGAGGGGGAGTAGTGATGTACCTTGATACATACCTTGCCATTGCCCTGTGGGTGTTTGCCATATTCGGGTTTATATGCTTCGTGGTGTTGGTACTGCGGGACATATCAATGGCTTTGGGTAATAAAAAAGGGAGTTTCAATGTGGTTATAACGGCGCAAAATCAGGAGGATGTCATAGAAGGCATTGTGAGGGGGTTTATGTTTAAAACGGCGGTGGATGGAAATGAGGATTCGCTGATTAACATCGTGCTGGTGGATGTGGGTTCGTGCGATGATACGCCAAAGGTTATGGAGAGCCTTTCCAAACAGTACCCCTGTATAAAATTCCTGAAACCGGGAGAGCTGTGTGGTTATTTGAACAGGTTGATACACGATTCCTGATGGGGTTTTATTCAAGATACAGGCCCATGTTTTTAAATTAATGGATAAAATAACCAATTAATTTGATGCCGGGGAGGTTATTCCCCGGCTTTTTGGTGTCTTTTATACCTGGGTTATCATGTATTGTGAAGCTGTACAGCTGAAAAATGCAGGGCCGGCCCTCGCTTAAGGAGGGCGTATTGCGTTGGAATACTTGTTTAAGGAGCTGGTAGAAAAAGCCAAGTCCAATGAAAGGGCTGCTATTCAAGAGGTCATCAATAGGCTGAGGCCATTGGTCTGCTCGGCCATAAGGCGATGTGGAGCCGGGCATGAATGGGAGGACCTTTATCAAGAGGCTTGCCTTGTGGTCCTTGAATGTTTGAGGGATTTTGACCCTTCAAGGGGTGTACCCTTCCTGGTGTACGTAAAAAAGAGGATGTATTTTAGTCTAATGAATGCTGCCAGACAAAGGGTTTCAGCCATCTCGCTGGATAAGGAGATTGAAGGGCATGATGGAGACACCTGTACCTTAAGCGATTTAATTGTGGACCCTCAGGGTAATGTGGAGGAAGCGGTGGAGAAATCCGGCGAAATAAGGCGGCTGTACAGCGCCATAGGCAAGCTGTCGCCTAAACAGAAGGGCATTATACTCATGCACTTCTTTTATGGATTGAAGTATAAGGACATAGCCAGGCTGAGGAACAGCCATTACAAATCGGTGCTCAGGCTAAAGGACAGGGCTTTAAAATCGCTGCGAGAACATCTGGACAAAGTTTAGGATGATGTGTCTCTCAGAGGCAGGTTTTGAATTCTAGTAAGTAGATAAAGAAAAGGAGGTGAGGGCGATGGCGTTGGAGGTAAGGCCCATGGATACAAGGCTTCAGATTCAGCTGGATATGGGGCAGGGCCAAAATGGAAGGCGGATCACCAGAACCAGGAGCTTGACCAGAATAAAGCCCACTGTATCTGACGCTGACTTGTACAACATAGCTGCGGCTTTGGCATCGCTTCAGTCACACCCGGTGATAGCCATACGCAAAACAGCGCAGTTTGACTACGTCAATGTATAATTGGCTTAAACTTTGGTATGGGAGGTGAGACAGGTGGCACAGACGCTGGAGATGGTCTTTAAAACAGGGCAGGGCAGAACTTACCGCATTACGCTGGATGACCCACGCCCTGACCTTACGCCGGCTGAGGTTAAAGCGTTTATGGACCTGGTGCTCAGCGTAAATCCCTTCGATATAGAAGGCGGGCTGGTCGAGATAGCAGAAGCTAATATAATTGATACGGAAGTCCAGCCTTTGCAGCTGATTTGAAGGAAAGATAGAGGGGTGCTCGCCACTCCTCTATCTTTTTTAAAGGAGACTAGGTTAAAGGATTTTTTCTTCATTTCAGCTAGAGTTTAGTTTTTTATGATATTGTGCCATCAATTGAGCTGTTGTTATGCATAAAATGCATAAAATGATACCCATCTTGACAAAGTGACATTGCTGTTATAGGTACAATCGAGCGTTTTACAAAATATTATGAATTGGGGAGGTAAATGTATGGAACAACTGCTTAGCCTTGTTGGCAACGTCGGTTTTCCCATAGTGTTATCGGTGTATCTGCTGGTGCGCATTGAGGGAAAGCTGGAGGGGTTAACCCAGTCCATTCACGAGCTGGCACGTGCCATAACTGCTATGGAACGTTGAAAAATGGCTTGGTGAGGCGGGAAAAGTCATAGCCCTAATTTAGGAAGAGGTATTGACTCTTACCGCAGTGATATAGTATAATTTCTCACAATAAAAATGGAAATATCGTATAAAAAGGCTGTGAACGGGAAAAGTACATGTACTGCGAGCCTACAGAGAGCCGGGGTAAGGTGCGAGCCCGGTGGTGAGCGGTATATGGAAGTTCTCCCGGGAGCTGCAGGCTGAAGGGGAACTACCCAAGAGCCAGAATGAGCGGGTATAGGCAGGGCAGCTGGCCATTGAGTAAGGGCTGGCAAGGAAAGTGTAAACCAGTGAAATTGGGCGTAGAGGGGTGTTCCCTGCGTAGGCTGAGACGGTGGCCTTCGCCGTTATACAGGAAGGGGGATATGGCGCCCTTGCCTTTTTAAATTGAGCAATGGCAAGTATCCTTAAACGAGAGGGTTATCGTATACCGATAACCAATTTGGGTGGTACCGCGGGAAAGGCTCCCCGTCCTAAACAGGACGGGGATTTTTTTATAACCGTAATTTTGAGGGTTTATCACAAAATGTTTGGAGGGGGTGCTTTAAAATGATTGTGGTCATGAAGCCCGGCGCTACTCAACAAGAGATTGAAAACGTCGAAAAGCGGTTGAGGGAGCTGGGTTTTAAAACCCATCCCATACACGGCGAGGTAAAAACGGTGATAGGCGCCATAGGCGATAAAAAGCTGGTGAAAGAGCATAACCTCTCGCAATTGCCGGGGGTGGAAAGCATAGTCCCCATAATGAAGCCGTATAAGCTGGTGGGGCGCGAGCTTAAAAAGCAGGATACGGTGGTGGAAGTGGGCGATGTGAAAATCGGCGGGAAAAAGCTGGTGGTGATGGCCGGTCCCTGTGCTGTTGAGAGCGAGGAGCAGATATGCGAAGTGGCCCGCAGGGTAAAAGAGGCAGGTGCTACCGTGCTCAGGGGTGGGGCTTACAAGCCCAGGACCTCACCCTATTCCTTCCAGGGTATGGAAGAGGAGGGGCTTAAGCTGCTATATCAGGCTGCCCGAATGACCGGCCTTAAAGTGGTTACCGAGGTGATGGATACCAGAGATGTGGAGCTAGTAAGCCAATATGCAGATATACTGCAGATAGGGGCGCGCAACATGCAGAACTTTCGACTGCTTAAAGAATGCGGCCTTTCAGGCAAACCGGTGCTTTTAAAGCGCGGCCTGTCGGCCACCATCGAGGAATGGCTCATGGCCGCCGAGTATATCGCCGATGCCGGCAACCAAAACATTATACTGTGCGAGAGGGGGATTCGCACTTTTGAGACGGCGACGCGCAACACCATGGACATCAACGCCATTCCGGTGGTTAAGGAGCTTTCCCACCTTCCTATTATAGCCGACCCAAGCCATGGTACAGGAAACTGGAGATGGGTGGAGGCGGTAGCAAAGGCTTTTGTAGCCGCCGGGGCAGATGGGCTCATGATAGAGGTGCATCCCGACCCTGCCAATGCGGCCAGCGACGGAGCGCAGTCCCTCCACCCGGATAAGTTTGCCCAATTGATGGAGGCGCTAAAGCCAGTGGCGCAGGCAGTTGGGCGTGAGCTTTAGTCTGTAGTGCTGTTTCAATGTTGATTTGTCGGTAAAGATGCCTGCTGTACAAGCAATTGTAACTTTTTTCGTCGCCATTTTGCAATTTTCGTAGGTTAAAAGATGTGTTGCTATACAAGCAACTGTAATCTCTCTTGTGATGTGGTATTGCTAACAAGGGGTTACCCGACAGATTCGGCGTAAGAGAAAGCAAAATTGGAGAAAAGGGATGAATCATCTTAAGGGATATGGTAAAATATCTTAAAAGGCATACAGTTGCTGGCTATACCATAAATTTTAGTATAATACGATGTTGTGATATGCGGTGAGGTGTTTTTTTGTATTATAGTAATATTTATAGGAAGTGGGCGTATTTAATATTTTTGAAGAAATAATTACCAAACGAGGTTATATCAATCGTTTTAAAACCACTTGTACTTCTACAAAACATTTTTACTTTTTAGGCAACCACAAAGTGCTTAATTTTAGTGTATTGGCAAATGTTATCTCATATATTGAAAATGCGTCCATAGGAAGTGGGTGGCTTGTAAAAGTGGTGGAGCTTACGGGTGTCATAGAGGAAGTGGTGTTTCGCAATGACGACAACGGCTTTACCGTCATAGAGGTGCGGGATGATGAAACCAGGCTGCTGGTGACGGCGGTGGGCAGCCTGCCCTATGCCAATGTGGGCGAGAAAGTGCAAATCGTGGGCGAGTGGACTATGCATCCCGATTATGGCCAGCAGCTTAAAATTCATGCCATGAAGAGCGTCGTGCCTTCTACTTTAGACGGCCTTGAAAAATACCTTGCATCAGGGCTTATAAAAGGGGTAGGGCCATCCACCGCCAGGAAGCTCATCGAGCGCTTTGGCATGGATGTGTTAAAGGTGATAGAATTTCATTCCGAGCGCCTCACAGAGGTAGAGGGGATTGGTCCTGCGCGCGCCGAGATGATAGTCGCTTCCTATGCCGAGCACAGGGAAATCAGGGAAGTCATGATGTTCCTTCAGTCCTATGGCATCACCACCACTTACGCCATAAAGATATACAAAATGTACGGCAATGACGCCATCGGCATCATAAAGGAAAATCCCTATCGTCTGGCCGATGAGGTAGCGGGCATAGGGTTTAAAACTGCCGACAAGATAGCGCAAAACATGGGCGTGGCTTTTGACTCGCCATACCGTATTGAGGCGGGGGTAAAATACGTGCTTTCCCAGGCGGCGGCTGATGGGCATACCTATTTGCCCAGGGATGTTGCGGTGGAACAGGCTTCCCTTTTGCTGGGAGTGGACAAAGGCCTGGTCGAAAACGCCATTACGTCCCTTGCCCTTAAACAGTCGGCCTTTTTGGAGAATATCGAAGGTCAGACGGCGGTGTATCTTGCGCCTTTTTATTACGCTGAGGTGGGCGTGTGCAGGCGACTCGTTGAGCTGTCCATGGTGGATGTGAGGCCGGCTGAGTTTGACTTGGAGGATATGCTCAGGAGATTTCAGAAAGAGGAAGGCATACTCCTGGCGCTCAAGCAGCGTGAAGCCGTGATGGAAGCCTTATCGAACGGTGTGACGGTCATAACAGGTGGGCCCGGTACCGGCAAAACTACTATTATAAACTGCATCATAAAGTTGATGGAGCAGCAGGGGATGACTGTGGTGCTGGCGGCTCCTACCGGCAGGGCTGCAAAGCGCATGACCGAGGCCACCGGCCGAGAGGCTAGGACAATACACCGGTTGCTGGAATACAGCTACGGCAATGAAGGCCCTTATTTTCAGAGGGATGAAGACAATCCTATACTGGCTGATGCGGTGATAATAGACGAGGTATCCATGGTGGATGTGCTCCTTATGAACCACCTTTTGAAGGCCCTAGTGCCTGGCACGCGGCTGATCCTGGTGGGGGATGTGGACCAGTTGCCTTCGGTAGGGCCGGGCAACGTGCTTAAGGATATAATCACAAGCGGGATTATAAAAGTGGTGCGTTTAACCGAGATCTTCAGGCAAGCCCAGGAGAGCATGATAGTGCTCAACGCTCACAGGATTAACCAGGGATTGGTGCCCCAACTTAACGTAAAGGGCGGCGATTTCTTCTTTGTAAGGCGTGAGACACCGCAGCAGATATTGAATACCGTTCTGGAACTCATATGCCGGAGGTTACCTGCTTTTGGAGATTACAATCCATTGAAGGACATACAGGTGCTTGTGCCTATGCGCAAAGGCGATATTGGAGTTAACAATCTGAATACCGAGCTGCAAAGGGTGCTCAATCCCCCGTCGCATGAAAAGCAGGAAAAGCTATTTCGAAACACATTGTTCAGGGAAGGCGATAAGGTAATGCAGATCAAAAACAATTACCGCACATCGTGGAAGAGGAAGGTTTACGGTAAGGTGGTGGAGGAGGGTGAAGGGGTCTTCAACGGCGATATAGGCTACATCGCTGCCATAGACCATGAAGAGCAGAGCGTAACCGTTGTATTTGATGACGACAGGGAAGTGGTGTATGATTTTTCCCAGCTGGACGAGCTGGAGCTTGCCTATGCCATATCCATTCATAAGAGCCAGGGCAGCGAGTTTCCGGTGGTCATCATCCCCCTGGCGTGGGGGCCGCCCATGCTCATGACCCGCAATCTGCTCTATACAGCGGTGACCAGGGCCCGGGAGATGGTGGTCATAGTGGGGCGAGAACGGGCCATCGAGGCCATGGTGAGGAACGACTACGTGGAAAAGCGGTATTCGGGACTTATGCATCATTTCAGGAAACTGTTTGCGGCACCACATTTTTCAATTAAAGGGGTTTGAGATAGAAACCGGCAAAATACACTTTTTGGTTTATAGGAAAATTAGAGGTGTATAAGCCCAAAATTTCTATGTCATCATATTAAAAAATTGAAACAGGTGGTGCTGTTGAATCTGTTTGCAATTAAGGAAGCTATTCTCGATATACTGTATCCCCAGAACATAGCTTGTATCCTGTGCCGGCAAAGGGTTAGGGACATAGACGACAAAGGGGTTTGCAGGGCATGTGCTGATGCACTCCCGGTCATTGTCCCGCCGGTGTGTCCTAAGTGTGGCAGGCCAGTGGTTGAGGAGGGCATATGCAACGATTGTGCCTATGTGCTCTATCATTTTGAGCAGGCCGTATCTGTCCTGCACTATACTCCTGAGATAAAACAGCTCATACACCGTTTTAAGTACGGCGGCGTGTCGTATCTCAGCCGTACACTGGGGTGGTGGATGGTTCAGGCCTTTGAGCAGCGTTGCAACTGGAATGTGGACGTCATTGTGCCAGTACCGCTGCATTCAAGGAGGCAGCGCCAGAGAGGGTTTAATCAATCGGCGTTGCTGGCTCGAGAGCTGGGGAGATACATCGGCGTGACGGTGAACGAGGATGTGCTCGTTCGTAAGAAGTATACGTCCCCACAAGCAGGGCTTAGTAAATTCCAGCGCATGCAAAACTTGCAAGGTGCCTTTGAGGTTAAGGCGCCTGAAGCAGTGCGGGACAAGTCGGTTTTGCTGATAGACGACGTGTTTACCACAGGTAGTACGGTTGACGAGTGCAGCAGGGTGCTGCTTGAGGCGGGAGCCCGAAAGGTGTATGTGTTTACGTTGGCTACTGGCCGTTAGGCTTTATTTTAGGACACTCTCGAAAAGTAGCCGGGTCATGTAGGCATAACGATAGATTTTGTAGGACAACCTTCCAGAATAATTTGGGGGTAAAGTCTCTGGGCCGAACCTTCAAACAAGCCAAAATGAAGCTCCCGGACTTTTCGAGGGCGTACTTTTATTTATAAGGGGTGAGGAAACATGGATATTCGCAATTGTAAACGATGCAACAGGCTGTTTCAGTATAATGGTATAAAGTACTGTCCTAGCTGTGTTATGGAGCTGGACGAGATGTACAAAAAGGTGAGGGATTATTTGTACGAGCATCCCGATGCCACAATAGTCGAGGTTTCAGAGGCTACGGAGGTGGAGGAGAAGATTATTCTCGAGTTTTTGCGCGAGGGGAGGCTGGAGCTTAAAGAGCCCTCACTAGCGCTGACCTGTGAGCGGTGTGGCAAGCCCATCACCACTGGGAGGATGTGCAAGGATTGCCTTGCGGCCTTTGAAAGAGGCCTTAAAAAGGGCTTGAATGAGTCCGCCAGAAAGGTTGCTGATTTGAAGCATGAGGTGGGCAAAATACACCTGGCTGACTATATCATTAAGAAAAACAAAGAGTGAAACACATCAACAAAAAATGACTAAGCAAAGTTCTAAAATGCGCTTTAAAGGGGAAAGTACAAACTGCCCCTAAATTTTTTATGCGCTCTTGCCGATATTATATATGACTCGTGTTAAAGAGGTGAAAGGGTTTGAAGATAGATTCGACGCGCATTTCCCGCATATTGAATTTGTACGCCAGCCAGGACCTGCAGGTCCGCGGCGTTAAGAACAAAGGCGGCAAGGCCGATGAGGTGATACTGTCAAAGGAGGCTAAAGTGTTTCAAGAGGCTTTAAAGGCTGCTAAATCGGATCCTGGTGTGTGTGTGGCTAAAGTGGAGGAGATAAGGGCGCGGATTCAAAGCGGGCAGTACCGTATAGATAGCCGGAGCGTCGCTTCAAAGATGGTAGATGACTTGCTGAAACAGGATAGGTAGCATAGGGAAGCACGATTTGTATCAAGCGGTGAAGGCGAAATCGCGTGTGAGGGACTGATGTTTCATGGAGGACCTTCAAAAAATTGTTGACGTGTTGGAAAAGGAGTGCGAGCTTTACGGTATACTGCTGGAACTGTCCAAAAAGAAGACGCAGGTTATTGCAAATGCCGATATAGGTGAGCTTGAAAAGATCGTGGAGATGGAGGAGCGGCTCATATTTGAGCTGAGGAGCCTTGAGGATAAAAGAGAGGATTTGGTATCCGGTTTTGCAGAAGAGCAGGGTTTATCTTTTGAAGATGTGACGGTGTCCTATCTTGTATCGCAGTCAGAGGGTCAGATTAAGGAGAAACTCAAGCAGCTGCAGGATCGCTTGTCCGGCATAATAGAGGAGCAGAAGCAGGTAAACCAGATAAACGAGCGGCTCATCAAGAACAACCTGGAGTTTATCAATTTTTCGATAGGCTTGATCACCGGCCGGGGACAGGCAGGAAGCATATACGGTAAAACCGGAGAAGCCAGTACCAAGCAGCAGGGCCGCAGCCTGATAGACAAAAAGGTATAAAGCAGGGAGTGAGCTTCATGCGTTCTACTTTTTACGGCCTGGAGATTGCAAGGAAGGGGCTGCACGTCAACCAGGCAAATCTGGAGGTTACGGCGCACAACATCGCCAATGCCAATACAAAGGGGTATTCCCGCCAGCAGGTAATACAGAAGGCTATAGAGCCTGGGACTGGCTTGGGGCTGTTTACCACCTACGGCGGATATGCCGTGGGAGGTGGCGTTGACATACAGCAGGTGCGCCAGATACGCGATGCGTACCTGGACATGCAATACCGCAAGGAATCGACGGCTCTGGGCGAATGGGAAGTAAGGAGGGATATGCTGGCATACATCGAGGCCATATTCAACGAGCCTTCAGAGTCGGGAATAAACACGGTGCTCAACGAGTTTTTCAATGCACTTCAAGCTTTGAGCTTAAATCCTGAGGACCCGACTACCCGCGCCACGGTGCAGCAAAAGGCCCTGGCACTTACTGAGAATATAAGGAATGTCTATGTGAAGTTGGAAGAATTACAACGCGAGGCCAATCAAGCCATTATCTCATATGTAAACGATATAAATTCCTTTGCACGGGAGATAGCGGCTTTAAATGAACAGATATTCAAGTTTGAGTCTACCGGTCGACCAGCTAACGACCTGCGCGACCAGCGCAACCTGATAGTGGATAACCTGTCCAAGATAGTGCAGGTATCGGTGTATGAGGATGCCAGCGGCAGGTTCAGGGTGGACATAGCGGGGCAGACGCTGGTTAGTCATACCAAAGTCTATGAGCTGGACGTTATACCCAGAAGCAGCAGTATAAACGGCATGCCGTACCCCAAGAACAACCACGTGGATGTGGATGAGCTGGTGGAAGTGGTGTGGAAGGACACTGATGAAAGGGTCAACATCACAGGGGGCACGTTGAAGGGCTTCATCGACATGCGGGATGGCATAGGGGGTAAGGAGCAGCCATTGCCTGGGGTACCAGAGGAGCTGCTAGAGCCAGGAATGTCGAGTGGCCAGATGGGCACCTCATCCGCCAATGCCCAGTTCCAGCCTGCACCCAACCAGAACGCCGAATACGGTATACCGTACTACATGCGCATGTGGAACCTGTTTGCCCATACCCTTATGATTACTTTCAACGAAATCCACAGTCAGGGATACACATTGGACGGCAAGACCGGTGTATACTTTTTCTCGGACGGCAGTGCCAATTTTGACCCGGCTAGCGTTAGACAGCCCATAGCCAAGTTCATAACCATATCGGACGAGATAAGAAACGACTGGAACAATATCGCGGCTATTTATTTTGATGAAGAAGATAAACTTAACGGGATGGATCCCCAAAATGGGTTTGACCCGACCCAAGCCAAGGGCAACAACAAAAACATACTGAGGCTTCTCGATTTAAGGCACAAGACCTACGTGCCGGAGTGCGATAATATGGATAACTTTACCAAAGCCCTTATATCCACCCTGGGGGTAGCCAGCCGTCAAGCAGCACATATGGCTGACAACCAAGAAATCCTGGTCAATGAGATGGACAAACGGCGCCAGTCGGTATCGGGTGTGTCGCTGGATGAGGAGATGGCCAATATGGTGCGCTTCCAGCACGCCTACAACGCTTCTGCCAGGATTTTGACTGCCATTGACGAGATGCTAGAGGTGCTGATAAACAGGATGGGTGTTGTGGGAAGGTAGTTTTTGGGGCTTGCGGATAGACTTTAGAACGGAAGAAACAAGTTACTTATTTTTGGATGGAGTTTGAAGGCAAGCGAAATGCTTGAGTTATTATATGCTATATAGCTATATAAATATGGCTTGTTGTTAGTGAATTTACAAGGGAAATTTGAACTTAGAAACAGCAAAAAGGTGGTTTGAGAGATGCGTGTAACCAATGGGATGCTCATCACCAATATGATGCGTGACTATGCTAGAAATATGCGCAACCTTGAAAAGCTGCAGGGTCAGCTTTCATCCGGTAAAAGGATCTTGAAGCCGTCGGATGACCCGGTGGCGGTATCCAAGTCGCTCAAGCTGAGGGCGGACCTTGCATATAACCAGCAGTATGTGAGCAATGCCGACAACGCCATATCGTGGCTTGAGGCTACAGAGTCGGCACTCAAGGACCTGGGCGACGTGCTCCATAGGGCAAGGGAGCTAGCGGTCCAAGGCAGCAACGGGGCCCTTGCCCCCGAGGACAGGATGGCCATAGCCGACGAGATCGAGCAGCTGCAGAAACATATCGTGCAGGTAGGCAATGCCACCTATGCGGGACGGTACATATTTGCGGGGTACAGGACGGATCAACCGGCGTTTGTCGAGCAGAATGGGCAGCTTATTTATCAAGGCGACGGTGGCAAGATAGCCTTTGAGATAGGTGTTGGCAACCGCATAGAGGTGAACGTCCTAGGTGGTGATGGCGGTGCCGAGATAGACAAGATTTACGACGTGTTCGAGCGCTTTAAAAACGATCTAAGAAGCGGTGCGAATACCAACCTGGACAGCTACATCGGCGAGATAGACCAGCGCATGACCCAGATATTGTCCCAACGCTCGGCTGTGGGCGCCAAGGTAAACCGCTTTGAGCTTATTCGGGCAAGGCTAAAGGAGGAGGAGATAAACTTCACGAATCTGCTCTCGCAGAACGAGGATGTCGATATCGCCGAGGTGATAGTGCGGCTTAAAGAGGCCGAGAATGTGTACAGGGCATCGTTGGCGGCAGGTGCACGCATCATCATGCCAACGCTTGTAGACTTTTTGAGATAAGAGTGTTGTTGATGTATAAGTGTAAATTTATGATGGGCATTTAAAACTCTATAAAACAACAGGTTTATAATTTTGCAACATTTTTAATATTTAGTTAAATGGGTTATATGCTTTTGTTTGGATTTTACAGACGAGGGAAATTTTACGCAATACAAGGAGAGAAGTCATGCTTTTGCGTATCACTACCACACCGGCTTTGATAGGGATCCGTACGCAGCCGGCCCAACTAGAGATAGATACCTCTCGACCTTTTGTTGAGATGCAGCATCAACCACCGAGGCTTAATATACAGACCCAGCCGGCAAAAGTGTACATTGATCAATATGAGTGCTTTGCTGAGTTGGGATATAAGAATTTTCTTGACCTTGCACGGGCTCAAGCTCAAAAGGGTTACCAGCGGGTGATGGAGTATATTGCCCAGACAGCACAGGACGGCGACAGGCTGGCTGCTATAGAGCAGGGAGGAAACCCCATAGCCGATATTGCAGAGGAAAGGTCATACCACACGCCCGAACCGGAACCGATTAGTCTACCCTTCCCTAAACCTAGGTTTTTTGTGACGGGTGGGGTTAGCATAGATTATTATCCTGGCGAGGTTCATTTTAATGCAGTTGTGCATCCCGTGAGATACAGGGTTACGCTTCACAAAGTCGATATTTACTTAAGGCAGTACCCCAGCATTACCATAGAATATGTGGGGCGTAATTTGGACAGGAGGGTGTGAAATTGATCATTGAATCCAAGCACTTTGGCTATATTGAAATATCCGAGGAGGAGATCATACGATTTCCTTACGGCCTTTACGGCTTTGAGGACATAAAGGAATATGTGCTGTTGGGTAAAGTGGGGGACAACAACCCCTTCATGTGGCTTCATGCGGTACATAATCCCAATGTGTGCTTTGTGGTCATAGACCCGTTTGTTTTTAAAAAGGACTATTCGCCTTCGATAAATGAGGAGGTCTTACAGAAGCTGGAGGTGGATGACCCGTCAGATATACGCTTTTTATCCATCGTCGTCATTCCGCAGGATATGTCAAAGATGACTGCTAACTTACAGGGGCCTATAGTGATCAATGCCAAGAAGAACATAGCCATGCAGGTGATACTGGACGATGATAAGTACACGACAAGACACTACATACTCGAAGAGATGAGAAAAGGGGCATAGAGGGGTAAAAGCATTATATGCTGTGTAGCATAAGGGGATGGAGTGGCATAAGTGGTGGTTTATGGCATGTGTGATAAGTGTCTAATACGGTGTACTTGGCAGAAGCTCACGGACAATAATTACAAATCAAGGCATGAGGGGCTTTTTGGGTTATTGTTGAAAGTATTGGGAGCTTTGCATGTAACTTAAAGTTAAGAGGTGGAGACATGCTGGTTTTAAGCCGAAAGCCGGGCCAATCGATATTAATCGGCGACAACATAGAGGTGAAGATAATAGAGGTGCAGGGAGACCAGGTCAGGATAGGGATAAATGCTCCAAAGGATATATCCATTCTAAGGAAGGAGCTCATGGATGAGGTCAGCCAGGCCAACCGTGAGGCGGTGGTGGACAGCGCCGCTATTTCGCTTGAAGAGCTGGGTAGGGTGCTGAGAGAGTAGTATTGAGGAAGATAATTGCTACCACGGTGAAAAACTGTATGAGTTGTGGGAGATTGTGGCGTTAAGTATGTTATTACCCATAGGAGCCGTAGAGAAGCTTTAATTAAAAATTTTTGAGACCACTGGAGATTTCAAAAGGAGAGTGTTGAAAGGTACAGGCAAAATTTACTAAAAACCAATAAAAAGTTTCTAAAAAGCCAGTAAAAAGTCTATAAAAATTCTAATTTAGCCACTAAAGTTTATATAAGATTTTGTCGATTTATATAAGTGAAAACAAAAACTAAGCCTTATCCTTTGCAGCGGCCGGGCAAAGGAGGGGCATTTAATTAAAATGCCCAAAAGGATTTGGGCAAAAATAAAAATTCAGGGAGGAATGATGTATGAGGATTAATCACAACATTATCGCTCTTAATGCATACAGACAGTTAAGCGTTAATAATACTGGTGTTCAAAAGTCCCTGGAGAAGCTTTCATCTGGTATGAGGATTAACCGTGCAGGAGACGATGCAGCAGGACTGGCCATATCAGAGAAGATGAGGGGTCAGATCAAAGGCCTCACTATGGCTTCCAAGAATGCTCAGGATGCTATATCATTGATTCAAACTGCAGAAGGTGC
This sequence comes from Caldicoprobacter guelmensis, assembly GCF_016908415.1. NCBI lineage: Bacteria > Bacillati > Bacillota > Clostridia > Caldicoprobacterales > Caldicoprobacteraceae > Caldicoprobacter > Caldicoprobacter guelmensis. Next base: position 251,944 of record NZ_JAFBDW010000004.1, read on the forward strand.
TTTGAATGAGACACATGCTATACTGCAGCGTATGAGAGAGTTGGCTGTCCAAGCGGCGAACGATACCAATACAGAAACTGATAGGGCAGAGATACAAAAGGAGATAGATCAGTTGGCCCAGGAGCTTGCAAGGATTGGTAATACTACCGAATTTAATACCCAGAAGCTCTTAAATGGTAATTTTAATGGTGTTTTCCAGATTGGAGCCAATGAAAAGCAGAATTTATTACTGCAGATAAGCGATATGAGAGGTTTCGCATTAGGTGTAGTGGGCGGTGTGACGTACGAAATTACTGGTACAGTTGGTAATACTAATAGTAGTTTCGAAACCGGTACGTATGCAGTAAAATATGATGCATCAAGGGATGAGTATCAACTTGTTGATAGTAATGGATTAGTGATTGCTACAAGTAACGATGGGGGCAAGACATATACTGCAAAAGCTAATGCTTCAGATCAAATTTCATTTAGTGATGGTGTAATCAGCGGGACTGTTACTATTTATGATAATAGTGGTACTCTAGAGGCAAAAGGGACTGCTACAGTGACCAATAAAGGTTTAGAGGCAGGAACTTATACTTATGATGCAAGTAGTGGTGAACTGAAGGATGCAAGCGGTCAGGTTGTTGCTAGATCTTCAAATGGCCAAACTTTTGAAGATGCTGCCGGGAATGAACTTTTTACATTAGGAGCGGCTCTTAGTGGTAACACTTCTTTTGAAGTAAAGGGTGTTGATGTATCGAGTTATGACAAAGCTACTGCTGCAATTACTACTATTAACGATGCTATTGAAAAGGTATCTGCTGAACGTTCTAAGCTTGGTGCTTACCAGAATCGTCTTGAGCATACAATCAACAACCTTGAGGTATCTGCAGAGAACCTCACGGCAGCCGAGTCCCGTATCCGTGATGTAGATATGGCAAAAGAGATGATGGAGTTTACTAAGCAGACCATACTGCAGCAGGCTGCAACGGCAATGCTTGCGCAGGCCAATCAGTTGCCTCAGGCGGTGTTACAGTTGCTCAGGTAAGCATGAGAAAAGCCAGAGGAATTTTCCTCTGGCTTTTTTATATATTTATACTCGTATACTGGATATTGTCGAAAACATCTGGAATTTTATGGATGTTGTACTGTAACTTTAATGACGAGGTTTATTAGCTTCTCAAAGAAGTAAAGATGTTAACTTGGAGGGATACAATGTGGAAAAAGGAAGAGCTGAATTTTCAAATGATGTTTGAGATCAGTGTAGCACCGTAAAAGGTAAAGTATGAATACATACCGGCTTAAGCATAGATGCAAGGATAGGCTGAAGGATTTTGGGGTAAGTATGTAGGAATATTTTAACTTTATGTCTATAAGCTGTAATGTTGCTGTAAATAGGAAATTCAACAGTATAATGAAGGCCTTTTAATTTTCATGAATCCTGTAAAGATTTGTTTGTAATAATCCGATATTTTTATTATAGAAGACAGAAGACATTATAGAAGGGGAGAGTTTGCATGCGAGTGGAAGGAATTCCAGCTGTTATAGGTACAAAATCTGTGCTCAGGATTGCACATCAGATAAAAAGTACCGGAGCAAAAGAGTTTGGTTCCAATATGCAGGAGATGAGTTCTACTAATTCCGATACGAATGTGAATCATCAGGATATCATTTACGCTGTTAAGCAAGTCAACAAAGCCTTGGAAGGCACAAACCGTCGCTTTGAGTATTCCATCCATGAGCAGACAAATACTATAGTGATAAAGGTTATAGATACCGAGACAAACGAGGTAATACGCGAGATTCCCCCCGAGAAGATACTCAACTTAATTGCCAAGCTGTGGGAACTGGCCGGGATAATTGTGGATGAGAAGGTATAAAAAGGGATGCTAATGCGAGCGAGAAAGCGTAAAACATGATGCGTTACACTTGACAAGAAAGATATAGACTGTCAAGATTTTACAGGTGAATACGAAGTGGTGTAAATATAAGTATTTTGGATAAGTGCCTCGTTATCAGTGGGAAGATAGAATGGAAATGGTACAAGTGAAGGATGGTGCTAGAGCGGGTAATCGGATAAAAGGCACATAGGGGTTTGGAGGTGAAAAGATGCCTGTTAATTCTACCTACAACACATACAGTACCGGTATGTTCCGCATAGGTGGGTTGGCTAGCGGCCTTGATGTAGATTCTATAATCCAGGACTTGATGCGCATTGAACAGATGAAGGTGGACAGGCTAAAGCAGGAAAGGCAGCTGGTTGAGTGGCGCAAAGAAGCCTATAGGGAGATAACAAATCTCCTTCGGTCTTTCCAGGATGAGTTCTTCAACATTATAAAAACCGATATATACATGCTCTCATCGAATACATATAGGACGTTCAGCGTGACTTCCAGTGCTGAATTTTACGTGACGGCTACTGCAAATGCCAATGCCATGGAGGGTACATATACTATTGCTAACATCACCAGCTTGGCTGCCCCCACCATTATAAAAGGAACAAATTGGCTATTTCCGGATGGCAAGAGCGTTGATAGCACGCTTGAACAGCTTGGACTGGTTGCGGCGGATGGGAGGGCAGAGTTTTCCATAAATGGAGTCAAATTTTTAATAGGAACTCCAGCAGAAGGAGAGGAGCCACCAAGCGATATTGTGGTTATAGATCCCACAAAGACCACCATGCGCCAATTCATGAATATCATAAACACCAATAACAAGGCCGGAGTTAACTTGTTTTATTCCAGTATAGAGAAAAGGTTTATACTTCAGACCAAGGCTACTGGTGCAGCTACAGATATTGCGCTCAGTGATGTTACGGGTACTTTCCTACAGGATATAGGGTTGCTGGCTACCGGAGCAGAGAAAATACCTGGCACAGACGCTACAGTCTCTTTCCTCAAAGTAGGAAGCAGCGATCCTAGCGATCCCAGTAATCTTATAACCTGGTCAAGCCCCACCAACACCTTCACCATTGACGGCATCACCTATACGCTGAAAAATACCACACCAGAGGGCATGGCGCCCATCACCATCACCGTCACGCAGGATGTGGACAAGGCCTACAACGCCATAAAGAACTTCGTTGACAAGTACAACGAGCTCATCGATAAGATAAACGGCAAGCTCAATGAAGAGCGGTTCCGCGATTATCTGCCGCTGACAGACGCGCAAAAGAAGGAGATGAGCGAAAAGGAGATAGAGCTTTGGGAGCAGAAGGCAAAGAGCGGGCTTTTAAGGGGCGACTCTATACTCCAAAACATAGTGTATAGCATGCGTAGGGCTTTGAGCGATGCTGTGGCAGGTGTGGGCATAAGCCTTTCGTCCATCGGCATCACCACTGGCTCCTATTCTGAAAGGGGAAAGCTCCATATCGATGAGGCCAAGCTAAAAGACGCATTGAGGAATAACCCTGAACAGGTGATGCAGCTTTTCATAAAGAAGTCCAGCATCGACTATTCGCCCAATCTGGATTCTACCTCGAGAACGCAAAGGTACAACGAGTCGGGGCTCATGTACCGGATTTACGACGTGCTCATGGACAACATCCGCACCACGAGAGATGCAAAGGGCAGAAAAGGTATTTTGCTTGAAAAGGCCGGCATCGTGGGGGATATAACCGAGTTCCAAAACATGATGGATGCTGAGCTCAAACGCCTGGATAAGAGGATAGATGCGGCGGTTGAAGCCATGACAAGGCAGGAGAACAAGTACTGGGCGCAGTTTACCGCCCTTGAGAAGGCTATTCAGAAAATGAACGCTCAGAGCATGTGGCTCATGCAGCAGCTGGGGATGTATCGGTCTTCATAGCGTTCAGACTTTATTTTGCTCAACCTAATTCGTATGTTTATATGCGTTGAATAGTGATTTCCTCTATTAGTAAGTCGCTATTGTGACAGTGTTAACAATGGTTCGCGATGAATGAATAGATGGTTGCTCCAAATACCGCCTGCTGGGGGTGGAGCAACTTAAAGAGGCGGTAAAAAATACCCCAGCCATCTAAACTGAAGGGCTCACACGGTTTAGATGACCAGGGAAAAGGCTATGGCTATAAACAACCCTTATCAGCAGTATCAGCAGCAGAGCGTCATGACGGCAAGCCCGGGCGAGCTTGTGGTAATGCTCTATAACGGCTGCATACGGTTCATCAAACAGGCGATAGACTCCATAAACGACAAAGACCTGGAAGGAGCGCATAAGGCCATAATAAGGGCGCAGGATATCATCTTGGAGTTTATGTCCACTTTGGATATGAAATATGAGGTGTCGCACAATTTGCTGGCGCTTTATGATTATCTGTACAGGCGCCTTGTAGAAGCCAATACCAGGAAAGATGTAGCCATCCTGGAAGAGGTACTTATGTTTGTGACCGAGCTTCGCGATACCTGGGCTGAGGCCTTGAAGATTACGCGAAAGCAGGTATACAAAAAGGAGTAGGCGGTAAATTCGGATATGATGGAAAGCAATGGATTAAAAATCAATGAAAGGATAAATGAGGGGTTAAAAAGGTTGATCGAGCTTGCCGAGCTCAAAAAGCAGCATATGCACTGCATTCTTGAACTTACGCGTCAGCAGTCGGAGGTTTTGTCAGCCGAGCAGGTGGACCAGCTGCTTAAGTACATACAGGACAAGCAAGAGCATATCGACGCCATAAAGGCGCTGGATGAGGAGTTCAGCGGTATCTTTGGTGGAATAAAGAAAGAGGTATGCCGTGATGGATTCAAGCATGATAACCCTGAAGGGTATGGCCTGTATGTTAAGCTCCGTGCAAGGGTCAGCGAAATAAAGGATGTGGTAGAAGCCATTTACAGCCTTGAGGTTCAAAACCAAGAACGGGTTCGTGATATTCTACAGGATGTAAAGGCCAGGATAAGCAATATAAATAGGGGTAAAAGGGGGTATAGCGCATACAAGCAGCAAGTGCCGCAGGCAGATGGCGTGTTTATAGATCAGAGAAAGTAACGTTACGTTTTCGATAGAGTGGGGGCAAAAATTCCAAAATTTCTAGTTGCTTTTTGTGTCTAAAGGGTTTATAATGTACATAAACGCTCAATATTTGGTCCTGGGGTTCACCCCAAGTCCGTGACATCGGTGGTTATCCATAGGTTGCCTCCTGCAGGGTATCTCCTGCGGTTTTAAAAGGCGCTCAGACCATGGATGTGTATGGAAGCTATGACATGGCAGGCTGTAGAGCCTGACGGTGAAACGGCGTCTTTCTGTTTTGTGTGGTCCATAGGTTTTCCAGTGGAAATAATCCCTACGGATTCCCTACGGAAGTTGATAGTGGTACACAAACGAGCCTGGGTCACTGGTTTCTCTACCCCCTGCTTTGATCATAGTTGAGGAATGGCATCATGGGTGGATGAGGGGAGAAGGCCGGGGCTCAAATGGCGAGCGGAAAAATTTATCAAAGTGAGGGGTTATTTCCATGTACAAGGATAAGGTTTTAGTGTGCAAAGATTGTGGTGCGGAGTTTGTCTTCACCGCAGGAGAGCAGGAGTTTTACGCTGAAAAGGGATTTCAAAACGAGCCTGTTCGCTGCAAGGCCTGCCGTGATGCTCGAAAGGCCAATGGTAGGAGGAACGGAGGGAACGGCAGAAGGGAGCTGTACGATGCTGTATGTGCTGAGTGCGGTGCACCGACGAAGGTTCCATTCGTTCCCAGAAATGATAGACCGGTTTACTGCAGTGATTGCTATAGAAATCACAGATAAAAATGGCTGGTCAACAAGAGCTCTGGTGGTATAAAGCCAGAGCTTTTTTATTTGCTCTGTATTTGTCGAAAATTGCGCTTAAGATACGTGTAAGTAATTGGATATCCAAATTTTATCCACAGAAAAAAGTGCCAAAAACATAGTTATGCACAGGGTTATCCACATTATCCACAAGTTCATTATTCACATATCCACAAAAGAACGCTAAATACCTGTCCGACATATAACATGGCATGTCAAAATTTGAGGAATTTTTTGGCACATAAATATGCATTGATTTTTGTTAAATATTCGTTTATAATTAACAAAGTTGATATATCTTTGTGTTTAAAAAAATGGGAGAGGAGAGGTTTTAATGAAACGAGTACTTATCTATATACTTGCCATTGTGTTGGTGTTTTCGTTAATGGGTTGTGGCTCGAAGATCGATACCATGAAGCGCATACAGGAGACCAAAAAGATTATATGGGGTACCAATGCTGCTTTTGCGCCTTTTGAGATGAGGCAAGGGGATAAGGTGATCGGTATCGATGCCGAGATTGCGCAGAGGATTGCTGACAAGCTGGGCGTTGAGCTGGTGGTTGAGGATATGGAGTTTGAGGCACTCATGCCGGCATTGAAATCGGGCAAGATCGATTTTATAGCCGCTGGTTTTACCGTTAAGCCTGACAGGGCCAAGCAAGTCCTTTTTACTGATACCTATTTTAAAGCGGTACAGGTCATAATTGTGATGAAGGATAACCAGGAAATTAAGGGACCTGAAGATTTGAAGGGTAAAAGGATTGGCGTACAGAATGCTACTACCGGCGACTTTGTGGCTTCTGAGATTGAAGGGGCTGAGGTTAAGCGTTACAACAACGGTATGGAAGCCGTCATGGACCTCAAAAATGGGAATATCGACGCTGTGATAATTGACAACCTGCCTGCACAGATGCTGGCACAGAAGAATCCTGAGGTAAAGATACTGGATAAGAGCCCATCTGAGGAAGAAGAGTATGCTCTGGCCGTGCGCAAGGGCGACACCGAGCTTCAAAAGATCATAAATGAGGTTCTTGACGAGATGAAGAAGAGCGGAGAGATAGAAGAGCTGGTGAAGAAGTATTCCCTGGGAGAATAAATGACCTTGAGAGTTAAAGCATGAGCTAGCATTGGTACAAGGCCGGTGCTAGCTTGTTTTTTTGTAAAATTTAATTGAAAAGGGAGAGAATATTGTGTTGGAGGGTATATTCAGGGTTTTATCTGATGCAATATACTTCAATCTAATCAAGGAAGAGCGGTACATGTTATTTGTAAACGGGCTTAAGGTTTCAATACAGCTCACTGTTTTTGCTGCAATAATAGGCGTTATAATAGGCCTTATGATGGCTATAGCCAAGCTGACAAACAATAGAATATTGAACAGGATTGCCACGGCATACACTGATGTTATAAGAGGTACCCCTTCAGTAGTTCAGCTGATTGTGATATACTATGCTATACTAGGGAGCAGTCAGCTTCCCAAATTGTTGGTGGCGTCGCTGGCCTTTGGCATAAACAGCGGGGCTTATGTTACCGAACTCATACGTGCAGGGATACAGGCGGTCGACAAGGGGCAGATGGAGGCTGCCAGGTCGCTGGGGCTGTCATACGCTCAGGCTATGCGATATGTCATAGTACCCCAGGCTGTAAAGAATATTCTACCTGCACTGGTCAGCGAATTCATTGTCCTGCTTAAGGAGACTGCTGTGGCCGGGTATATTGCTCTGGATGACCTAACTCGTGCGGGGACTATCGTGCGTGGGCGAACCTTTGACCCTTATACCCCCTTCATATTGGTGGCGCTTATATATCTCTATCTTACTTCTATCTTGACGGCCTTCATGGGCAGGCTGGAGAGGAGGCTCAGGCAAAGTGATTAAAGTGGTTGACCTGCACAAGTCTTTCGGCAATGTGGAGGTGCTAAGGGGCATAAACACCGAGATACGAAAAGGGGAAGTGGTTTGCGTAATAGGGGCCAGCGGCTCGGGCAAAAGCACTTTCCTGCGCTGCCTAAATCTGCTTGAGGAGCCCACTAAAGGGGAGATATACATTGACGGGATTTCGCTTATGGAACACAAGAAAGACATCAACAAGCTGCGGCAAAAGGTAGGCATGGTGTTTCAGCAGTTTAACCTGTTTCCACATATGACGGTGCTGGAGAACATCATGCTGGCTCCGGTAAAGGTCAAAAAAATGCCCGAGGATCAGGCAAGGCGTAAAGCCATCGAGCTGCTGAGAAAGGTGGGCTTATCCGATAAGGACAATGCTTACCCCAGCCAGCTTTCAGGGGGCCAAAAGCAGAGGGTGGCCATTGCACGGGCTTTGGCCATGGACCCTGAGGTCATGCTGTTTGATGAACCCACGTCGGCTTTAGACCCAGAGATGGTGGGTGAGGTACTGGCTGTCATGAAGCAGCTGGCCATGGAGGGTATGACCATGGTGGTGGTAACCCATGAAATGGGTTTTGCCAGGGAAGTAGGGGACAGAATCCTCTTTATGGATGAAGGGGTCATTTTGGAGGAGGGTACGCCTGAAGAGCTGTTTGGCAATCCGAAGAAGGAAAGGACCCGTACCTTCTTAAGCAAAGTTTTATAAAGGAGGAAGAGAATTGAGGGCTGCTACAATAGTTTTTTGGTTAATTGGCATATTAATCCTTGCGCCCATTGTGGTATTGAATGCCAAAACCATATGGCGCAAGTGGAAAAACAAAGAAGTAAAGATGGCATATACTCGTTTGGCTGTGGTTTTGATTGCATGCGTGGTTATTGTAGTGTTTTTAATATCGCTGTATAAGTTTACATTGGGGTATCAGTTGCCTTTGGTGATGGAACGAACCATTGACATATTCACCCAGCGCGTAGAGGGCGATATAGATACGGCTACCTACCGTCAAATGCTATTGGATGCGGGATTGGTGGATGTGGGGTTTAGGCCTATACCTGATGAGGAGTTGACGGAGGTAGGTTTTATAAAGGGAGAGAAGTATTCGGTGGACATAAGCGAGCAGGTTTATGACAATGACGGTGATACGGCTGTCATGTATGCCCGCCATCGAGGGGGAGGTCGGGCCATCTATACGGCTGTGAGGTTTAAATTCTCCGCAAATAAATGGAAGGCCCTGGAACACTGGGTTGTTCCCCAAGAGGAGATACAAAAGGTATCGGGTATCAGGTTTATTGAGATAAAGTCGTAAACAGGTGAAGTTATTTTTGGGTTTTATATTTGGCGTATTGAAGTATCAGCTCGTCCAACTCTTGGCTGAGCTTTATTACCTCTTGATCGTTTAAATTAAAATTTTTGACGAGAAGCAATTTTTTCAAGGCCTCTCGCTTTTCTTCAATTTGCCTAACTAGCCATTGTTCATCCATTGTTGCACCTCCTTTTCCTATATTGTGACACATTTCGCTCTTTTGGTGGGAAAAAAATGACGAAATATTACAAAATACCACAAAATTATAGGATTATTCCCCCAAAAAATAATTGGTTTTAAAAGGCGTTTGGCTAAATTAGACAAAGGGTAAAAATTTAGTAGATGAATAAAAAAGGAGGAGTCTTTCAACTTTTATCGAATCTAATAGATAAAAGCAATTATGAAAGGAGCTGGCCTTATGGTGATTAAATTAACTGGTAAAAACGTGGCTATCACCGATGCCTTAAGGGAGCATGTAAACAAAAAGGTTGGAAAGCTGGAGAAGTATTTTCCATCTGAAACCGAAGTGCAGGTGACCATGTCGGTCCAAAACTTTCGTCATATAGTTGAAGTAACAATACCCTTTAATGGGCTGGTCATCCGCGCAGAAGAAATGACAAATGACATGTACGCTTCCATCGACAATGTCATTGACAAACTCGAAAGGCAGATACACAAGCACAAGACCAAGCTTGAAAGGAGGTTTAAGAACGGCGCATTGAGGTATGATAATGCTGACTTTGGCCAGCAAACAGAGTTGGATGAAGAACCACCCCGGGTGGTGAAGACAAAACGGTTTCCGTTAAAGCCTATGACGGTGGATGAGGCTATTCTACAGATGGAGCTGTTGGGTCATAGCTTTTTCGTATTTATCGATGGTGATGATGACCATGTAAAGGTGCTTTACAAGCGCAAGGATGGCAACTACGGTTTAATTGAGCCCGAATACATGTAAAAAAAAGGGAGCCGTTAAGCTCCCTTTTTATATGGAAATACTATTATCGAACAAGGATTACGGTGTCACAAGTTGAAGAAAAGTGTAATGTTCTTTGTTCACTTTGTAATTGAAGTAATGATAACTGTTATAGTACAATAGTATCAACCAATTAAACTAGGAGGTATGAACAGTGGATTCAATTGATATTAAAAACTTCATTATCGAGAATATTGATAGGCCGCGAGAGCTGGAAAAAATGTATAGGAAAGACCCGGAAGCCTTTAAAGAGGCTTTTACATATGCGTGGGAGCACAATCCTGATTCACAGGTCCTTGCTGTGTGGTATGAAAGGCTGTATTATGATGAGAGAAGAGAAGAAGTGGAAAAGAGGAAGACCAGATTATATCGAAAAGATTTTTTGTTGATAGCTGTACTTGCAGTGCTTGCAGGTATAAGTACCAGGCTAATCTTGTATTTTGCAGAAAAAGGAACAATAGCTTCTGTTAACCTTATCTTTGGTGTATTTCCGTTTATTGCTGCTTATTTTATTTACCGTAATGCTCTTAAGAAGAGTATTGTTTATACCGTGGCAGCTCTGTTTTTTGTGTCAGCGGTATATATCAATTTATTGCCACTGAAGCCAAAGGACAGTATAATTTTGGCATACTTACACCTTCCGGTTTTTTTGTGGGTGCTACTGGGGTTTGCCTATGTAGGAAATGAACACAAAAAGAGCGTTGCAAGGTTGAACTATTTGAAGTTTAACGTGGAATTTATAGTGTTATATGCCAGTATGGCAATAAGTGGGATGTTGCTCGCACTGTTGACTACCCAGCTTTTTAGATTCATCGGTATGGATGTTTCTGAATTGTACTTTGAAAACGTTGTGTTGTTTGGTGCCGCTGCCCTTGCTGTGGTGGCGGCATACCTGGTGTCAGGAAGCTTTAAACTTGGTAAAAACATCGTCCCCTATCTGGCCGAAATTTTTAGCCCTCTTTTCTTGGTTACCTTGTCGGTTTATCTCATTACAGTTGTTTGGATGGGCAAAAATCCCTTCTTGGATCGCAATTTTCTCTTATCATTTAACGGAATACTCCTGGGCGTATTGGCGCTAACAATATTTTCCATAATCGAGCGCCGTTTTCGTGAGGAAAAGAACATCATCGATTATGTAAACTGTGCTTTGATATTCCTTGCCCTTGTCATTGATAGTGTGGCTTTATCAGCCATAGTGTTCAGAATTACTTCTTACGGAGTCACTCCCAATAGGCTGGCAGTATTAGGCCTAAATATTGTGGTATATATTAACCTAGTATGGATTATGCTCCCTTATATCAGATATCTCAAGAATAAAGCAGGCCTTAATGTCATACAAGATGCCATTGCCCGTTATTTACCCATTTACGGGCTTTGGGCAGCTTTTGTCACATTTGGTTTTCCATTGATTTTTTAGAATTGTAATACCATATTGCTGCCGAAAATCCTTGAATGTTTGTTGAATAAATGTTAAAATGAAATGGTTATAAATCCATAGAAATGAATGCGCTCTTTAAGGTGTAGCGCTTATCGAGGTGTTGTAATATGGTTTCGCTTTTAAAAAAAATACTGGGAGATAGCAACGAGAGGGAGATAAAGCGGCTTGAAAAGCTGGTTGACAGGATAGAAGCGCTTGAGCCAGATATGCAGACGCTTACTGATAGCCAACTTAGGGGGAAGACGGAGGAGTTTAAAAAAAGGCTGGCCGACGGTCAGACGCTGGATGACCTGCTGCCCGAGGCTTTTGCCGTGGTACGTGAGGCGGCAAGGCGCGTGCTGGGCATGAGGCATTTCAGGGTTCAGCTGCTGGGCGGCATAGTGCTCCATCAGGGCAGGATCGCCGAGATGAAAACTGGCGAGGGTAAAACCTTGGTGGCTACCTTGCCGGCATATTTAAATGCCCTTACCGGCAAAGGGGTGCACATCGTGACCGTCAACGATTATTTGGCCCGGCGCGATAGCGAGTGGATGGGCAAGATATACCGCTTTTTGGGTTTGTCGGTAGGGCTTATAGTTCATGGCCTGACGCCCGATCAACGCCGCAAGAGCTATGCTGCTGACATCACCTACGGTACAAATAACGAGTTTGGGTTTGACTACCTGCGGGACAACATGGTGATATACAAGGAGGATATGGTACAGCGTGAGCTCAACTATGCCATTATAGACGAGGTGGACTCGATACTCATAGATGAGGCGCGTACCCCCCTTATCATTTCAGGGCCGGCCGAAAAATCGACTGACCTGTATTACCATGCGAACAGGTTTGTCCTGCAGCTTAAAAAGGATATTGATTATGAAGTCGATGAGAAGGCCCATACCGTCCACCTGACAGAGGAGGGCGTGGCAAAGGCTGAAAAGTTTTTCGGCGTTGAAAACCTGGCCGATCCTGAGAACATAACCATATCCCATCACATAAAGCAGGCGCTTAAGGCACATGCCCTCATGAAGCGGGACAGGGACTATGTGGTAAAGGATGGCCAGGTCATAATAGTTGATGAGTTTACCGGAAGGCTCATGCTGGGCAGGCGCTACAGCGATGGCTTGCACCAGGCCATAGAGGTCAAAGAAGGGGTAAAGGTGGAGCGGGAGAGCAAGACCCTTGCCACCATCACCTTCCAGAACTATTTCCGCATGTATAAAAAGTTGGCCGGCATGACGGGTACCGCTAAAACTGAAGAAGACGAATTTAAGACCATCTACGGCCTAGATGTGGTGGTAATACCCACAAACAAGCCCATGATCCGAAAGGACTACAATGATGTAATTTATCTTACCAAGGAGGCTAAGTTCAGGGCGGTGGTGGATGAGATAGCCCAGCGCTATGCGGTAGGGCAGCCGGTACTTGTGGGTACAGTGTCCATTGAAAATTCCGAGCTGCTCAGCGAGATGCTCAAGCGGCGGGGTATTCCCCACCAGGTGCTCAATGCCAAATACCACGAAAAAGAGGCTGAGATAATAGCCCAGGCCGGCAAGTACAAGGCAGTCACCATTGCTACTAACATGGCCGGTCGAGGTACTGACATACTGCTGGGCGGCAATCCTGAATTCATGGCTAAAAAGGAAATGCGCAGGATGGGGTATTCCGATGACCTCATAAATCGTGCCACTGGATTTGAGGATATAGACGACCCTGAAGTATTAGAAGCCAGGAAAGTATTTAGGGAGCTTTATGAGAAATTCAAGGTTGAGACCGATAAGGAGCGGGAAAAAGTAGTCGCTCTTGGGGGCCTTCATATAATCGGTACCGAACGCCATGAGAGCCGACGTATCGACGACCAGCTTCGTGGCCGTGCCGGTCGTCAGGGAGACCCGGGTTCTTCGCGGTTTTATATATCCCTTGAGGACGACCTGATGCGGTTGTTTGGCTCCGATAGGATCAAGTCGATAGTGCAGGCCCTTAAGATAGATGAAAATCAGCCTATAGAGTATGGCCTTTTGTCCAAGCAAATTGAGCAGGCGCAAAAGAGGGTGGAGGCGCGTAATTTCGAGATCCGTAAACACCTTCTCCAGTACGATAATGTCATGAACGTCCAGCGCGAGGTCATATACAGCCAGAGGCGAAGGGTCCTTGAGGGCGAGAACCTCAGGGATGCCATCATGGAGATGGTTGCTACTGTGGTGGAAAACGCCATTTCCATGTATACTGGAGGGGTGGATAGGCCAGAGGAGTGGAATATACAGGGGCTTATCGAGTACCTTGAAGAGCTGTTTTTGCCCAAAGGTTCTGTGGTTATAAATGAAAATGAGTTACCTGCTTTGACCCGTGAATCGCTTAAAGCCAAAATTTTGGAGGTTGCCGAGGCTACCTACCGCAAGTTGGAAGAGGAGAACGGCCCTGAAAATATGCGCGAGGCCGAGAGAGTGATCCTGTTGCGGGTGGTGGACAAAAAATGGATGGACCACATAGACAACATGGAGCAGCTCAGGCAGGGTATAGGCCTTCGTGCTTATGGCCATAGAGACCCGGTGATTGAGTACCAAATAGAAGGGTATGAGATGTTTGAAGAGATGATACGCAGCATACAGGAGGAGACGGTATCGTTGCTCTATAGGCTTAAGATTAAAGAGAATATGCCCAAGAGAGAAAAAGTAGCTGAACCTGTTGCCGCCACCCATGGTGAGGCGGTGAGAAAGCCTGTAGTAAAGGGCGAGAAGATAGGGCGCAATGACCCTTGTCCCTGTGGGAGTGGAAAGAAGTATAAGAAGTGTTGCGGACGCGCTGTTTGAGTGCGACGTGTCAAAATAAAATTTAAGAAAGGGGATGATAGAGTGGTTGAACTCGAAAATGCAAGATTTGAGCTTAAATCGATAAAAGATTCACTTGCCAGGATAGGTGGTTCACTTTGACATATCGGGCTGCGAGCAAAAGATAAAGGAATTAGAGCAGTCCATGAACGATCCTGATTTTTGGAATGATATAGAGCGGTCTCAAAAGGTAAACCGTGAGATAAAAGCTTTGAGAAACAAGGTTGAAAGGTTTAAAAAGCTGTGGTCTAAAATCGAGGACCTGGAGGTTTTAATAGAACTTGCACTGGAGGAACAGGACTATTCGGTGGCTGATGAGGTGACCAGCAGCCTCCGTAAGTTAGAAAAAGAAGTGAATGCATTTAATATGGAGACCCTGCTTAACGGTCCTTATGACCGAAACAACGCCATAGTATCCCTTCATGCCGGAGCAGGCGGTACCGAAGCCATGGATTGGGTGTCCATGCTGTTCCGGATGTATACCCGGTGGTGTGAGGATAAGGGGTACGAAGTCAAGGTTTTGGATATGCTGCCGGGGGAAGAAGCCGGCATAAAGAGCGTCACCTTCCACGTCATTGGTCCCAATGCTTATGGCTATTTAAGGTGCGAGAGGGGGGTACACCGCCTGGTAAGGATCTCGCCGTTTGATGCTTCAGGGCGGCGGCACACCTCCTTTGCGTCGGTGGATGTCATGCCTGAGCTTGAGGATGACAACGAGATAGAGATTCGCCCCGAGGACTTACGCATAGATACTTACAGGGCCAGTGGGGCGGGTGGTCAGCATGTAAACAAGACCGAATCGGCGGTGCGAATAACCCATATCCCTACAGGGATTGTGGTGCAGTGTCAAAACGAACGCTCTCAGATACAAAACCGTGAAACGGCCATGAAGATGCTGAAAGCAAGGTTGCTTGAACTTAAGGAGAGGGAGCAGGAGGAGAAGCTCAGGCAGCTTAAGGGCGAGGTGAAAAAGATAGAGTGGGGTAGCCAGATAAGGTCTTATGTATTCCATCCCTATAACCTGGTAAAGGACCATCGTACAGGGGTTGAGACCGGCAACATTCAAGCAGTCATGGATGGTGAGCTTGACCAGTTTATAAACGCTTATTTGTTGGCCAACGCTTCTTAAAGCTGCAGGCCCATCCCCTCTTTATTTTTTTGGGTGCTCTCGAAAAGTCTGAGAGCTTTATTTTAGCTTGCTTGCAGGTTGCGTCTTGGGTACTTCACCCCCTAATTATTGTGCAAGGTTGCACTACAAAATCAATTGCTGTGCCTATATTGTTTAGTCACTTTTCTAGAATGTTTTTTTGTAACGCTTTCGAAATGCCCAAGAGCTCTATTTTAGCTTGTTTACTGCTGAAGTTATTGAAGCGAGGATTGTGTTTTTTTCCTCGTAAAGCAGGAAAACATATTGAAGATGTAGAAAAACATTATAATAGGATTAATGAAAAGCTGGAAAAAGAGAGGGGGATGTCGAATGGGGGAGATGCAGTTTGTGGTGTTCAGGCTGGGTAATGAGATATACGGAGCGCAAATACACAACATACAGGAAATCATTTTGCCGGTAAAGCCAACCAAGGTGCCGAACAATCCTGACTTCATCGAAGGTGTGATAGATTACCGTCAAGAGGTTGTACCGGTGCTAGACCTTAAAAAGAGATTTAAACTAGGGCAGTCGGATTATGGCCGGGGGGCGCGTTTTATTGTAGCAGAGGTAGGCAAAAACAAAATAGCCTTTATAGTGGATGAGGTCACAGAGGTTTTGAGGATTGATTCTTCTAAGATAAGTGCTCCCCCTGAGATGACCAGGATAAACAAGGATTACATAAGTGGCGTTGCTAAATTAGAGAGCGGGTTGGTTATACTCCTTGATCTGTCAAAAGTGCTTACAGTTACCGAGCAGGAGATATTGGAAGCTGCAATAAATTAACGACTGGTTTTACATAAAATAGAAAGGCAATTCATCCTTGCCTTTGACAAGGCAGGGGTGAATTGCCTTTTTCGTTTATATGCCTTTTAATTCATGGTGCCCCTGTGGTGTTCATGCATCAAATAAGGGATTCTCATGGCGTGTTGTGCCTCTGATGTCCTGGTCATAAAGAACAGGTCACGGAGATAAGCGTTGGGGGCTCTGAGGTATTCTTCTCCGTATTTCTTGTAGTCATTAGTTTCGGCTAGTATTCTCTGCTGTAATGCTTCCATGAAATCGTCGGGGACTTTGGGGTCCTCGATTTTCGGGGGCTGATACCTTCTCCCGGTTAACATACAATAGGCGCTCATGAAGTTTTGGGCGTGCATCTTCTCGTCTCTGCTAAATTCCATAAGTAGGTCTTTTGCTCTTTGGGTAGGTGCTTTTTGTGCTAAAAGTTCGTAATACCTGCTGTCTGTGAGCTCGTCTTTAATATATTCTTCAAGGTTTCTTATAAGGTCGGGCAGTACAGGATACCAGTGGTGTCCCATTTCTGGACCGTAAGGGTCCCAGCAGCCGTAGTGCTCATTATCCATGTTGTAATTGCTGTATTCGGGGTAGTAACCATTGAAGTAATTATTATAGTAATCATCGTAATAGTTGTAGTCATCATGATAATTTGTACCGTTATATCTGTACACCTTATTCACCTCCAGGAATTTGTGTATTTATCTTTTAACATTAACATTCTATGAAATAGGCTGAAATAAGGTTCTAGAAAAAATAGCAAATTTTCAGATTAAAGGTTGGGCTAAAATTACAAAAGTGTGGAAATGAGTAAACATTTGAAATACTTCAATATGAAATAATACAGGGAGATAAAGAGATGTAAGGCTTCAACGCTTTCTCAAATAATATCAGATGCTGTTTTTTGAGGATTTTATTTGAGTTTTAATATGCTTATAATTAGATAAAACAAAATTAATTTGCGCTCTAGCAGATTGTATTTAAGGAGGAAGTGATTGAGTTGGACGGTGAAGCCTCATCATACAGAGTAGGTTTGGCCTTTAATTTGAAAAAAGGCATCCAAGGCAGCGTGGAGGACATCGAGGCCGAGTATGACAGCATAGATACGGTAATGGCCATTAAAAATGCGTTGGAGGCCACCGGCTGTCAGGTGGAACTGATGGAGGCCGACCACACTTTTTTGGATAAGCTTAAACGGACAAAAGTGGACATCGTGTTTAACATTGCCGAAGGATTAGGAGGACGGGGAAGGGAAGCGCACGTTCCCGCTATTCTTAGCTTTTTGGGCATACCTTTCACTGGGTCTGACGAAACCACTTTATGCATTGCGCTTGATAAGGCACTTACCAAAAGGCTGCTCACTTCTTTTAGGATTCTGACGCCCAAGCATCAGCTCATATCTTATCAGGGCGAAAGGATAAGGCGTGATTTGAAGTTTCCCATCATCGTCAAGCCTAATGCCGAGGGTTCCAGCAAAGGAATATCCAGTATGGCTGTAGTGGATAATATGGAACAGCTCAAGGTTTTGCTTGAGAGAAACTTCCGACTCTATAGTCAGCCTATGCTGATAGAAGAGTTCATTCCTGGTCGAGAGTTTACGGTGGGCGTTATAGGCAATGGCCCTGAAACCAGGGTTTTTACTCCAATGGAAATCGTGTATAAGGAGGATCGGAACGGGAGAAACATATACAGCTTTGATGTTAAAAAGGATTATAAAAAATATGTTGAGTATGTGTGTCCGCCTGATTTAAGCCTTGAGTTGCAAAGGGAGCTTATGGATATTGCGGGCAAGGTTTACCGTGCGTTACAGTGCAGGGATTTTGCGCGTATGGATTTCCGCATGTCAAAGGACAATAGGTTTTATTTTATCGAGATTAATCCTCTTCCGGGTTTGGCACCAGGATACAGCGATTATCCGATGATAGCAGAGTTTTGTGGAGTGGAATATAATACATTGATAAAGATGATATTGAATAGCGCCCTAAAGCGGTATGGCATGGCTCCCGTTATGTAAAAATCAATCTCTCAATGCGCGCTTGTCGGGCGTTTTTGATTTTAAAAATTATTAAGGAAAGAAGATGGTGGTGTGAGAGATTATCATTCAATAGAATTATGGGAAGATGTAGAGCCTGACCAGTGGTACGATTGGAGGTGGCAGGTTAAGAACAGGGTTACCACTGTAGAACAGTTAGCAAAGGTCATATCTCTGTCTGATGAGCAACAAAAAGAGATAGAGATGTGTCTTGGTAAATACAGGATGGCCATTACCCCTTATTATGCCACGTTGATGGATCCAGAGAATCCAAGGTGTCCTATACGGGCACAAGCGGTTCCAACTGTCAACGAGTTGGTGTTTAGGCCAGACGAGTTAACAGACCCGCTTGGAGAGGATGCGGATTCCCCTGTCCCCAATATAGTGCACCGTTACCCTGATAGGGTATTGTTTATATTGACTCACAAGTGCTCCATGTATTGCAGGCACTGTACGAGGCGGCGCTTCGTTGGCGAGGAGGACTTTTCAATAAGCAACAAGGCTATAGACCAGGCGATAGAGTATATAAGGGTTAACCGAAACATACGGGATGTTCTGTTATCAGGTGGAGATCCACTTATACTCTCTGATGAGTTTTTGGAGCGCATAATTTCAAGGTTAAGGGATATTCCGCATGTGGACATCATACGAATAGGAACGCGAACTCCTGTGGTGTTGCCCATGAGGATTACTGACGAGTTGTTAAACATGTTGAAGAAATATCACCCTATCTGGATCAACACTCACTTCAATCATCCGAGCGAACTTACGCCACAATCTGTAGCAGCCTGTGAAAAGATAGTGGATGCAGGAATACCTTTAGGAAATCAAACGGTGTTATTAAAGGGTGTTAATGATAATGTGGAAACTATGAAGGAGCTACTGTTGAAACTCGTTAAAGCCAGGGTACGTCCTTATTATTTGTACCAGTGCGATATTGCACAAGGGATAAGCCATTTTAGGACGCCGGTAGAGACGGGTATTGACATAATAAAGAATCTCAGGGGCTATATATCCGGTTATGCCGTTCCCACTTACGTAATCGATGCCCCTGGTGGTGGAGGAAAAATTCCAATAGGCCCGGACTACATTGTAACAATGGCCAATGATAAGGTGGTGTTGAAGAATTACCTGGATAAGATTTACGTCTATCCCAACATAGCATCATAAAAAATAAGAGGCGTTTTGCCTCTTATTTTTTTATTGATAGCGTTATTGGACATTTTTTGGCCCCCTTTTATTATGTTTTAGGTTCCTGAAAAGTCTAAAAATTTTATTTTAGCTTTGTTACAGATTCGATTTGAGGGCTTCACCCCCTAATTATTCTGCAAGGTTACTCTAACCAATTGTTGTGCCTATGCTGTGTGGCTACTTTTCTATAGTGTTCATGTTATTGGTTATTTATAAGTTAAGAATCTCCTCCCGTTGATACCTGGCTGGTGATATTAAGTTATGGTTATATGGTCACTGCTCCGTTATATCTTAATTATAATGCTTGTCATGTAGGAAAAGTAGAGGGTGTTTAGAAAAATTTTAAAAAAGCACTTAGCTAGTTTCATTTTTCGAGCATGAAAAAAACCGCTCAATCCTTACGGATGAGCGGCTTTGCGTTGGTCTGGGTGAGAGGATTTGAACCTCCGACCTCTTGAACCCCATTCAAGCGCGCTACCAAGCTGCGCCACACCCAGATAACCATTTTGAGCATTATCAATGATACTACAAATTCCTCAAAAATGCAAGACCCAATTTTGAGCGAATTTTTCAATACGAAATTGACAACAAAGCGCGTTTATGCTACAATTAGCGAGTGCATGAACCGCTCGAATGTGGTTCTAAAATCCCCTTTATTGGGATACCAACATTCGGCGAGTCTGGTTGGAGGAGGTTATGCAATATGTATGCTATCATTAGGACAGGTGGGAAGCAGTATAGGGTGCATGAAGGGGATATTTTGAATGTTGAAAAGCTGGATGCGCCGGAAGGGTCAACCATTGAGATCAGCGAGGTACTGGCTGTAAGTGATGATGAAAATAAGCTGAAGGTGGGGACTCCTCTGCTGGAAGGTGCAAAGGTGGAGGCCGAGGTTTTGAAGCATGGGAAGGGCAAGAAGATTATCGTGTACAAGTACAAGCCCAAGAAGAATTATCGTAGGAAATATGGCCACCGTCAACCTTATACCCAGATCCGCATCACCAAGATTATCGGTTAAAATTTGTTGATTATAGTGGTTTGATAGCGGTTTGACTTATGATCCGTGTGGTTATAAAGAGGGACTATGGGGGAGATATAGTAGGTTTTGAAGTATATGGCCATTCGGGATATGCCGAGGCCGGTAAAGATATAGTGTGTGCTGCCGTGTCGGCGGTTGTTCAGACCGCCGTTCTGGGCCTGACGGATGTGTTGGGTCTGGAAGTTGAGTATGAGCAGAGGCCGGGGAAAGCGCGGTGTAACCTTTCTGAGGCACTTTCTCAGGACCTTAGAGAAAAGGCAAATGTGATTTTGGAAACCATGCTGTGCGGATTAAAGAGCATAGAAGAGGGGTACGGGACATACATTAAAGTTGAGGAAAGGAGGTTGAGGTAGATGTTTAGGATGAATCTTCAGCTTTTTGCACACAAAAAAGGGGTAGGTAGTTCACGTAACGGGCGTGACAGCGAATCAAAGCGCCTGGGTGTAAAGAGGTTTGATGGCCAGTTTGTACGTGCAGGCAACATCTTGGTACGTCAGAGAGGAACCAAGATACATCCAGGTTTAAATGTTGGTTTGGGTAAGGATGATACCCTCTTTGCTAAGGTTGACGGTGTGGTAAAGTTTGAAAGGCTTGGTAAGGACAAGAAGAAGGTAAGCGTATATCCTATGGAGCAGCTGGCGGAAGCTGCTGCTGCGCACCAGTGATAAGGTGACGCATAAAAGGCCTGTTATGCGGCAGGCCTTTTATTTTTTTGGGTGGGAAAGTGATGGCAGATTTTAATATGCGTGAATATATTGAATACAAAGCCCAAGATAATGGCATAAACTATAATGGTCTTTCCGTATTCAAAAGAGGGAGACAGGGCAAATAAGCCAATTGGTCATGTGTGATTGAACAAAATAGCTGTAGGGTGGGTGAGGTTGAAGTGTTTAGGCCGTATATGGCTATTGCCAAGATAAAGGGGGGACCACTGGCTCCCCAACTTAAAGGAGTGGTGGTGTTTACTGATGTGCCCGGTGGTACAGAGGTTTATGTTGAGGTGATGGGGCTTCCACAGTATCAGCCAGCCTCTCCTGGAGGGCAGCCCATAGGACCACACGGCTTTCATATCCACGAGTATGGTGATTGCGATGTTGGAGACCCACAAGACCCATTTCAGCAGGCGGGAGGACACTGGAATCCGACACAGCAACTCCACGGGAACCATGCAGGGGATTTTCCGGTACTGTTTTCAAACAACGGCTATGCCAGGATGACTTTTTTCACTGATAAGTTCAAGGTATGGGAGGTGGTGGGACGATCAGTTATTATCCATGAAAACCCAGATGATTATCGCTCTCAACCTGCTGGAAATGCTGGTAGGAGATTGGGCTGTGGTGTCATTTGTTTGTACTAAAGTGTTGAGAAGGTTCTTTTATAGATGAGCAAAAACATTTCCAGTAAATTTCTATTTACGTATTTATGTGTGTATTTCTCAGAGATATAAAGTTTCCCAGAATACAGGATGAGAAGATTGAATACCTTCTTTTATTTTTTTACAAATTTTCGAAATAATAAAAATCAAAGGAGTTTTAAATAAGGATTGTGTTGAAAATCCTCGATTTTTTATTATATAATATTGACACACGGTAGAATTACAGGTGATGAGATGTTTGTAGATATAGCCAAGATATTCATAAAAGCTGGTGATGGAGGCAGAGGAGCTGTTTCTTTCAGGCGTGAGAAATACATCCCCCGCGGTGGCCCGGATGGAGGCGATGGGGGAGACGGTGGCGATGTCATATTTGTTGTGGACCCGGGTATGCGCACCTTGATGGATTTCAGGTACAAAAAGCATTACAGGGCCGAGTCGGGGCATAACGGTGGTCCTAACAACATGAAAGGTAAAGACGGTGAAGACCTCATCATCAGAGTGCCTCCCGGTACTGTCATAAGGGATTTTGAGACAGGCAGGGTTCTAGCGGATTTGACACATCCCGGGCAGCAAAAAGTTCTGGCACGGGGAGGCCGTGGTGGAAAAGGAAACGCGCACTTTGCTACACCTACGCGTCAGACCCCCAGATTTGCTCAGCCGGGCGAAAAGGGTGAAGAACGGTGGATTGTATTGGAGTTAAAGTCAATTGCCGATGTAGGGTTGATTGGTTTCCCCAATGTAGGCAAATCCACTATACTGTCGGTGCTCACATCTGCGCGGCCTAAGATAGCCAATTATCCATTTACCACTTTGACGCCAAATTTAGGCGTGGTAGAGGTTGACAGGGAACATTCCTTTATCATGGCAGATATTCCCGGTTTGATTGAAGGGGCGCATAAGGGATTAGGGTTAGGTCATGATTTCTTACGCCATATAGAGCGCACACGTATGTTGGTTCACGTGATAGATGCGTCGGGACTAGAAGGTCGGGACCCTGTCCAGGATTTTTATATCATCAATAAAGAACTAGAAGCCTATAGTGCACAGCTAGCGCAGCGCCCCCAGATTGTGGCGGCCAATAAATGTGACCTGCCAGGAGCAGAGCACAACGTGAGACGCTTAAAAGAGGAATTGGAGCCTAAGGGTATTAAGGTGTTTCCGGTTTCTGCTACCCAAAATCAGGGGTTCAAGGAACTGGTGTGGGAGATTGTGAATATGCTTGACCAGCTCCCGCCTGTTGAATCCTTTGAGGAAGAGGTGGTAGAAACCTATGAACATATACCAGAACAGGAGCCCTTTGAAATTACTCGTGATGGAGATGTGTATGTGGTATCAGGCCCGGCTGTGGATCGGCTGATGGCTAGCGTCAATCTAGAAGATTACGACTCCCTGCAGTATTTTCAAAGGGTACTGAGAAGGAGAGGGATCATTGATGCTTTAAAGGAAAAGGGTATTCAAAATGGTGACACGGTGCGTATCAATGATGTGGAGTTTGAATTCATCGAGTGATGGATTGTTATCAATTCGTTTAGTAGGGGGTCAAGAAAAGCGGCTATGGAGTGCATTCAGTGCCAGAACTGCAAGATGGGTCAGCCTATGTACTATTGTGCTGCCAAAGGTGAATTTATAATCGACACTTCTAAGACGACGGTAATAGAAAAGACCAGGAGTGGTTGGAAAAAAGGCGACCCGAAATATGAGCTGCACAGAAGGAAAAACCGCAAAGAAGTGGAAGTATAAAAGGGCAACGCCATGTTAGGCTTGCCCTTTCGAGTTTTTGGTTAGCCCGTTTTTGCCAGTAGCTAGGGGCATAGGGACTTCTTTAGATTGATAAGCTTGATAAATTATGCCCTAATCATTTAAAACTTCATCCTGTGATTTAGTCTCTTTAGTCCCTGGATTAGCGATGTACACCAGTATTCCCAGCAATACGAATGACACCGATAGTATAATGTAATATATAAAATAGGTGCGGAAGAGAAAAGATACTGCCAAAAACAAAAAGCCGTAAAAGATATAGGTTTTGGCTTTTGCAGGGGTGAAGAGATTTTTCCTGGCCTGCTTCTTCTTAATTTTTGATTTTTCAATTTCGTCCCTAAGGTGCAGTTTTATGGCATCCGAGTCATTGAAAATACCTGCCTTTTCCATTATTTTGATCAGGTTATTTCCATCGATGAGGTGAAGCTCGATGTCATCATGGTCTTGAAGGATGGCATTACACGTATTGCTAAAGCTTGATAAGGTAAAGTAAAAACCTGTTGTATATCCGCTGTGTTTTAGTACATTTAAAAATTTATATATTTCAAAAGGAGGTACCTGTTGGCTATAAGGTGTATGATAAAAGCTTATGAGCGCTTGCCTGCCATCGTATTTAGCCTTCAAAAACTTTTTGCCTACTTTTATGTCTTCAAATTTTCCACTGTGCAGCAGTGCCTTGGCAAGCTGCCATTTGAACTGTGTGGGCGTAAGCTGCATAAGGCTTTTTATTCTGTGGGCGGCAGCTATTTTATTGAGTTTCGCCTGTTTTTTTCTTTTGAACTGCCCTGCTCTCCATTGTAAATATACTATGTTAACGGTCGCTGTTGCCATTAAAGCAAATATGAGTGACAGCCAGGGAATTTTAGACTGGTAAACAAACCATAGGTATGACATGCAAAGGGTGAGTATGCTCAATATTATGGCATCTACCACCCAGCTTAAAATTGATGCGGGCTTATCTCCTTCAATGTAATAATTCCATTCGCTTATTTTTGAAAAAAGCCGTTTCAAAGAATTCATGCTACAAAACCTCCCTTTAGGAAATTTTTCCCTAAAAGGCGTTTGTTTATTCATCGTTTTGGATGAATTTGTGTTATAATAAATATCGGTTTACATGCTGTCAGCATGGACACTTTAATTTGGTAAAATGGCATAAGGGGGAGTGTATTCAACAGTTACTTACGGGGAATTGGATGGTATCCACAATTTGCCACAACTGTACGAGTGTTGTATTCAACAACTCCTGAAAAGGGCGGGATTTGAGGTGACGAGCATTACCAAAAATTGGGCTGCGTCTGTTGCCTATGATAAAGATATACAGCCTGTGAGGTTGGGCATAGCAGGGGGAACTTTTGACCCCATACATATAGGCCATCTCATAATTGCAGAGGTAGCAAGGCAGGAATGCCATTTGGATAAGGTGCTCTTTATCCCTACCGGTATCCCTCCCCACAAACGGGGATACACCGTTACGCCAGCTATTCACAGGTATGAGATGGTCAGGTTGGCCATAATGGACAACCCTTATTTTGAGATAAGCGATATAGAGGTAAAAAGGGAAGGTTTTACTTATACCGTTGACACTTTAAGGGAGCTTAAAAGGATATACCCTGAAAATGTAGAGTTTTTTTTCATAATAGGCAGCGATACTTTGCCCGAAGTCAAGGGCTGGAGAGAAGCATCGCAAGTGGTGAGATACTGCCAATTTGTGGTGTATACAAGGCCTGGGTATGAAGTGGTCGAAATGGAAGTTCAATTTTTAAAGGAAACCATGGGGGCGTCTGTGCATACCGTACAAGGACCGCTGCTCGATATATCTTCTACATATATCAGGGATAGGATAAGGCAGGGGAAGTCGATCCGCTATCTTGTGCCGCAGAGGGTGGAAGAGTATATTAGCAATAACCGTTTGTATGTCCAATTTTGACAACAGGAGGTTTGTAATGTGATGGTCGAGATGATGCAGGAAAGTGAGATGTGTGAAAAACTCAGGACTTTGATGGATGAGGAGAGGTATGAGCATTCTTTGGGTGTCAGAGATAGTGCTGTCATGCTGGCGAAAAGGTACGGTGCAGATGTGGCCAAGGCGAGGATTGCGGGGCTGCTTCACGATTGCGCTAAGGGTTTGGTGAGGGAAGAAATGATAGGCAAGGCGTTGGAGGTTGGGATAGAGCTTGGACCTGAGGAGTTCCGGGTTGAGGCTTTATTGCACGGGCCTGTGGGGGCAGTGATGGCCAGGCAGGTGTTTGGGATACAAGACCCCGAGATATTGAGCGCTATTGAGTGCCATACCACTGGGAAAAGGAATATGTCATTGCTTGATAAGATAATATACCTGGCTGATTACATAGAGCCCAACAGGGATTTTCCAGAGGTGGAGGAGTTGAGGCGTGTAGCCATGGAAGACCTGGATAAGGCTGTATTGCTGGCGGTACGACGAACCATTAAATATGTTTTGGATACCGACCGCTTTCTGCATCCCCGAACGGTTGAGGCATGGAATGACATGTTAAAGAGATTTAAGCTACAAAAACTGCCGGGCTGATTCTCCTTATGTTGACAAATTGTGTATATTGGATATAATAAAGAAAAGAAAACGCAGATGGGGGGAAGGAGTTGCATAATAACGCAAAGGAGTTGGCTTTGCAGATTGCGAAGATTTTGGATGCCAAAAAGGCAATGGACGTGGTTGTACTTGAGATAAGCCACTTGACTATTATAGCCGATTATTTTGTTATAGCCAGTGGCAATACCGAGATACAGGTAAGGGCTTTGTGCGACGAGATGATGAAGGCTTTAAGAGAACAAGGCATAGAAGCCCGAGGGCAAGAAGGATATAGGCACGGTAGATGGGTGGCTGTGGATTACGGCGATGTGGTGGTACACATTTTTCATCGGGAGGATAGGGCTTTTTACAATCTGGAGAGGTTATGGGCCGACAGTTTACCCCTATCGGTTGACAGTCGACACTAAAGCTTCCGCACGCGGAAACGCTAGTGATGTGGTTGAGGCAGAAAGCTCCATCTTCTGTTAATTAAGATGGAGCGGTTTACTTTAATATGGAGGGAATTTTGTTATGGAGTACAGATTCAGTGAGATTGAGAAAAAGTGGCAGGAGAGATGGGAGAAGGAGAAGGCTTTTCGCAGGGTGGAGGACCCTACAAAAAAGAAGTTTTACATGCTGGAGATGTTCCCTTATCCGTCGGGTAAACTGCACATGGGGCATGTGCGAAATTATTCCATAGGCGATGTCATAGCCAGGTATAGGACCATGCAAGGATACAACGTCCTGCATCCCATGGGGTGGGATGCATTTGGTTTGCCGGCTGAAAACGCTGCCATCGCCCACCAAATCCACCCCAGTACGTGGACATGGGACAACATAAACAACATGAGAGAGCAATTAAAAGGCTTGGGAATAAGCTATGACTGGGAACGAGAGGTGGCTACCTGCCATCCCAGCTACTACAGGTGGACCCAGTGGATGTTCCTGCAGTTCTTTAAGCGAGGGTTGGCATATAAGAAACGAGCATTTGTCAACTGGTGTCCCTCTTGCAGCACGGTGCTGGCCAATGAACAGGTGGTCAATGGGCACTGCGAGCGCTGCGGTACGCTGGTAGGCAAAAAGGACCTGGAACAGTGGTTCTTCAAGATCACCGACTATGCCGAGCGTTTGCTCAAGGACATTGACCGGTTGACCGGTTGGCCGGAAAAGGTAAAAGTGATGCAGCAGAACTGGATCGGCCGCAGCGAAGGCGCCATGGTGGATTTCAAGGTGGAGGGCAGCGAGGAGACCATCACCGTCTTTACCACAAGGCCTGACACCATTTACGGCGTGACTTATATGGTGCTGGCGCCTGAACATCCGCTGGTACTCAAGCTGGTTGAGGGCACCGAATATGAAAGCGATGTGCGCGTCTTTATAGACAGGATGCAGTACATGAACGAGATCACGCGCACGTCGGAGGAGACCGAGAAGGAAGGCGTATTTATCGGGCGATATGCCATCAATCCGTTGAGCGGACAGAGGGTCCCGCTGTATATAGCAAACTACGTATTGCTGGATTATGGGACGGGTGCCGTGATGGGCGTTCCGGCTCACGACCAGCGCGACTTCGAATTTGCCACCAAGTACGGATTGCCAATAGTTCCCGTCATCAAGCCGGAAGATGATAGTGTAGACGTATATAATTTAAAACATGCCTTTGAAGGGCAGGGCATAATGATAAATTCCGGGCCGTTTGATGGCCTGTCTAATACGGAGGCCATGCAAAAGATCATCGAATACATAGAAGAAAAGGGTATAGGCAAGAGGCATGTAAGCTACAGGTTGAGGGACTGGCTGATTTCCCGCCAGCGTTACTGGGGAGCACCCATACCTATTATATACTGCGATAAATGCGGTATCGTGCCGGTACCCGAGGATCAGCTGCCGGTGATACTGCCCACCGATGTGAAGTTTACCGGCAAAGGGCAGTCGGTGCTGGCTGAAAGCAAATCGTTTGTTAACACCACCTGTCCGCAGTGCGGTGGCCCGGCAAGGCGTGAGACCGATACCATGGATACATTTGTATGTTCGTCATTCTATTTCTTGAGGTTTACCGACCCCAAGAATACCGAGGCGCCTTTTAGCCGCCAAAAAGCCGAATATTGGATGCCGGTAGACCAGTACGTGGGCGGGGTGGAGCATGCCATACTTCACCTTCTGTATGCCAGGTTCTTCACCAAGGTGCTGTACGATATAGGGCTGTCTCCGGTGGATGAACCTTTTACCAATCTGCTCACGCAGGGGATGGTGCTCAAGGACGGCTCCAAGATGTCAAAGTCCAAGGGCAATATAGTAAGTCCCGAGGATATTGTGGCCAAGTATGGCGCTGATACCGCCAGGCTGTTTATACTTTTCGCAGCACCGCCCGAAAAGGACCTTGAGTGGAGCGACCAGGGGGTTGAAGGATGTTACCGTTTCCTCAACAGGGTATGGAGACTGGTCAATGAGTGCAAGGATGCGTGCAAGCATTACAACATAGGCGACAAGCCCGCTAACTTCTCTGAGAGTGATAAAGAGCTCAGGTACGTTGTGCACAACACCATTAAGCGTGTAACGGTTGACATAGAGGAGAGGTTCAATTTCAATACGGCCATAAGCGCCATCATGGAGATGGTGAACGCTATACAGCAGTATAGGGATAAGGTTGACGAGTCGCAGCAGAATATGTCGGTGTTGGGCGAAGCCATCACCCATCTGCTGTTGCTGCTGGCGCCGTTTGCACCGCACATCACAGAAGAATTGTGGGAGCTAACCGGCCATGAGGGGAGCATACACGCTCAATCCTGGCCTGCTTACGACCCGCAGGCTCTGGTACGGGAAGAGGTTGAAGTGGTTGTGCAGGTCAACGGTAAGGTCAGGGATCGCATGATGGTGCCGGTAGATGCTTCTCAGCAAGAGGTTCAGAATATGGCGCTAAACTTAAGTAGGATACAGGAATTCATAAATGGCAAGAGCATCGTAAAAGTGGTTGTGGTGCCCAATAAGTTGGTCAACATTGTGGTAAAATAAAGACGACTTTGTGCCATCAGTCTCAAATGATGGGAAAGTTGAGGTAATGATAAAATGACCACGGAAAGAGCAATTGAGGGGGATATTCGTCTAGGATATCCCCCTCTTTCTATTTAAAGAACACGTGCTAATGTTTTCTTTGGTAATCGTCGTATGCCTGTGCTATATGGGCGAAGCCGGCAGCTTTGAGCTGCTCTACCACAATGCGGTGTATTTCGAAAGAATGTATATATTCTTTTCCCATGCTCAATATGGCCTTATATATTTCTCTAGTCATGTTATCGATGTCTGACTTTGTGAAAGGTTCATTTAACTCATCGGATACCTTTTCCAGGGTGAGTTTAATCTTTTCAATATCAAATTCTTGTGTTCTCCCATCTCTTTTAATTACTTTCATGGAAATCCCCCATTTTATATATATATACCACATATGAAGTTTTAGTAAAGAATCTTATCGATACCGCCGCAGAATATATCTTCTTCGCCTTCTGCGCTTTAGGGTGTAAAATGCTGCGCCGATAAATGCAAGGAGCAATACAACAACCACAATCAATGAACGGGAATGTTCTTTGCCGCTGGTAGCTAATTTATCTCCAGACCCGGGGGTTATCATGTCAATTATAGTCTTTTTTCTTTCTATGCCCCTTGCGGCGATAAGGTCACTTTCTCCTATGGTTTTGCCGTTCAAAGTATAAGTGAGTTTCCCTACCACCTGCCCCTTGTAAACAGGAGCTTCAAGATGTAGTTGATTATTTTCGTCAGTGTAATACCATTCAATGTTTTGCTGTATATTGTTCACGTCCTCTTTTGCTATTACATCCCGAAATCCCTGTGCTGCCACAATGTCCACAGCCCCTGGATCTTCGGAGGCGTGATTGCTCACCTGGGTAGTAGCAACTACCTGCCCCTGCTTTAAGGGTTCATATATAGTGTAGTGCTCAAATCCATATTCCAGCAGTTTTATTGAGTCGAGCCACTGCCCATCCCGCGTACTTTTTAGTACCACAGCGATGAGGCTTAAGCCATCTTTTGTGGCCGACGAAACCAGACAATGGCCCGAATACGATGTATAGCCAGTTTTAATGCCAGTAGCATAAGGGTAATAATATTCGCTTTTTTCGTCCAGCAGCCTATTTTTATTGACCCAGTAACGAGTGGCTTTTTTGCTTGGGTCGTTTTTGTCGACTTCGTTCCAGTCAGGATATTCTCTATAAGTAATCTTTACGATTTCCCTGAAGGCTTCATGTTTCATGGCTTCTCTTGCAATCAAAGCCAAGTCATATGCTGTGGTATAATGGTCTTTGTTATGATAGCCGTGAGGATTGACAAAATGGGAGTTGGTGGCCCCCAAGTCTGCGGCCCTTTTGTTCATGAGCTCATAAAACTTGTCTAGCGCCTGATTGTATGGTAAGGCGGGGTTACCTGCTACAATGCGGCCTATATGAGCGCCTATGGTAAGGGCGGCATCATTGCCTGAAGATACCAAAAGACCCACCAACAGGTCTTTCAGCGTTATCTGTTCACCTATATCGATGCAGGCTAGGCTGCTGTCCCTTGGTGCCAGGTTGGCCTCGTTGCCTACCGTAACTATTTCATCCAGGTTTCCGTTTTCTATTGCCAGCAGAGCCGTTAAGATTTTGGTTGTACTTGCAGGATACAGCTTTTCATCCTTGTTCTTTTCATATAACACTTTACCGGTTTCCTGTTCGATGAGGACGGCGCCTTCAGCATCGAGGTTTAATATTTCTGAAGCAGTTGGAGGCTGTGTAGTTTCTGCTGAGCCAGAACTTTCAACTTGCTTGGCGGCGTCTTTAGGGTTGAGCATGGCAGCTGATGATTGAATATGAAATGATAGCACAAATAATGCTGCTAATAAAGCCCAAAATCGTTTCATCATCAAAACTCCTTACCCTTGTAATGATATTTCGCCTTTTTAGTATAACAAATTATCGGTGGGTTTGTACAGAAAAAGTTGAAGAATGGTGAATTGGTTGCAAAAATGTGGTAAAATATTCTCGAAAATGTTTTTCCAAACTTCGATGGACCAGTTCAGCAATTATACCTCTCTTTGTGCAGAAATTGGTTTACGGGGTGGAGGTTTTATGCTCAACCTTGATCTCAATCAAAAAAGGGTTCTGCTTGTGTTTGGTACTATTCTGGTTTTGTTAGTGACGGGATACATTTTAAAGGATGTATTTGCTGATAACGTTAGGCCGGCAGCCGCACGCGGGGAGCAGGATATTGTGGTGGTGTCCCAATTGGAAGATGGTGGGCAAGGTGGTCAGGATAAAGTAAGCCAACCTGTTTCGAAAGAGGGCGTAATTAACCAGCCCGTTAAAAAGATAAAGGTATACATAGTAGGGGCGGTAAGATATCCAGGGGTTATAGAGGTAGAAGAAGGAAGCCGTCTGATAGACGTGCTTGAGCTGGCGGGCGGAGCTACAGAGGAGGCTGACCTTGAAAGGGTAAACCTGGCTTTGAAGGTGCAGGATGAGGGCATGTATAAAATTCCTAAGAAAGGAGAAGAGTTGATGGTCCCTGATCCTAATGTTTCAAATACTACGTCGGGCATTGCATCAGGGAAGGGACAGCAGAAAGTGAATATTAATACCGCAGATGAGGCTATGCTGGATACCTTGCCGGGTATTGGGCCCAGCAAAGCAAAAAGGATTATAGAATATAGAGAGCAAAACGGGCCATTTAAGTCCATAGAAGAGATTAAAAACGTATCGGGGATCGGTGAAAAAACGTTTGAGCAGATTAAGGATTTAATTACAGTCAACTGATTGTTGAGCATGACTGATGGGTTTTTGCATCCTATACTCTGGGAGACACCCTTGACCCGATTGACCGGCAAAATTGATTTTGTATTGGGCATATGGTACAATAAAATTTGTGTATGAAAGGGTTTGAAAGGAAGGGACAGGGCTTATGTCAAAAAAGCTGTTGGTGGTGGATGATGAGCCTGCTATTGTAAAAGGGCTTAAGTTTAGCCTCGAAAGAGATGGCTATCAGATTGATGCTGCCTATGATGGAGAGGAAGCTATAAGGATGTTTGAGGCCAATCAATATGACCTAGTTATTCTGGACGTAATGCTTCCTAAAGTGGATGGCTTGACGGTACTACAAAGGATAAGGGAGAAATCGTCAGTGCCTGTTATAATGCTGACGGCTAAAGGTGAGGATATGGACAAGATACTAGGCCTGGAATATGGTGCCGATGACTATATAACCAAGCCGTTTAATATTTTGGAGTTAAAGGCTAGGATCAAAGCCATTTTTAGAAGGATGAATGAGGTTGCAAAAAACGATCATCAGGTTATCCGAATTAAAAATATGACCATCAATCTAGCAAATCGCAGCGTGACTATAGATGGTAAGGAAGTCAATCTGACCGCAAAGGAATTTGAGCTGCTCAAGTTATTTGCCACTAATCCTGGCAAGGTCTATACCCGTGAAAATTTGCTGGAACTCATATGGAAGTATGAGTATCTTGGCGATGTGAGAACAGTGGATGTTCACATACGCCGGTTGAGAGAGAAGATAGAGAAAAATCCTAGCCAGCCCGAGTTTATATTTACAAAATGGGGAGTGGGGTACTATTTTGCTGACAAATAGGACTTTTTTTTTAAGCCTTCGATGGCAGATAGTGATCACTTATTTGGTAATAATTTTAATAGGATTTACCTTTATCGGCGTATCTGTTTTGGATATTATAGGGAAATATATGATCGATAATAAGAAGAATGCTTTTAGGCTGTATGCTAACTGGGTTGCTCAGGCTGTTGCTTATGATTATGCCAGCGGTGATCCCGACATTCTTGCTAGCATAGTGTATGACCTTCAGGCTTTGGGAGAGGAGATCTTCAACAAAGAGCTGGAAGCCACCCGGATACTTATATTAAACAAGCATGGGGTGGTTGACTACGATTCCTATAACATAGTGAGAGGGTCTGACAGCCTTTTAAAACAGGACTTAAGTGAGGTTTTCCCTGAAATTAATGCCGTGCTGGCGGGGGAGAGGGTGGAGCCTAAAGAGCTGTATATAAGGCCAGAGGGGTCACGTGAGCCAAAGCTGGTGCTGTATACTTATGCTCCGATTCAACATGAGAAACAAGGTATAATTGGTATGGTAATTATCTCTACTTCGCTGTCTAGGATTGAGCACATGTTGGCCGAGGTAAAAACCAGGGTGAGCGCATATCTAATCATTATTAGCGCTATTATTATCACGGCCAGCTATATAATATCCGGATTTATCACACAACCTATCAAAGAATTGACTAATGTCATCAAGAAGATGAGTCAGGGATATTTAGATCAGCGTGTGAAGATACGAGGGAGCAAGGAGTTAAGGCAGTTGGCCGAAGCGTTCAATATCATGAGTGAAAAGCTTGAAAATCTTGATAAGGCACGTAACGAATTTGTTTCAAACGCTTCTCATGAGCTTAAAACACCTTTGAGTGCTATTAAGGTATTGACGGAATCCCTCCTTCATATGGATGTTGATGACCCTTCTATTTATAGAGAATTTTTGGAGGATATAAATTCGGAAATAGATAGGTTGAATGCGATTATAAACGACTTGTTGACGTTGGTAAAAATAGATACTGAGGGCGAACAGTTAAAACAGGAACCAGTGGACCTGGTAGAACTGGTTGACAGCACTGTAAAAGGTTTGCAGATTTTGGCTCACCATAAAAACATACGGCTGGAGACTTTTTATGATGACCACTTGACGGTGTATGGTGACGCAGTGAAGTTGCGTCAAGTGGTAAGTAACATTGTAGATAATGCAATTAAATATACTCCTGAGGGCGGTAGAGTAACCGTTGAGGTTTATAAAGGAGTAGAAAATGCTGTAATAAAGGTGAGCGATACAGGTATTGGCATACCAGCTAAAGACTTGCCACATATATTTGAGAGGTTTTACAGGGTGGACAAGGCAAGGTCTAGAGCTACAGGTGGCACAGGTTTGGGACTCTCTATAGCGCAGAAGATTGTATTGCAACATGGTGGAAATATACGAGTGGTGAGCGAGGAAGGGAAGGGCAGTACTTTTTATGTAGAACTGCCGCTTAAAAGTGAAAAGCAATGAGAAGTTGTTATTTTGTTAGAGTTATTTAAATTTTTTGTAAAAATAATTTGTTATAATAAAAACGATAACGGTGGAGAAGGGATAGGGAAATGCAGGCTTTAAAGCGTTTTTCAATATTGGCGTTGATTTTGGCTATAATTGCTATCCTTACAGGGTGTAATGCTCTTTTTGACAGGATAATATTTTTTAACAGGAGAAGCAATTTGGGGGGTAAACAGCAGCAGAAGTATATAAACCCTGAGCCTCCAATCAGCCAGGTCAATGTGACTCTGTATTTCAAGCACTATCTGGCCGATTATTTGGTGCCTGAAAAAAGGGTAGCGCAAAAGGGGAGTCAGTCGCTTGAGTACGTGGTAGTATCTGAGCTATTAAAAGGGCCAACAAAATTTGAACGAGTAGCTATAATGCCTCCTAACGTCAAGGTGCTGGATGTTACCCGTAACGGCGATACGGTATTTGTAAATTTAAGCGAGGAGTTTAAGGGTAATATTGACCTTGCCGCGGTGCGAAAAAATAACGTGCCGGAAGAGCAAAAAGCAAATGTATTGGCTCAGATGAAGAGGCTGTGCATTTATTCTATTGTAAATTCGTTGACGGAACTAGATGGAGTAAACAGGGTGAAAATTTTAGTCAATAACCGGGCGCTTAGCTATGAGGAAATTGGTGCTGAACTTATAGCCTCACAGACGGTAAATGTTGACAAGGGTAACCCTGTTATGGCCCTTACGCGTAACAAGAATTTTATTCTAAGCCCCTCTGAGACGGTAAGGCAAATTTTTAATTCTCTTGCAGGGGAACCAGATTGGGAAAGAATCGATGCTTTCTTGGCACGAAAGAATGCTGATGGGAGTGAACGCCCACCTATAGAGGAGATACAAAAGGTATATTCGGCTTATATTGCAGGGGTAGAGTTTGACAGTAACAATTTTATAATGAGCGAGGAGATTAAACCGGACGGGGAGGCTTTTGTTACGCTAACATATGCAATTAAGTATGTCAATGGCAAAAAGGAAAGCCGTGACAGCGATGTGTTGAGGGTGGTAAATGAGGAGGGAATTTGGAAGGTAAGGCTGCCGGGGTTTTTTGCTAATGTTCAATAATTGTGTTGTAGAGGGAGAAGTCATTTAAATAGAGTGGAGAATCTAAAGAAGATTGAAAGTGATGCTAGTATAAAATTGGTTATATTTTGAGAATGTGACTAAGAATTAGTAAAAGTCTCATCAGGTGTTGGTTGTGAATAAATAACATGTAAGGATGGTGATGTAATTTAGTAGACAACGGAGAATGGTCAACAGGCTGACGACAAAGGAGGGATCGTAAAGGTGTATAGGTGCATTCGGGTAATTGCCCTAACGATTGCGTCTGCAGTTATGGTTATGATGTTTGCCTCCTGTAGCGCAACACCGAGAAGTAGGGTGGAGGAAAAGATGGAAACACAGCAAAGTAGGGGGGAATCAACTCAAAGCCATCTATTTAAAAGTTTAAAAGATTCTGAGAAAAGTGAGAATTTGTATGTATTAGAAGACAATGACGCCTATCCTGTTGATATGGTGTTGTATTTTTATAATCCTGATACCGATCAGTTAGAACCTGAAAGACGAACTATTAACATTAGGGATACCGATCGAATTTTGGATGAGGTTATAAGGCAATTTTTGAAAGGGCCAAAGGTTAAAACGCTTAAACCTGTTGTATCTCCTAACGTGGAGTTACAAAAAGTAGAACAGTATGGGGAAGTGGTAAGCGTATACTTGTCAAAGGAGTTTTTGGAAAGCGAAGATATATCTGTTGCCAGGGCTGCGCTGGTAAACACCATATTGGAGACGCAAGGAGCAAAGTATGTGAAGATATACGTGGAAGGGCGGGAACTCACTCATAATGGTAAGGATGATGGACAGATTTTGGGGCTTTTGGAGAAATACCCAAATGATGTAGAGCAAATTAGATTGGAAGAGCAGAAACTCATTTCGCAAGGCGATGTGAGATATATTAAAAGGGAAATATATTTTCAGGATGGTAAGAAGAGATTTTTAGTTCCAGAAATAAGGGATATTCCCGTCAGTCAAGGGAAATACGTTGAGGCCATCGTGGGTGAATTAATAA
This sequence comes from Caldicoprobacter guelmensis, assembly GCF_016908415.1. NCBI lineage: Bacteria > Bacillati > Bacillota > Clostridia > Caldicoprobacterales > Caldicoprobacteraceae > Caldicoprobacter > Caldicoprobacter guelmensis. The sequence continues at coordinate 288,154 of NZ_JAFBDW010000004.1, forward strand.
AGGGACCAGTAAACGTAGATTGGGGGCTGTATCCTACTATACCCAATGGAACGCAGCTTATGAGCGTTAAGTTTGTTGAGGATGGAGACTCATCAAAAGGAGTTGAACTGTATTTTTCAAAAGAATTTAAATCATCTTTTAACAGGGAAATCAACTCTGAAACCTTGATGGTGGGTTCCCTCGTTTATAGCTTAGTAGGTTTACCTGGCGTGGACTGGATAAGGGTATATTACCAGAATGAAAATGGCGAATACGTGGGCATGCCTGTGGTATCCATGGGTTTAAATGTAAGGTTTGACAAGGACAGCTTGCCTTTTAGGCTGGGTAGAAGGATCAAGGTGTATTTCAGCGATAAAGATGCGATGAACCTAGTTCCGGAGTATAGGATTATAAGTAATGATTCTAAAGATGTAGTAAATGAGATATTAAATGAGCTGATTGAGGGTCCTTGTCAAGAAAAGCACGCGGCAGTCATTCCGCCTAATATTTCAGTGGGCGATATTAAGGCGTATGTAAGCGGAAAAACCGCTTTTGTGAATCTACCATCAAAGTTTAATGCTTCAGGGCTTGGGAGCACGGGTGAGATTATGGCCCTTTACGCCATCGTAAACTCTCTCACTGATCCTGTTAACACCGATAACGTCAAGCAGATTCAATTTTTGGTAAACGGAAAAATAACTAATGAGTTTGGGCATATGTCGCTGGCTGATCCCTTTGTGCGAAATCCTGAGTTGATAAAGGAGTAATAAGAAGCGCTGTGTCTAAGGGGGTTTGGATGTTGAGTGGATCGTAAAAATTCAGAGGAAAAGCGATTAGTTGAATTGAGAGTGTAAGAAAAGATAATTTTACTCTTGTTCTGCAAAAATAAAAGCGGAATTGGTAGAGTTACCAAAAATTAAATATGGCATAATTACTAAACCTGTGGTAAATTGATTTATCATAAAAAAACAATCACAGGGGGTTAGTAACTATGCCAACAACCATTGTAAATCATGATAACGAATTAGTTGCCTTTTTGCAAGATGTAAATTATGGAATGAACAAAGCACAATTTAATCATTTAATTACAATGGTGGAAGGCAGCATCCAGATTGAAGGCAAACTATCGATATCCAAAATAGCAGAGAATGTTGTGACTTCTAAGGATAAGAGCTGTATTTACAGGTTTTTGAGTAAATTCCCCTGGGATGATAAACAATTGAACAGAAACCGTATAAGCTTTCTTAGTTATCATCTAGAACACAACATAAGACCAGGTGAGGTTGGTTTTCTGGTTATTGATGATACTACCAACTTGAAAGATATAAGAACTAAACATATGGAAGGATTAGATTTTCATTACTCCCATACAGAAGACAAGACTTGCTGGTCTCATTGTGTAGTGACCTCAAATTTTGTAGCTGGACCATATGCTATGCCCTTTCATTTCAAACCTTATTATAGGGAGGAGAAGTGCAAGGAGCTAGGGATTAAATTTGAGAGCAAAGTAGATATTGCCAAAGGATTTATAAAGGAATTTCATACTCCCTCAAATATTAGACAGCTATATGTTTTAACTGATAGCTGGTATACAAGTACCTCGCTAGTTGAAGAAGCTTTAAGTAAAGGGTATCATGTTATTGGGTGCGTTAAACCCAATAAGACGATATCTCCTTGCGGAGTCAAGATTAAGATTTCTCAGTTTATGAAGTACATTGAGCCATCTACCCTTGACCTAGTTACCGTTGAGGGTAAGGAGTACAGGGTATATCGATATGAGGGGAAAGTCGGTACATTTGATAATGCTGTTCTGTTAATTTCCTATGAAGTTAAGAAAGATGGCTTTGAAGCTCCTGTGTGTATTCTTTCTACTGACATAGAACTTGATAGTAAGGCAATATTGAGGTACTATGCGGTACGTTGGACGATAGAGACCAGCTATCAGTATTTGAAGGAGAATCTAGGTTTTGATGAGTACAGAGTAAGGAGCCTTGTTTCTATTGAGAGGTATATGTTACTTTGTTTTCTGGCTTATAACTTTTTAGAATATTATAGGGTAACACGGAAGAATCTAAATTTTGAGACAATAGGGGATACAATACAACACATGAAGAAGGAGGTTATCAAAGATTTTATAAATTTTGTGTATTACCATGCAAAGAAGGATGTTCCATTAATGGATATATACGCCAAATTAAAGTTAGTTGCCTAAAAAAGGGATCATTATCTTATAATATTGGATTGTATAACCAATATTGGTAATTTAGATTTTAAATTTGCAGAACAGGAGTAATTTTAGAGATTTTAGTTTTAGCAAAAACAACAAAATTAATGAGGTAACAGGAAGAAATTAATATTGTCAACGAAGAAGCGATTGCGGTTGATGAGAAGTTTTGAAGACGAAAGGGATTATGATGAGTCCCAACAAAATAAGGGAGACTTTAAATTCGATGACGTTTATGGAGGTGGAAATAAACGGTTAACTTTACTTGCTCAAGATGAAACTGAGCGAAGAAGCGAACAAGGTATTGGGGGTATTACGAATGGCGCCACCCAATAATGTCCTATCCATTGAAGAAGCGAGGGCTTTTTTACCTGGTAAGGGATAGGTATGGGTACAATTTGCGTATTTAAAAAAGGAAAAAATGGTTTGATTTTAAGGTTTTTGAAACTTTAACTGACAAAGTCAAAAGTATAGGCAACTATCAGGGCAGGAGTGGGAATTTGATTATTGTCAAGAAAAAAGAAATAAATAGTGTTTTTGTGGGAAATTCACTACAGAGACACGGACAAAAAATTACGCACTTCCTTGCTTAATCTCCCAATATCAAGTATAATGATGCTCGGCTTGTTCTTTTTAGCCGGGCTTATTTTTTTGCTTATCAGGCTTGCGTTGGTATTATCAAAATAAGGTTGAATGTGCATAAAAAAAGAGGGTGGGGATGGGGTTGGGTATAATCAAAAAACAGCTTCAAGAGTCGTGGAATATATTAAAAAGCTTTAAGGGTAACGCAAGGGGATGTTTAGTGGTTGAACCTCTGTGGGGAATACCTTATAATCTTTTTATTCCTTATGCGTCGGTGTACATGCTTGAACTGGGTTGCACTGATGAGCACATAGGTATTATAACTTCGGTAGGGTTGTTCTTCCAAATGTTCTTTTCGTTTATAAGCGGATATATCACAGACAGGCTGGGGCGAAAGAGGACTACCCTCATATTTGACTGTATCGGCTGGAGCCTGGCGGTACTTATATGGGCTCTTGCACAGAACTTTTATTATTTTTTGGCAGCCAGCATAGTGAACAGCTTTTTTAGAATAGTGCACACCTCGTGGACCTGTTTGCTGGTAGAGGATACCAGCCCTGAAGAGAGGGTACACGTGTATACCTGGATTCAGGTTGCAGGGCTTTTAGCGGGATTTTTTGCACCCATTGCGGGGTGGCTCGTTAAAAGGTATGGCGTGGTTCCTGCCATGAGGGGGCTTTATTTATTTGCCTTTGTCTCCATGACCAGCATGTTTTTTATTAGAAATAGGATTACCCACGAGACAAAGATGGGGCTTATAAAGATGCGGACTACAAAGGGATTCAATATCATGGAGATATTTAGTGAGTATAGAAGGATATGCATACACCTTTTGAAAACCCCACATACCTTGTTGGCCTTTGCGCTTATGCTCTTTAATAACGTACAAATCACCCTGCGCAACACCTTTTCGGCAATTCTTTACACCAAGGGACTTGGGCTTTCTGAGGGAACCATTGCAACGTTTGCAACTATTACGTCTGCCATAATGCTGTTTATATACCTGTTCGTCATGCCTACTTTGGGGAAACTCAAAATCACCCGTCCGCTTTTGTGGGGGTATGTGTTGTCTATAATAAGCAATTGCATCTTCGTGCTGTCCCCGTCGGGGCGATTTTATCTTTCGGTGCTTGCCGTGGCTATTGGGGCTACAGGCATGGCATTGATCTATCCCTTTGTTGAATCTCTGGTGGCCAACAGCATAAACGACGAAGACAGGGCCAAGGTCATGTCCATCCTGTATGTGTTGGTACTGGGGCTTACAACGCCCTTTGGCTATATAGGAGGGTTGCTTTCCTCTGTATCGCCAAAGCTTCCTTTTGTGCTCATCATGGTCACCTTTGGGGTCAGCGTTATGTTGCTGTTAATCCTTGAAAACATTGAAAGGCAAGAACGCCATGATGTTGTGAACGCTGAGCTTGGTTCGTAGTGCTAGAGCCATTTAATCTAGATTTTGGTGTAAAGTTAAATTTTGCTTTTCAAAACGAAATTTTATTGAATGTGAGCTGCAAAAATTAGTCAGTCGCTTGGTACCGCGGCAATTTCGAAGAAAAATGACAGTAAGCGAAAAATTACATGCATAAGCGTTATTTTATCAAGCTACATTGAGCAAGTTAAGTTTGCAGCAGAATCAATCTTTAACCCTTTTTGCCTGACGCATTTGGTTATTTTGTGGAATGCTGAAGTATAATATGCTATAATTGTCACTGGGATGAACAAGGAGAACGGCTCTTACTTTGTCCATTGTGTTGAAGATAAATCTTTCTGTTGTCAACACGGCGATGGTTGCCGCAACGACCAGCCGAAAGGGGTGTAAACATGGACGAACTGCAGCAACGTGCGGCGTATCTGGTTGAAAGGCTGCTGGCTTTTGCATTGGCTAATGACATGATTTCTAAATTTGATGTCACCTATACCAGGAATCAGCTGCTGGACCTTCTAAAGATAGACCAGCCTTATCCGCAGCCTCTAGACCTTGAAAGCCTGGAGGTGCCCGAGACGGCAACGCCTATACTGGAAGAACTGCTGGACTATGCCGTACAGCGGGGGCTTATACCTGAAGACACGCTTACCTACAGAGACCTGTTTGACACGCGTATAATGGGGCTTTTGATGCCAAAACCGTCGGAGGTAATTGAGCGTTTTAACAGGATAAAGGCTGAAAAAGGTATCAAAGCCGCTACTGATGATTTCTATAATCTCTGTCAAAAATCCGATTACATACGCGTAAGCCGCATTGCCCGCAACATAAAGTGGCAGTATGAGAGCGAGTTTGGTCAGCTAGAGATAACTATCAACCTTACAAAACCCGAGAAGGACCCCAGGGAGATAGCTGCCCTTAAAAACGCACCGCAGGTGGGATATCCCAAATGCCTGCTGTGTCCCGAAAACGTGGGTTATGCCGGACGAATCAACCATCCTGCGCGGCAGACCCTTCGAGTGCTGCCCATCAAGCTCAGGGGTGAGCAGTGGTATTTTCAATATTCGCCATATGTGTATTATCACCAGCACTGCATTGTGTTGAGCGAGCAACATGTTCCCATGAAAATCAGCCGGGAGACCTTTGAACGCCTTTTTGATTTTCTTGAGTATTTCCCCCATTATTTCATTGGCTCCAATGCCGACCTTCCCATTGTGGGAGGGTCCATACTCAATCACGACCACTTTCAAGGGGGTTACTATACTTTTCCTATGGAAAAGGCCTCCGTTGAGTATTACCTGAAGTCAGAGGAGTATCCAGATGTCACTATGGGTGTGGTTCACTGGCCCATGTCGGTATTAAGGCTTCGCCATGCAAAGCCGCAGGCGTTGGTGGAGCTGGCCGATAAGCTGCTTCACCTGTGGAGGGGTTACTCCGACCCGTCGGTGGATATTTTGGCATTTACCACAAATGAAAAGGGAAAGAAAGTGCCCCATAACACCATTACCCCGATTGCTAGGATAGGCAAGGATGGTCTCTATGAGCTTGACCTTGTGTTCAGGAATAACCGTACCAGCGAAGAACATCCTATGGGCATATTCCATCCACACCAAGAGCTCCACCATATAAAGAAGGAGAATATAGGGCTTATCGAGGTAATGGGGCTGTTTATACTCCCCGGGCGCCTGAAGGATGAACTTGCAGACATTTGCGATATATTGACGGGTAAAAAGCCTGTGAGCGATGATACCTATCACGAGTCTCATCCGCTCAATAAACACCTTCACTGGATTAAAGAGTTGATTAGCAAGTACGGCACCAATCTTGATGATGAAGCTGCCCGCAGGATAATCAAGGATTCGGTGGGCGAGAAGTGCCTGCAGGTGTTGCATCATGCCGGCGTGTTTAAGGCTACGAAAGAAGGGCGTCAGGCTTTTGATCGCTTTCTGGAGATGGCTGGGATAAGGAGGGTTTGACTGGCTTTACCGTCGACGGAGCGCTTTTAATGTGTATGTGTATATTTTATATCTTCTACAAGATGGAGATGAATTGCGGGTAAAAATATATGTACACCAAAGTAACTGGCGAGTCTGCGGCTAAGCAGGGAGTCAGCAGTGAGCGTGTGAGCCACAACATCTCTGCATGGGATGTGGTGATATAATTTACGCCGTAGACCAGCTGGTAAATACACGGTATATTAGCAAATGCTCTATTTAGATAAATCGTTTAAGTTGGGAGGTAAAAAGGCTATGATAACTTTGGAGCAGCTTAAAGAGAAGTTGAATTCCGATAAAGGCAGGCAATTGCTGGCAAAGCTCTACGGCCAGGCTCCGGAAATCGTTGAAAAGCAGATTGACAGGTATGTACAGGCGGTTGAACGATATTATCAAATTTTTCCACAAGAGGCGCACAAGGGGTTTTATCTGTTTAGCGCTCCTGGTCGCACAGAAATCGGCGGAAACCACACCGACCACAACGCGGGAAGGGTACTGGCGGCAGGCGTCAGCCTGGACGCCATCGCGGTTGCAACGCCATCGCCGGATTACGTCATAAGGGTGTATTCCGAAGGGTATCCAGACCCGTTTGTGGTTGAGCTGGACAGCCTAGCCCCTAGAAAAGAAGAGGAAGGGACCACCTCCGCGCTTATAAGAGGAATCGCCAGCCGCATGAGGGAATTGGGTTATAGAATCGGTGGATTCAATGCTTATATTACCAGCGATGTGTTAGGCGGCTCGGGGCTGAGCTCCTCGGCCTGTATCGAAGTGCTGCTGGGCAGCATCATCAATCACCTGTACAATGACGGCAAAATCGACGAGATACTTTTAGCTAAAATAGGGCAGTATGCCGAGAACGTATACTTCAACAAGCCCTGCGGGTTGATGGATCAAATTGCCTGTGCGGTAGGCGGATTTGTTACCATTGATTTTAAAGATTTTGACAACCCCATTGTTCGAAAGATCGACTTCGATTTTGCAGCCCAAAACTATTCTTTGCTGGTTATCAATACAGGGGGCAGCCATGCCGACCTTACCGATGACTATGCCTCTGTGCCCCGGGAGATGAAGGCGGTGGCCAGCGCATTGGGTAAGAAGGTTTGTAGAGAGCTCACCATGGAAGAAGTCATTCAAAATATTCCCAGGCTTAGGAAGCAGGTGGGGGACCGTGCTATATTAAGAGCTATGCACTTTTTGGCCGAGGACCAGAGGGTAGTACGGCAGGTGGAGGCTCTGGAGAGAGGGGATTTTAGTGAATTTTTGAGGCTGGTGAATGAATCGGGAAATAGTTCGTGGAAATGGCTTCAAAACTGCTATACCACCCAAAATCCACATGAGCAGGGAATTACGCTAGCTTTGAGCGTGACCGAAAATTTCTTGAAAGGCAGCGGGAAAGGTGCTTATAGGGTACACGGTGGTGGCTTTGCCGGAACAGTGCTGGTGTTCATGCCTAATGAGCTGCTGGATGAGTATGTGAAACTCATGGAGGGCATATTTGGCAAGGGATCGGTGACCGTTCTGTCCATAAGGCCCTATGGTACACTATGTATAGATTTGGCTATATAAGAAAATTAAAGTAATAAGGAGAATTATTGGGGAAAAACTGTTTTAGATGAGAAGAATAGGCAAAATTTGGGCCTATTCTTCTTTAATAACATTCAATTGACTTTGACTTACTTTGACTTTAGTTTTTATAATAAAAGCGAACTCAAGAGGAGATACTTAAAAGTAAAAAAACAGAATAAAAATTATTCTTTAGGAAAGGAGTGGTGATACATGCGTGATATTACTCCCTTCAGGAGGAGACGTCAAGCATTAACTCCGAGTGAGTGGATTAGAGACTTTTTCGGGAGAGACCTTTTGGATGAATTCTTTGATATGGGATTTTTAACCGGGTTTGGTTCTGGTTTAGCCGGTATGCGCGCAGACGTCAAAGAAACCGATAAGGAATACATCGTTGAGGCTGAACTGCCAGGATTTGATAAAGAAGATATCGATATCGAGCTGTTTGATGACAGGTTGACCATTTCTGCAAGGCGCAAAGAGGCCGTTGATGAAGAGAGAGCAGATTATATACGCCGCGAGAGGAGATATGGCGAGGTATCCCGCACCTTCATCCTGGAAGGTGTGAAGGAGGACGGCGTAAGGGCAGAGTACAAGAATGGTATCTTAAGAGTTGTGCTGCCCAAGGCCGAGGAATACACACGGCGCGGCAGGAAGATAGATATCAGTTAACGGTTTGGGGAAGAACAAAGGGGTTACGGCCTATTATGGCTGTAACCCCCTTTTCATGCTCTTAAACGATTGTTAGTTAATTTTGAGCCTGCTGTTTTTTGATAAATATGAATCAAAGCGCGTTTTTGTATACGTTCAGCGTTGCATCGAATATATTTTGTTAAATGGATTTTCACAAACCGATTCTCAAGCGATTGGTCATATGCCAGTTTATTTTTTAAGCTGAGAGCAGTTGACGAATCTTCTTTATGTAATTCTGCGTTTCGGCAGGAAGCATTGCAAACTGTATAGGGTCGTTTAAATCGGTGATGCCTCTTGATTCAATGTTGGCCGGTCCCCAGTTGTAAGCTGCCAAAGCAAGGTCTAGGTTGCCGTTGAAGCGATTAAGTAGGCTTTGCAGGTACCGCACCCCGCCGTCTATATTTTGGGCGGGGTCAAACGGGTTTGTAACCCCAAGGGATTTGGCAGTAGCTGGCATTAGCTGCATGAGGCCTAAGGCTCCGGCAGGAGAGACGGCATACGGATTAAAGTTTGACTCTACTTTGATAATGGCCTTAATTAGCGCTGGATCTATCCCATACCTGTTGGCTATCTGTTCGATGATGCCATCAAATTGGGTTTGTAAGCCTAGCTGATATATCAGCGGCTGCCAGGCATACATCGCCCCATATGCTTGTTGTGAATATAATTCCATGAGAGGCAGTAGGTTTGTATAGATAAGTGAAGGGGTGCTGCTTAAGCCAAATGGCGAAGAAATTTCATTCATACCCAGCTCACTTGAGCCTAAGGAGCTTAGAAGGGCAGTAAACAGTAAGGGGTTGTACACGTTTTGGCTATTTAGTTGTTGAATGTGTATATTGGGAAAACTTGTACGATTGATGCTTTTGACTGGTGTATTTACGCTTGAGTTTTCTTCTTTTTGTTGTTGACTTGGCTGTTTTAAAGCCGCTTGCTGAACGCTTTCAGCCTGTTTTAGTACCTCTTTAAATGATATGGCATTTCTCTCATGCCTGCCCAAGTTTACGCCGTAAGGCAGACGTCCCTGTATTTCTGTTAGCTTTTCTTCAAATATCTGGCGTACTATATTGGACAAGGGGTATCACCTCATTGCACATTTTACCACTGAACGGAGGTTTAAGCAAGCACCCCTTTGTCCTATTTTCATTTTAAAGGTTGTCGAAGTTTTTGGTGTTGAGTGATTTAGGATTAGGACGGCACAGGTATTTGCTGAATAAAAAGTTGCTCTACAGGGATTACTTTAAATTGAGAATTAACATTTGCATTAAAAAGCTGGTAAAAGCAATGGTAAAATATACAAAAAAATGTTAAAATAAAAACCGTAAATCTAAGGATAGAAAGGGATAGGTGATTGTTTGTGAAAACAAAATTTTATGGTAACAAAGTGACCATAATTGGGTCTGGTTTTGTGGGAGCCACTACCGCTTATGCGTTAATGATGGGCGGAACGGCTTCGGAAATAGCACTGGTGGATATAAACCAGAAAAGGCTGGAGGGTGAGGTGATGGACCTGAATCACGGCATAGCCTTTGTTCCTCCGGTCAGAATACACGCCGGCACATATGAGGATTGTGCTGATTCCAATGTGGTTATAATAACCGCAGGAGTGGCTCAAAAGCCGGGTGAGACCCGCCTTGACCTGCTTAAGAGAAACATAGAGGTTTTTCGCTCCATTGTACCCAGGATTGTGGAGCACAATAAGGATTGCATAATACTGGTAGTAACCAATCCGGTGGATATACTGACATATGTGACGCTCAAGATTTCGGGACTGCCTCCCTCCCAGGTCATGGGTTCGGGTACCGTCCTGGACAGTGCGCGTTTCAGATTCCTGCTGGGGCAACATTGCCATGTGGCTACTCAAAATGTCCATGCATATATAATAGGCGAGCACGGTGACAGCGAGGTAGCTGCTTGGAGCATTACCAATATAGCCGGTATGCCGATAGAGCAGTATTGCTTGAGGTGTGGGCGAAGCTGTGAAGAGGACGTAAAGATGAAGATATTTGAGGAGGTGAAGAATGCGGCCTACAAAATAATCGAAGCCAAAGGTGCTACTTATTATGCTGTTGGCCTTGCGGTAAGGCGCATAGTTGAGGCTATATTGAGAGACGAAAATGTGGTGCTTCCGGTATCGTCGCTTATGCAGGGTTATTATGGTGTAGAGGAGATATGCCTGAGCCTTCCCACGCTGGTCAATGCTAAGGGAATTGCACGTGTGTTAGAGCTTCCCTTAAGCCAATCTGAGCAGGAAGGCTTCAGAAGGTCAGCCGAGGTTTTAAAAGGGTGGTTAAAAGAAGCGGGATTTTAAGGGGGGTCATCATGCCTTTACATGTTGTCCTGGTGGAGCCAGAGATTCCTCAAAATACAGGTAATATAGCTCGTACCTGTGCCGCTACCGGATGCATCCTTCATTTGGTGAGGCCGCTGGGCTTTTCCACCGAGGATAAATACCTCAAAAGGGCGGGACTGGATTACTGGCCCCTGGTGGAGATACATTATCACGATTCGGTTGATGAAATATTTGCTCGGTATCCGCAGGGGGATTTCTACTTTTCCACCACCAAGGCGGCCAGGGATTACGCTTCGGTGCGGTATACCCCTGACAGCTTTATATTTTTTGGGAAAGAAACTGCCGGGCTTCCCGAGGACTTGTTAAGGAGGTACTATGATCGCTGTATAAGGATTCCTATGAGGGCTGAGGCCAGGTCTTTGAACCTGTCCAATTCTGTGGCCATCATAGTATATGAAGCGTTAAGGCAATTGGGCTTTCCTGGACTGGAGCTTAAGGGGAGATTAAGGTCTGAGACAAACGGTGGTTGATGATTGTAATATTTTTTGACTTTTTTCCGCTGTTGTATTGAAATTTTTGGTTGTTTAGTATAAAATAAATAGAGTAAATATAAGGTGGATGTACATTTGTGTTAGAGGTGTTTTTATATTCGCGGTGGGACGTTTTTTGCACGGCGGGACAATTTTAGTCCAGGGGGAAGTCTATGTTACAGCCCCATATACTTTTGAAAAAGATAGTACCAGAGTTAATAGAAGTATATGAGAAGAGATATACTATATTGCGTAATGTATATAACTTACAGCCAATAGGCAGGAGAACCCTGGCATCGCGTTTGGGTATGGGAGAAAGGACGGTACGTAACGAGACGGAATTTTTGAGAAATGCGGGCCTTCTGGAGATTAGCCCTTTGGGGATGAAAGTGACTCGAGAAGGCGAGTTGTTGCTGGAAGGGCTTAAAGATTTTACTCACGAGCTCAAAGGCCTCAATAGGTTGGAGGAGAGGCTGCAGAATATACTGGGTTTGGAACGCGCCATAGTGGTAAGTGGGGACGTGGATGAGGACCCTCTGGTTTTGAAAGATATAGGCAAAGCTGCAGCCAGATTTTTAGAAGGCATTATTGAGCGGGGCAATATAATAGCTGTGACCGGCGGTTCTACCGTAGGGGCGGTAGCTGATGCCCTTTCGCCTGTCAACGATAGTACCGATGTAGTGGTGTTGCCCGCCAGGGGTGGAATGGGCAGGGAGGTAGAGCATCAGTCTAACGTGATAGCCTCCATTTTTGCCAAAAAGTTAGGAGGCCAGTACAGGTTGCTTCACATCCCTGACCAGCTGAGGGCTGAGTCGATGGAGACGCTTTTAAGTGAGCCGGATATAAAAAGCGTTATTGACAACCTGCAAAATGCCGATATACTTATTTATGGAATAGGTCGGGCACAGGATATGATGCAGAGAAGGAACTTTACCTATGAGCAGCAAGAAGAGCTAGAGAGGCGTGGCGCTGTGGCCGAGGCGTTTGGCTACTTTTTCAATTCAAAAGGCGAAATAGTTTATGCCTGCAACTCCATATGGTTCAAGATGGACAATTTAAAGCGCATTCCAAAGGTTATAGCTGTAGCGGGAGGCAGGCAAAAGGCAAAGGCCATAATGGCGGTGTTTAAACATTGGAAAAAAGGCATATTAGTGACCGATGAAGGCGCAGCGCGAGAGATGATACAATTATGTGAGGACAATGAGGATTATAAGCCCGATGCGAATTAAGAGTTTGAACTTTTCGTGTGTAGTTGATATCATTAGTATGGGTCCCATGTTTTCATGGGTTACAATAAAAATTTAAAATGAGGAGGAATGTACATATGGCAATCAGGGTTGGTATTAACGGTTTCGGGAGAATAGGGAGAAACGCATTCAAGGCAGCTTTGGACAAATACGGCAACGACATCGAATTTGTGGCTATCAATGACTTGACCGATGCTGCCACGCTGGCTCATCTGCTGAAGTATGACTCTTGTTTTGGCAAGTTCAACGGCGAGGTTGTGGCAAAGGACGACAAGCTGGTTGTAAACGGGAAAGAGATCAAGGTTTTAGCTGAGAAAGACCCTGCCAATCTGCCGTGGAAGGACCTTGGGGTAGACATCGTAATCGAGTCTACAGGGCTCTTCACTTCTAGGGATAAGGCCATCAAGCACATCGAAGGTGGTGCCAAGAAGGTCATAATCACTGCTCCTGCCAAAGAAGAGGATATCACCATCGTCATCGGCGTAAATGAGGACAAGTATGACCCGGCAAAGCATCACATCATCTCCAACGCTTCATGCACCACCAACTGCTTGGCTCCTGTCGTAAAGGTGTTGCATGAGAAGTTTGGTGTTAAGAAAGGGCTTATGACCACCGTTCACGCCTATACTAACGACCAGAGGATTCTGGACCTGCCTCATAAGGATTTGAGGAGAGCAAGGGCAGCTGCACTGTCCATCATTCCTACCACCACTGGTGCTGCTAAGGCTGTTGCTTTGGTATTGCCCGAGCTTAAGGGTAAGCTCAATGGATTTGCCATGAGGGTGCCTACACCCACCGTATCGGTAGTCGACTTTGTGGCTGACCTTGAGAAGCCTGCTACTGTAGAGGAGATCAACGCTGCATTGAAAGAGGCTGCTGAAGGACCCATGAAGGGTATCCTCGGGTATGAGGAAGAACCGCTGGTATCCATAGACTTCAAGCAAGATCCTCGTTCGTCCATAGTAGATGCTCTGTCCACCATGGTGATAGATGGCACTCTCGCAAAAGTGGTTGCCTGGTATGACAACGAGTGGGGTTATTCCAACAGGGTGGCAGACCTTGTAATGTACATCGCATCCAAGGGCCTGTAATGTAAAGGAGTGGTCTTTGTGAATAAGAAAACCATAGAGGATATAGATGTAAGAGGTAAACGCGTGCTTGTCCGCGTTGACTTCAACGTTCCAATGGATGAAAACGGCAACATCACCGACGATACGCGTATAAGGGCCGCTCTTCCCACCATACAGTATTTACTTAAAAACAATGCCAAAGTAATACTTATGTCACACTTGGGAAGGCCGAAAGGGGAAGGGTTTGACCCCAAATACAGCCTGGCACCCGTTGCTAAGCACTTGAGCAAGCTGCTGGGTCAGGAAGTCATTATGGCAAAAGACGTCATAGGGGAGAGCGCAAGAAATGCTGTTGCCAACATGAAGGAAGGGCAGGTTGTCCTTCTTGAGAATGTTCGCTTCCACAAGGAAGAGACCAAGAACGACCCAGAGTTTGCCAAGGCTTTGGCCCAGTTGGGGGATATATATGTCAACGATGCCTTTGGCAGCGCTCACAGGGCTCATGCTTCCACTGAAGGGGTTGCCCATTACTTGCCGGCTGTGGCGGGTTACCTGATACAGAAAGAGCTGGAGGTCATGGGCAAGGCCCTGGAGAATCCCGACAGGCCTTTTGTGGCTATTCTGGGGGGTGCCAAGGTATCTGACAAGATAGGGGTAATTGAGAACCTCATCAACAAGGTGGATGTCCTCCTTATAGGCGGGGGTATGGCTTATACCTTCCTTAAGGCCAAGGGCTATGAGGTGGGCAATTCCTTAGTAGAAGAGGACAAAATCGAGCTGGCAAAGCAGCTTATGGAGAAGGCAAAGGAGAAGGGCGTAAAGCTTCTACTGCCTGTGGACAACGTGGTGGCCCAGGAGTTCAAGGCCGATGCACCGCACAAGGTGGTGGACAGCGATAAGATAGAACCCGGTTGGATGGGTTTGGATATAGGGCCTAGGACCAGGGAACTGTTTGGTGAGGAGATCAAGAAGGCCAAGACCGTCGTTTGGAACGGGCCAATGGGGGTATTTGAGATGCCCGCCTTTGCCGAGGGGACCAAGGCCGTAGCTAAGTATGTAAGCGAATGCGGTGGTACCACCATCATTGGTGGCGGCGACTCGGCCGCCGCTGTTGAGCAGCTGGGATTTGCCGATAAGATGACGCATATTTCCACAGGTGGTGGCGCTTCTCTGGAGTTCCTGGAGGGCAAGGTACTACCGGGAATTGCGGCCCTTAACGATAGATGAGATTGAGAACAAAAAATTGCTTTCTACAAATTAAAACAGGTATTGACATGTCGATAAATGTTATGTTAAATAGATAAATGTTGTGTTGAATTAAGAAGTAATTTTATTAAGGTAGTGTGAGGTTGCCAACATTGCCCCCTAAATTTTATATAGATTACCCAACCAATGGCTGCCCGGGGTTTTCCCGGGCAGGTAGGTTGGGATGTGATGTAAGGAGAGTTGAGTATGAGGAAACCTATCATAGCAGGAAACTGGAAGATGCACAAAACGCCGTCCGAGACGGTGTCTCTCATAAATGAATTGAAACCTTTGGTGAAGGATGCACAGGTTGAAGTGGTTGTGTGTCCTCCTTTTGTTTGTTTACCGGCTGCGAAGGATGCTTTGGTAGGCTCCAACATCAAGCTGGGCGCCCAGAATATGCACTGGGAAGAGCAGGGAGCATTTACAGGAGAAGTAGCTCCCGGTATGCTCAAAGAGGTAGGCGTGGAGTATGTCATAATCGGCCATTCCGAGAGAAGGCAGTACTTTGGCGAGACAGATGAAATGGTAAACAAAAAGGTGCTGTCGGCTGTGGTTCATAATTTTATCCCCATCATATGTGTTGGCGAGACCTTGGAGCAGCGCGAGCAGGGGATTACCGAGGAAGTGGTGGACAGGCAGACGCGCGCTGCGCTGAAAGGGTTAAGTCCTGATGTGGCCGATAGAGTGGTCATCGCCTATGAGCCTATATGGGCTATAGGTACGGGCAGGACGGCTTCCAGCAATGACGCAAATGAGGTAATAGGCTATATACGCAAGGTTGTGGAAGAGGTATTGGGCAGCCAGGCGGCTCAGCAGATGAGAATACTGTACGGCGGAAGCGTGAAGCCAGAAAACGCCGCTGAGCTCATGAGCATGCCTGAGATTGACGGCGCACTGGTGGGCGGGGCCAGCTTGAAAGCGCAGGACTTTGCTAAAATCGTGAAATACTAGGAGGAAGATATGCAGAAGGATTTGACCGTCCTCATCATAATGGATGGGTTTGGGTTGAGCGATCGCAAGGAAGGTAATGCGGTCTATCAAGCCAGGACTCCCAATTTGGATAGGTACTGGAATGAGTACCCGCATGTAGCTATAGGGGCAAGCGGCCTTGATGTAGGGCTTCCTGCAGGGCAAATGGGGAATTCTGAGGTGGGACATTTAAATATTGGTGCTGGGAGAATAGTATATCAGGAGCTTACCCGTATCAGTAAGGCCATAGAGGATGGCAGCTTTTTTAATAACAGGGCGCTTTTGACTGCGATAGAGAATGTCAAAAAGCACGGTACAAAGCTGCATTTGATGGGCCTTGTTTCGGATGGAGGAGTTCACAGCCATATTGAACACCTGTACGCACTGGTAGAGCTGGCAAAGAAAAGTGGTCTCCCGCAGGTTTACATACACTGCTTCACCGATGGAAGGGATGTTCCGCCTACAAGCGGAAAGTCATATATCGAGGCCCTTGAGCGAAAGCTTGATGAATATAAGTTTGGCAAAATCGCCACTGTAATGGGGCGTTATTATGCGATGGATAGGGATAAGAGATGGGATCGCACGCAAAAGGCTTATGATGCGCTGGTTTTGGGTATAGGGGAGTTTGCATCCTCAGGCGTGGAGGCCATGGAGCAGTCATACAGGGCGGATGTAACCGATGAGTTTGTGCGCCCCACAGTGGTGCTGGAGAATGGTAAGCCGGTTACTACAATTGGGCCCAACGATTCGATTATATTCTTCAACTTCCGGCCCGATAGGGCAAGGCAGCTTACCCGTGCTTTTATTCAGCCAGAATTCAATGAGTTTCCGCGGGCCAAAGGCTATTTCCCTGTATGCTTTGTGTCCATGACCCAGTATGATGAGACATTTACCAACATCCATGTAGCCTATGAGCCCCAGGTTCTTACCAACACCTTTGGCGAGTATATAAGTAAGTTGGGTAAAAAACAGCTTAGGATTGCCGAGACCGAGAAGTACGCACACGTGACGTTTTTCTTTAACGGCGGCGTGGAGTACCCCAACGAGAACGAAGACAGGGTACTCATACCGTCACCCAAGGTTGCAACTTACGATTTGAAGCCCTCCATGAGCGCATTTGAAGTGACCGATGAGGTTGAGAGGAGGATCGCTTCAGGGGAATACGACGTGATTATTTTAAATTACGCTAACTGTGACATGGTGGGGCACACTGGCGTCATGGAAGCGGCAATTGAGGCGGTTGAAACGGTGGATAAATGCGTGGGGCGAGTGGTAGAGGCCGTTCGAGCAAGGGGTGGCAAGGTGATCGTGACGGCTGACCACGGCAACGCTGAACAGATGATAGATTATGAGACCGGTGAGCCGCATACCGCTCATACTTCAAACCCCGTTCCCTTTATATTGAT
Source organism: Caldicoprobacter guelmensis (assembly GCF_016908415.1). Lineage (NCBI taxonomy): Bacteria > Bacillati > Bacillota > Clostridia > Caldicoprobacterales > Caldicoprobacteraceae > Caldicoprobacter > Caldicoprobacter guelmensis. The sequence continues at coordinate 305,369 of NZ_JAFBDW010000004.1, forward strand.
AGATGACACACGGAAGGATGTGACCTTGAGGGAAGGGGGACGACTTGCAGATATCATACCCACCATGCTCGAATTGATGGGGATTGAGAAACCTAAGGAGATGACAGGAGAGAGCCTGATTTTAAAGAAGTGAACACAATGGCGATTATTTAGCTGCGTCTTTAGAAGAAATCTACATCTTTTACAATGTTATAACAAGCTGGAGATGAATTGCGGCAGATAATGGAATCACTCACCTTACAAATAGGAGGGTAAGAACTACCCCAACTCAAGCCTGTCGAAAGGCGGAGGAGCCTTGTTGAAGCGCGAAGCTCCTACTTCTATAAGTAGGAGTAGTTGACATAAGCTTGTAATGAAAGGAGAGTAGAGCCGTGACGACTATTGTTGATGTAATAGGGCGAGAGATTCTGGATTCAAGGGGTAACCCTACTGTAGAAGTGGAGGTGTATCTGGAGGGGGGAGCGGTAGGTAGGGCTGCTGTTCCTTCGGGCGCTTCTACAGGTGCATTTGAAGCCGTCGAGTTAAGGGATGGCGACAAAAAGAGGTACATGGGCAAAGGTGTACAAAAAGCTGTAGAAAACGTAAACAACGTGATTGCCGAGGAAATCATCGGATTGGATGCGTTGGATCAAGTGGGAATCGACAAGCTGTTGATAGAGCTTGATGGCACGCCTAACAAGAGTAAGCTGGGTGCTAACGCTATACTGGGCGTATCTCTGGCGGTTGCAAAAGCCGCTGCAGAGCAAGTAGGTTTGCCACTTTATAGGTACATAGGCGGTGCGAATGCAAAAGTCCTGCCGGTACCCATGATGAACATACTGAACGGCGGCAAGCACGCCGACAACACCGTAGACATTCAAGAATTTATGATCATGCCGGTAGGAGCAACCAGCTTCAAAGAGGCATTGCGCATGTGTTCCGAAGTGTTCCATAACTTGAAAGCTGTGCTCAATAAGAAGGGCTACAGCACCGCAGTGGGCGATGAGGGCGGTTTCGCTCCAAACTTGAAGACCAATGAGGAGGCTATCGAGGTCATCCTTGAGGCCGTTGAAAAGGCAGGCTATAAGCCGGGTGACGACATACGCCTCGCCATCGACGCTGCCGCCACCGAGCTTTACAATGAAGAAGATGGAAAGTATCACTTCCCCGGAGAAGGCGTTGTAAGGACGGCAGCCGAACTGGTAGATTACTATGTTAATCTCGTTGACAAGTATCCGATCATATCGCTGGAGGACGGCGTAGCTGAGGAAGACTGGGATGGCTGGAAGCTGCTCACCAAGAAATTGGGCAGCAGGATACAGCTGGTGGGGGATGACCTGTTTGTAACTAATACCCAAAGGCTGGCAAAGGGTATCGAGATGGGAGTTGCAAACTCAATTCTCATTAAAGTAAATCAGATTGGCACTTTGACAGAGACACTGGATGCCATACAGATGGCAAACCGCGCAGGGTATACAGCGGTTGTATCTCATCGTTCTGGTGAGACTGAGGATACCACCATCTCAGATCTGGTGGTAGCAGTAAATGCCGGCCAGATCAAGACGGGCGCTCCATCCCGTACCGACCGCGTTGCAAAGTACAACCAGTTGCTCCGCATAGAAGAGCAATTAGGCGATGTGGCGCAGTATCCTGGCCTCAATGCCTGGTTCAATCTGAAGAATAAATAAGGCGATATCCCCCCCACTTACAAAGTGGGGGGATTTATTTTATGCTCCAGCCCAATAATGTTGCAGCCAAAATCATCAGAAGGTGAGTTGCTGGCCACTGAAAATTTTGCCTTGATTTTATCAGAAAGGTATGGTACAATAAGTCCGTCATCTGTAGGAAGGAGGAGTTCCTTTGGCCGTTGTGAAGAATATACTTACTGGATTGCTTGTATTGGTAGAAATCTTTCTGATAGGTGTTGTGCTGCTTCAGTCAGGCAGGAAAGCCGGATTGTCGGGAGCTATTGCAGGGGGTGCCGAGACGTTTTTCGGTAAGAACAAGGCTAGGAGTTTTGAGGGGAAGCTCCAGCGGTGGACTAAGGTATCGGCTGTGTTGTTTATAGTGATTGCGCTGGTTCTGGTCATTCTGGAATAGTAGAAGTGGCTGTGGACACCATTTTGATGAATGTGAGAATGTGAAAGAGGGTAATAATGGAGCGATAATTTAGGGAAAATGAGGAACTAAAAGGGTTATTAACCCTCTATTTAAGTTATTATAAGGTAAAGACGTCATTAATAAACAGTAAATAGATGAGCTGGATTATATATTGGATCACGATATAAAGGTAGATGGCAAAAACGACCCAGTGGTCGTTTTTTTCTGTTATATAAGGCTGCAATTCGTTTTCACCATGGCATTGCAGGCACACTGAACGCACAATTATATTTATTTGGGAGGTAGTAAGGATGACAAGGGAAGAAGCGCTTAAGATGGTAAACGAAAACGTCAAAAATGCCAACTTGGTAAAGCACATGTTGGCCACCGAAGCGGTCATGCGCGCTCTGGCCAGGAGGCTGGGTGAGGACGAGGAAAAATGGGGAGTGGTAGGCCTTATCCATGACGTCGACTATGAAAAGACTGCCGACGCTCCGTCGCAGCACGGGCTTATAGGTGCTCAGATGCTTCTTGAGGCAGGAATGGGAGAGGAAGAGGTAAACGCCGTCAAGGCCCACAATGAGGCTACGGGTTTTCAACGTGTGACCAAGCTTGACAAGGCATTGTATGCTGCCGACCCTGTAACCGGACTGATAGTGGCTGCTGCGCTGGTTAAGCCTAGCAAAAAGCTGGCAGACGTGGATACAGAGTTTGTGTTAAAAAAGTTCAAGGAAAAATCATTTGCTCGGGGCGCTTCGAGAGAGCAAATCATGAGCTGTCAGGAGCTAGGGCTTTCTTTGGAAGAGTTCATTAGCCTGGCAATTGACGCCATGCGGGCGATAGGCGGCGATCTGGGGCTGTGATTGCGGCTATAGCTCAAATTGCTTGGAGGTTGTAACTTGTTTAGAATGTTTTCTGTTTGTGATGGGGTAAAAAGGGTTAAACTATATGAAAAAGCTATGAAAATACGTACAGCGTTTTTACACTGCGTAATGCTTTGAGCAAAATTGTAAGCTAAGTGTTAGGTAAACTAACACAGATGAAGTGGAGGAAGGAAGGCTTGAAGATAAAGGAAAAGATACTCGAGATTTTAGATGAAGACAAAAGACCGCCAATGTACATCGAGCAGCTAATGGAGGTCCTTGGCATTTCGCCCGGAGAAAAGAGGATGCTCCAGTCCATACTGAATGAGATGGTCAAGGATGGGCAGATCATCCAGACAAAGAAAAAGAAGTATGCCCTGCCCGAGAAGCTGGGGTATATAATAGGCAGGATCCAGGGCAATCCGAGGGGATATGGATTTTTGATCCCAGATGACCCTGCAGAGGAGGACGTGTATATATCGGCCGAGAACATGAACGGCGCCATGCACAATGACAGGGTGATAGTGCGCCTTTTGTCCAACGTGTATGGCTATCCGTCCCGTGAGGGCGAGGTGTACAAGGTACTTGAGCGTGCCAACAAGACTATAGTCGGCACCTTTGAGGCCAACGGCAAGGGCCATCATGGGTTTGTAGTGCCCGACGATCCACGGATTGGCATGGACGTATTTGTTCCTTCAATAGACGGCGTTGATGTCAGAACGGGCTACAAGGTAGTGGTGGAGGTCTACAAATGGCCCGAACAAAGGAGAAATCCGGTAGGCAGAATCATCGAGGTTCTGGGCCACAAGGATGATGCTGGGGTTGATGTGCTGTCCATCATACGGCAGTATAAGTTGCCGGAAAAATTCCCTGCCGAGGTTGAGGCTGCTGCCGCTGAAGTCAGCCAGACGGTGCGGGAAGAGGACATGGTGGGACGCCAGGATTTCAGGCACTTACGGACATTTACCATCGACGGCGCCGATGCAAAGGACTTTGACGATGCGGTTTCCCTGGAAATAATGGACAACGGGCACTTCCTTTTGGGCGTGCACATAGCCGATGTAAGCCATTACGTGAAGGAAGGGTCACCCATAGATAGGGAAGCATATTTACGGGGCACCAGCGTGTATCTAGTGGACAGGGTGATACCAATGCTGCCGCCTGAGCTGTCCAACGGCATATGCAGCTTAAATCCTAACGAGGACCGCCTTGCCATTTCGGTCATGATGGAGATTAACGAGGAAGGTAAAGTTGTGGATTACCAGATATACGAGAGCGTCATCCGCAGCAAGATGCGCATGATATACGAAGAGGTAAACAGGGTGTTGGAAGACAATGACCAGGAGCTTTTGCCCAAGTACGCCGAATTCTTGGAGGATTTGAGGAACATGCAGCGCCTGAGCGAAATACTTCACAGACGGAGGATGAGAAGGGGCAGCATAGACTTTGACCTCAACGAGGCCAAGATAACCTTAAACGAAGAAGGTAAGGTGGTTGATGTTAGGCTGTATACCCGCGGCGTCAGCGAGCGCATGATAGAGGAGTTCATGCTGATATGCAACGAGACCATAGCGCAGCATGTATTCTGGAGGAACGTACCTTTCATGTACCGCATACACGAGGACCCCGACATTGAAAAGATGCTGGAGTTCAACGAGTTCATACACAACTTCGGGTATCACCTGAAGGGCATCGGTGGGAGGATACATCCCAAGACGCTGCAGCAGCTGCTGGAGAAGATCCGCGGGACCCGGGAAGAAGCTATAATAAATACCGTCATGCTCAGGTCGCTTCAAAAGGCCAGGTACAGCCCCGACAACACGGGCCATTTTGGCCTGGCGGCAGAGCATTATTGCCACTTTACCTCGCCCATCAGGAGGTATCCTGACCTGGTGGACCACAGGATAATAAAGGATATGCTGCACAACAGATTGGATTCGGATAGAATAGCCAGGCTTGAAAGCATTCTGCCCGAGATGGCTGAGCACTGCTCGGAGCGCGAGATCGTTGCTGATGAAGTGGAGCGCGAGGTTGACGATTTGAAGAAAGCCGAGTTCATGCTCGATAAGATCGGCATGGAGTATGACGGAATCATATCGGGTGTCACCAATTACGGCATATATGTGGAACTGGACAATACCGTTGAGGGCTTGGTGCACATCAGCACGATGGACGATGACTATTACGTCTACGATGAAAAGCACTATTGCCTGATCGGCCAGCGGACAGGCAGGATATACCGACTCGGAGACGCTGTCAGGATAAGAGTTGTTGGAGTGGACCTAGCATCGAGAAATATCGACTTTGTGCTGGTGGAGCAGTAAAAACAGCCCCGTCCCCTTATTGACATGTTATTTGATGTGTGGTATACTTGGATTGCAATTGAACAGGAGGTAGCAGTGAGATGAACCCTATTTGTGCTGCTTGATCAGTTCAAGTAGGGTTATTTTGTCGATAGTAGGTGTTTATTGAATGGCAGATGAGGGTATAAAGATAATAGCGCAGAATAAGAAGGCAAGGCACGACTACTTCATTGAGGAAACTTACGAAGCAGGGATTGTGCTTGCGGGTACTGAAGTCAAGTCGGTACGCCAGGGTAATGTAAACATAAAAGACAGCTATGCTGTCATCAAAGATGGAGAAGTTTTCCTCTATAACATGCACATAAGCCCTTACGAAAAGGGAAATATATTTAACCGTGACCCTTTGAGGACACGCAAGCTGCTTCTTCACCGCAGGGAAATTAACAAGCTGACGGGTTATGTGCAGCAAAAGGGCTATACCCTGGTTCCACTTAAGGTTTATTTAAAGAGGGGATGGGTGAAGATAGAGCTGGCGGTGGCCAAAGGTAAAAAGAGTTACGATAAGCGCCAGAGCATTGCCAAGCGCGATGCTCAAAGGGAAATAGAAAGGGCCTTCCGCCAGCGCCAGAAGATGTAGCGTGCTTAAAAATGCACCTAATGGTGCATTCATATAGACAAGATATAACGTGGGGGCGTACTGGGTTTCGACGGGGATAGTTGAGGCGAAAGAAGCGAGCCGCGGACTCCGGGACCGCGTCAACAACCTGGAGAAAAAATAAGTGCAGACGATGCACAATTAGCCTTAGCTGCGTAAGGAAGCAGCTAACGTCCACCCTGTAGTGCCCACGCTACAGGTGCTGGGCGCCGACTCAGTGGGGAACGAACCTGCCTTTGCTTCGGGGCAGGCCGGACTTCAATGAAGCTACCGACACCGGGATCCTGTCAGTGGGAGCCCGGTGAAGGGAATGCCAAAACACTGACTGCGCTCGGAGATGCTTTCGCCGAAGCATCTTCGGACAGGGGTTCGATTCCCCTCGCCTCCACCATAAAGATAAGGGCTGCTGATGGGGTAACCTAAGGTGCAGCCCTTTTTATATTATCATGCGATTCTGAGGCAAAATTGACAGTAAGCGAAAAATTGCATATATTATAAGCGTTGCTTTATAAAATGAACGTTCTGCAAATGAAGTTTTTACGGCAAATTCAATTTTTCAAAGCTGTTTTAAAAATATATTTTTATATTTTTGGTCTATGGGCAAAAAGCATTGCTTGTTTTTGCATTATCACGTTTCTTTAGCGATTGCACAAATATTCTTGTCCTTTGCTTTTAATTCGTGTTAATAGATCCACTCCCTAGCATTTATTTCCCTCTAATTTTTTGTAAGAGATTAATCAAAAGGATAATTCGCCAGGGGGTGGGTCAATTCCTTTTCATTACTCCTGGGTCAATTATACACCGACGGTGACAAGATACCATGGAATTATTAAAAAATTTACTCCTCACAGCTGTAGCTGAAAATGTTTTGTTGATATTGGGCAGAAAATGTAATATAATCTAATGCGTATTAGTGCATATTGAATGAACGGACCTGAAGGGTAAACCGTTCATTTTCAATGTTGTGGATTGATTTTTATAATTGTGAGGAGATTGAGAAATGGAAAAAAGAGAGAGATTTGCTTCCCGTTTAGGTTTTATTTTGATCTCTGCGGGGTGTGCGATTGGATTGGGTGATGTTTGGCGTTTCCCTTATATCACAGGGCAATATGGCGGAGGAATATTTGTTCTAGTCTATCTGATATTCATTTTTTTGCTTGGTTTGCCTGTCATCACAATGGAGCTTGCAGTAGGACGTGCTAGTCAAAAAAGTATTGCTACTTCATTTAACGTTCTGGAGAAAAAAGGCCAAAAATGGCATTGGATGGGTTATGCTGGTGTAGCCGGGAATTACATACTTATGATGTTTTATACCACCATCGCAGGCTGGATGCTGGCTTATTTCTACAAGTTTATGGTAGGCCAATTTGAGGGGCTTGATACTCAGCAGATTGGTCAAGTGTTTACAGATTTTATAGCAAATCCGGTAGAAATGACTATATGGATGGTTATAACAACCGTGATTTGTTTTGGGATATGTTCACTTGGTTTGCAAGAGGGAGTCGAAAAGGTTACCAAGGTCATGATGGTATTGCTGCTGGCTATCATCGTGGTACTTGCGGTTAAATCCATGACGCTTCCAAATGCAAGCGAAGGTTTAAGGTTCTATCTAATGCCCGATGTTAATCGTATAAAAGAATATGGTATCTGGGAAGTAGTATTTGCAGCTATGAGCCAGGCGTTTTTTACCTTGAGCATAGGAATTGGTTCTCTGGCCATATTTGGAAGCTACATTGAGAAAGAACGCAGCCTTCTTGGCGAGTCCATTCATATCGCCATGCTGGACACTGCAGTTTCGCTAATTGCAGGGCTTATTATTTTCCCGGCCTGCTTTGCTTTTAATGTTGACCCAGGTCAAGGCCCAGGTCTTGTGTTTGTAACGCTGCCCAATATTTTTAATTCAATGGCCGGTGGGAGAATCTGGGGTTCACTATTTTTTATCTTTATGTCATTTGCTGCGTATTCTACGGTTATTGCCGTGTTTGAAAACATTATTTCCTTTGGAGTCGATCTCTGGGGCTGGAGCCGAAAGAAAGCATCTATAATTAATATGTTTTTAATTATTGTACTTTCCATGCCGTGTGTTTTAGGCTTCAATGTTCTCAGCTGGATTCAGCCTTTAGGAGAGGGTACCGGTATACTGGACCTTGAGGATTTTATACTTAGCTATAATCTGCTTCCTTTGGGTTCACTGGTTTACGTGCTTTTCTGCGTTACCCGCTACGGATGGGGATTTGACAATTACCTAAAGGAAGTCAATACAGGTGAGGGCCTGAAAATGCCCCGTATGCTAAAAGGATATTTAACCTGGATATTGCCTGCTATTATCATAGTGGTACTTATTCAGGGATATATTAATGTGTTCGGCAAGTAAAAAGGTAATAGCTTTGGACGTATCAAAAAATTTCTGTGGATATCGTGGTAAATGATAGTGATGTCGACCCATTAATTCGGGCGATTATAGCCAGTGCGAGAACCGGTAGCGAAATGGGCGAAGGTAAAATCTTTGTCTATGATGTGGAACGTGTCATTCGCATTCGTACTGGCGAGGAGGGCAAAGATGCCATTTAAGTACCTCGTGTAATAAAAAAGTCGGGCATAAGAAAGCTATGCCCGACTCATTTATTTATATGCATTTATATGGAGGCTGGGCATTCATTCATCCGCCTTTCTATGTTTTTGATCTCTGGCAATGGTATACCTTTTATCGCTTTACCTTTAGGTATAAATCGCTCATTATATTGTTTTATCTTTCATTGCTGGCTCTCTCCTATGACGAATAAGAATGAGCAAAGCATGCTTCACCCTTATGTTTCTCCAAAATATCTGACAATTCACTAAGCTTTAAACTATTGTCAGCCATTCCCATGCCTTTTCTTAAGTTTTACAAAGGAGGAGGCAGGAAGTACAATCACAAATAATACTCAATTGTTTCAGCTGGTTTGAGATTGAACTCCGTAAATACTTTGTCCTTGATTTTAAGAAAATCAAGGCTTGTTCTGTCTCTTTTTCTTGGCAATGGTACTTCAATAATGGTTTTAACCCTTCCGGGAGAGGGTGTCATGATGACGATTCTATCGGCTAGAAAGACAGCTTCTTCAATATCATGTGTTACAAATATAATTGTCTTTTTCTTTTCCTGCCATATCCTCTCTATTTCATCCTGCATGTGCATACGGGTCATGGCATCCAATGCCCCAAAAGGTTCATCCATGAGCAAAATCTTGGGTTCAACTGCTAAGGCCCTTGCCAGCGCAACTCTCTGCTGCATTCCTCCAGACAGCTGTGGCGGATGATGCATTTTGTAATCCGATAACCCCACGAGCTTAATATATTCCTCCGCTATTTGACGGCGCTCTTTTCTTTTCAGTTTTTTAGCTTCGAGGCCAAGTTCCACATTTTTTATTACATTTCTCCACGGCAGTAATCCATAATTTTGAAATATAACTATGCGATCAATAGAGGGCTGTGTAACGGTATCTCCGTCTATCTTGATGGTGCCGGTAGACGGTGTATCAAATCCCGCTATCAGGTTTAGAAGGGTGGATTTTCCACAACCGCTGGGGCCAAGAAGGCATATAAATTCCCCTTCTTTTATATACAAGTCAACTTTATCAAGCACTGTCAAGGTGCTTTTATCTTTCAACGTAAAAGCTTTTGATACTTTCTCGATAGAAATGTACATATTAGTTACCTCCTCCCCTCTGAAACTCCCCATTGCCTTTCGATATAGCCTTCCAGGAGTTTTATCAGCCGATCCAAAACGAGCCCTGATATGCCAATAAAAATTATGCCTGCCAAAACCAGATCCGATCTTAAGGAATTCCTTGAATCTATTATCAGGTATCCTAAGCCGGATTGCGCTCCTACCATTTCTCCAGCAACCAGGAAAACCCACGCTGTACCCAGCGCTATGTGCAGCCCGTTGGCAATCATTGGGAAGGCGGCGGGAAGTATGATTTTAAAAAGCAAGTGTGGCTGCCGGATGCCAAAATTGTTTGCAACATTCAAATAAACAGGATCTACCTTTCTAACTCCGGAAACGGTGGAAAGAAGGGTAGGGAAGAACCCGGCAATGAAAATGATAATGATTGCAGGAACATCGCCTATACCAAACCAAAGAACGATAAAAGGAAACCAGGCAATGGGAGACACAGGTCTTAATAATTGCACAACGGGCTCTACGAATTCCCATACTTTTTTATTGTAGCCTAAGACAAGTCCAAGGCTGATTCCTGTAATTATAGCCATAGCATATCCCGTTATAAATCTTGACAGGCTGACTTTAAAGTGGGTAATAAGGGTCCCGTCTTTTACCAGTTCTCCCATTCCTTCTAGCACTTTTACAGGGGAGGGAAGGAGGGATGGTTCATATCTTCCTGTAAGCACTATCAGCTCCCATATTCCAACGAATAAAGCCAAACTTGAGATAACTTTTAAAACTTTTACTATTTTCCCCATAACAGCATCACTTCGCATTATCTATTAGTGTATTGTCTACAAAATCACTGTATCGAGGAGGATTTTCTATAAGCCTCATTTCAACAAGGTATTTTGAAAGGTCATTGTAATCCTTTTCCTCAAGTTTTAAATTTTTATAAGAAATCCATTTGAGCGATAGCTCAAGAACGCGTGAGTCGGTTCTTAAGTATTTTGTTAGGATATCCAATGTAGCGCGGTCTTTTGAATCTGCTTTATGGGCTGCATTTACATACTCCTGTACAAATTTTTCTGCGATAGATCTATTGTTTTGAATGAAATCATTTCTCAGCACAAGAGCGCAGCAAACGGAATTCCCCCACAGGTTTTGAGAGTCAAACAATACCTTTCCTTTACCGTTGGCAACCGACACAGCTCCAAAGGGTTCTGCAACTGAATAGCCGTATATCCTTCCTTCCGACAGAGCTGCGGGCATTTCTGGCGGGGAGAGTTCTATTACGTTTATGTCATTGTATGAAAGCCCATTGTTCTTTAGCATAATATACAGCAAAATATTGTGGGTAGAAAGCCGATGGGGAATTGCAAATGTCTTCCCTTTTAATTGGGCAACGCTGCTTATATCTTTTGATGTCACAACAACGTTTCCGTCTCTGTGGCCTAAAGCAACGGCTTTTAAGTCAATTCCCTGTTCTCGGGCTTTCATTGCAAGCTGAATCAATATGGAGGCGCCATCCACTTTACCCGCATTTAAAGCTTCTATAACCTCAGGCCATGAGCTAAACTTAACGAGTTCAAGCTTTATATCCTGTGGGTTTTGTTTTAATAGTTCATTTTCTATATACAGCGGGACTGCATGCGTAATTGGAATATATGCTATCTTTATCGTTTTTGTCTCTGCCTGTGTATTTGTCTCATATGTTGATTTGCAGCCCGCCAGGTTGAGTATCAAAAGCGCTAATATAAGGATAAAGGTGATTGGAATAAATTTTTCTTTCATTAATATTTCCCTCCAATATTTACTTTCGATTTGTCTATGATTGTTGTAATGATTTTTATTCCCATCCCAAGGCTTTTCGCTTGTTTTTTATATCTGACACTATTCTTTCAGCAAGCTTTTCGTGGTCTACTTCCACAACCATAACCGAGCCCAGAGTCTTTTGCGTATCCTCAAATAGGAATTTCATCACCTTTTCGGAACCCTGCACCGGTGGATAAACCGAATGATAGGAGTTGATTCCGAGGAGCCTGAACCCCAAAGCTGCCCCGACTCCTTTTTCATTGGACCATTCTGGGCTTGCAAAGGCAAAAGGCATATCTTTTATATCTTTACCCAAGGCATCGGCCAGTGCTCTGAAAAACGCAGATGCTCTCGCGTTGTCAAGGCACTCACCCATATGCCAGACCGGAGGGAGATCCGGTTGGAGAAACTCTCTTAGTTCACTCCCGGTCATGCTAAGGGCGGATTTATTGCAAAAGCCCAATTTCAGCAAAGGGAATGAAGCACAGCCGTTTGTCAGAACGAGGATGTTGTTTTGTATTAAGATCGATGCGATGTCTGTAATCGCCTTTTCATAAATCACTCTTGGGTTGTTGCAACCCACGAGATTTACAATTCCCGCGATCTTGCCGTCTCTCAGGGCATCAGCTATTACTTCTATGCTTCCAAAATGGCTGATGGCATACTCCAATGAAAAGCCTACTTCAGCTTCTACTTCATATTGGGGTATGAAAACAGGAACATTCCTCCTCGATGCAAAGCTGTCAATAGCTCTTTTTATGATTTTCCTTGCGAGCGCTTTGGTCTCGCTCAGATTCGAATGTATGTGGTCGTATCCGTAATGCTCGGCTCCCGGTAGCCTTGCAGAATCGCTGGTTGTCACCACAGTTGTTTTAAAGCATTTCGCCACTTCCATTATGGAAGGATATACATCCTGAACATCTGCTACCCACAGGTCAATAGCGCCTGTGCCAAGCACCAGCTCTACGCCAATGGCATTTGATAGCGGAATGACTCCGCCGTAACGATACATTGCGGAAAGTCCTGAACAGCATATGCCGTAAAATTGAATGCCCAAAGCACCTTTTTGCTTTGCAAGGTTCACAAACTCCGGGCTTCTTCCCTGTTTTACGATTTCGCTCACCAATAATGGAGAGTGTCCGTGGACGGCAATATTGACGTACCCTTCTTTCAAGGCTCCTAAATTCGCTCTTACTGTCCTTCTTTGTGGTATGCCAAAAAGGCTGTCCATGGCGATGGAGGAACCAAGTACGCTGGTCCAGGCAAATGCAAGCCCACACCTTAAGAACTGCTTCATGACATTTTCCCAATCTCCATCGGTCCCCGTGCTTGTTCTGTGAAGAGCTTCAAACACCTCGTGATAGGCTCCGATGGGGAGAATATCAAGCTCCTCCCATACCCTTATTCTTTCTTTCGGTGCAAAGGCGTGCAAGGTTTTATGTTTGCCAGGGACCGCTCTACATAAATCTTCGATGAGAATATCGGCTACCTCAGAAGCTATTTCTTCCAAGGTTTTTCCCTCTGTATTGATTCCAAGCTGTAGGGCCGACTTTTTCAACTTATCAGCTCCTGCAATGGGCATATCTAGAAGCCCCTGAGCGGCAGCTTTTAAAGCCAGCATTATTTCGCGGCCCCTTGCTCCGTGAGCTGCCACTCCTGCTGCAACCCAGCGCAAAAGATTTCTGGCCACAATGAGGTCGGCGTCTGCGCCGCATACTCCTTTGGGGCTTTTTTTAGTGATCCTGCATGGGCCCATATTGCAGTTTCTGCAGCATACACCTGCTATGCCGAAAGAGCAGTGAGGTTTTTGTCTGTCAAAGCGGTCAAAACATGTTTCGCATCCGGCCTTTTCCATATGTAGAAGCATTTCTCTGACTGCCGGATCGGGGGTGTATTTCAGTACATCGCTTTTTGAAGGGAAGCTTTTTTTATATTCCTCTACTGCCTGGATATAGTCGTTAAAGTTTTCAACATGATGGTAGTAAACCCGCTCTTTATGGCCGAGGTGTGTATGATGATAGTGGTACGGATGGTGCGAGTTCATTTCCAACCCTCCTGCAAATAATACTATTCCTATATGATTAGTACTATTTAATTTTATTTAAAAACGCGGTGGCTGTCAACGATTATTTTAAATAATTCCTATATGAATAGTATAAATATGTATGAATAATACCACCAATTGTAAAAACTCATAAAAAAGGCTTACCTTGAGTTAAGGTAAGCCTTTAGTTAGGGGTTTCAAGAATCAGCATAATGCTCTTTCGAAATCTTCAATTAAATCATCGATGTCTTCAAGCCCCACCGATACTCTTATTAAATCGTCTGTTATCCCCAGCCTTTCTCTTTCTGATTTGGGTATGGCGGCATGCGACATTTTAACCGGATAGGATACGATGGTTTCAACGCCGCCGAGGCTTGCAGCCACGGCGGCTAATTTTATTTTTTTCATAAAACTTTTCGCTTTTTCGGCATCGATGGTTTTAAAGGAGAGCACAGCTCCTGCTCCATCCGCCTGGCTGTAATGAATATCTCTGCCCTCGTGATTTTGAAGCCCTGGATAGTATACCTGTTTTACATTTTTATTCTTCTGCAGATATTCTGCCAGCTTTTGCGCGCTATGTTGCTGATAATCGAGTCTGACCTTAAGCGTTTTCAACCCCCTTAAAAGTAGCCAGCTGTCCTGAGGGCCGAGAATTGCACCAAAGTTATTTTGCACTGCATATATCTTTTGGCTCAATTCAGCGCCTTTGACCACTACCAGGCCTCCAATCACGTCGCTGTGTCCGCCGATAAACTTTGTAGCGCTGTGAATTACAATGTCAAACCCAAGTTCTATAGGCCTTTGCAGATAGGGCGACATAAAGGTGTTGTCGATAATGGTGATAAGGTTATGCTCTCTGGCAATTTTAACTATATTCCTTAAATCAGTTATTTTGAGCAGCGGATTTGAAGGCGTTTCAACATAAATTGCCCTGGTATTAGGGGTAATGCTTTCCTTTACGACATCGATATCTGTTGTATCAACAAAGCTGGCGGAGAGGTGATAGCGTGCAAAGAAGGATGTAAGGATCCGGTGGGTTCCGCCGTACACGTCCTGGCTCACTATAATATGATCACCCGACGAAAAAATCGAGAGTACCGAGGATATTGCGGCCATTCCGGAAGCAAAGGCAAAGCCTTTATCGCCTCCCTCCAGTATGGCTATGGTTTCTTCAAGGGCCTTTCTGGTTGGATTGCCCGAGCGGGAGTATTCGTATTCCTGTGGTTGGTCGATGTCTCTCAGGTGGTAGGTTGAAACCTGGTATATTGGTATGCTGAGCGCTCCCGTATTTTTATCCATTTCATTTCCGTTATGAATTAATTTTGTTGCGAATCTCATATAAATATCACCTGTCCCTGATTATTAGCTTGATTGTAGGAGAATATCGTTTACCTGCATATGGCGAGGCTGGCAATCAAAATTCATTCCAGTTCTTAGTCCAGCGCCTGTTCTAGATCGGATATAAGGTCTTCGACCGCCTCAATCCCTACAGACAGCCTAAGAAGTTTATCTGTAACGCCAATTCGCCTTCTCATTTCTTCGGGTATAGCTGAGTGCGTCTGTACAATAGGATAGGTTATGAGGCTTTCTACACCTCCAAGGCTTTCGGCAAACATGATTACCTGTACCCTTTTAAGGACCTGTTCTACAAGTGCTGCGTTCTTGACTGAAAATGATATCATCGCGCCAAAACCTGAAGCCTGCCTCCTGGAGATCTCGTAGCCTTCATGATCGCTGAGCCCCACATAATACACCTTTTCAACCTTTTTATGGTTTTGCAGCCATTTAGCGATAGCTAGTGCATTTTCCTGCTGTCTTTCAAGCCTTACTGCCAACGTTTTAATTCCCCGGAGGATCAACCAGCTATCGAAAGGAGCCAAAACCGCTCCTTCGGATTTCTGTATCAGTTTTATCCTTTCGGCTATCTCGTCGTCGTTTGCAACTATAAACCCGGCTAAGGTATCGTTGTGGCCTCCGAGGTATTTTGTCCCGCTGTGGATTACGATATCGGCTCCCAGTTCGAGAGGCCTTTGAAAATATGGGGTAAGAAAGGTATTATCCACGATGGTCAGTATTTTTCTTGATTTTGCAAGGGCGGCTGTAAGGGCAATATCGGTGACCTTCATCATGGGATTGGAAGGCGTTTCAATAAATATTGCTGCTGTGGTATTTCTTATAGCCTGTTCGACTTCATGGATGCGGCTGGTATTTACATAAGTGAATTCAATGCCGTATCGCCTGTAGATTTCTTCAAACAGCCTGTATGTACCGCCATAAAGGTCATCTGAAACGATGATGTGCTGGCCTGGCTCAAATAAAGAAAGCACTGTTGAAATGGCGGCCATACCGCTTGAAAATGCAAAGCCGTATTTTCCATTTTCAAGGTTTGCAATGGTATTTTCAAGCTCCTCCCTTGTTGGGTTTTGAACCCTGGAGTAATCGTACCCCGTTGTTTGATTTAGCCCCGGGTGCTTAAAGGTAGCGCTCTGGTATATCGGAAAGCTTACCGCACCGGTGTACTGGTCACAACCCTTATATCCATGTACCACTTTGGTTTCAAGTTTTAATTGCTTGGATATTCCCATGAAACGTCATCGCTCCTTTTTTTACTTTAGCGCAACGGCTTCAATCTCTATCAGTACATCTTTGGGCAGCCTGTTTACTTCAACGCACGACCTGGCAGGATACGGCTCAGAAAAATACTTTGCATAAACCTCATTCATGGCCGAGAAATCGCTGAGGTCCTTCAGAAATACGGTGGTCTTTATGACCTTATCCATGCCGCTCCCTGCCGCTTCAAGCACGTTCTTTAGATTTTCCAGCGCCTGAGCGGTTTGCTCTTTGATCCTGCCACTTATCACCTGGCCGGTTGAAGGGTCTATGGGGATCTGGCCTGATGTATAAATCAAAGTCCCTGTGTCTATAGCCTGAGAATATGGCCCTATAGCAGTGGGAGCTTTATCGGTATGCACGGCCTTATGCATTTGCCTCACCCCTTTTAAAAAAACCTTCGTTCATGCTCCCTGTTCTGTATCCCTTAAGGTCAAGGGCAACGTATAAAAAGCCCAGCTCCTTCAGCTTTGAGTATATGGCTTCCCTCATCCGCCTATCCAGGAATTTGTCAAATCCGTTTTCATCTGTCTCGATTCTGGCTACGCTGCCGTGATATCTTACGCGGACCTGCTTAAAGCCCAGGTCTATAAGGAACTGCTCTGCTTTGTCCACCATTTCCAGCTTTTCCTTCGTTATCTTCTCTCCGTAAGGGAATCTTGATGCCAGGCAGGCAAAAGAGGGTTTGTTCCAGGTTGCAAGGCCCATCTCTTTTGACAGCATCCTGATCTCTTCTTTAGTGAGCTTGACTTCCCTTAAGGGGCTTACCACTTCCAGCTCTGATACCGCCTGAAGGCCGGGGCGGTAGTCCCCGGTGAGGTCATCGTAATTTGAGCCTTCGGCTACAAACTTGAAGCCTTCTTCCTCTGCAATCTTCTTGATCTTTTGAAATAACTCATGTTTACATAAGTAGCACCTGTTTAAAGGGTTGTCACAAAAGCCTTCCACCTCAAGCTCTTCCGACACTATTACCCTGTGCGGGATCCCATGTTCGGCTGCAAACTGCACCGCTTCGTTGAATTCCCTTTCGGGATACATTGAGGACCTGGCTGTTATGGCCAATACCTTATCTCCCAGAACGTCGTGGGCTACTTTTACCAGGAAAGACGAGTCCACTCCTCCTGAAAAGGCGATGACCACGCTTTCCATCGATTTGAGCAAATCTTTCAATGCTTCCAACTTGGCATGTGCCTCATTGACATGTGTATCAGTAGGCATTATTTTACCTCCTCTTCATCACTTACTCAATATTAAAAGCTTATATGCTGAGGATGATTTTTGTTAAACCAGTTTTGTTTTCTCGGTGAAACCTCTTTTTTCTCTATTACATTCTTATTCTCCTGCTACTACCTACTAAAGTTTTATACGGCTTTCTTTGGCAACGAATATTTTTTAAGTAATCCTATATGAGTAATATAATAATCACAGCCGTGTTATTTGTCAATAACTTGTGACAGCAGCAAAAGCTTTCTTTTGGGGATTTGAGAATTGACAAAAAGTCTGTGAGACGAGACTATTTCACAAAAATATGGTAAAATAATTTTTGGGTTTTGCTTGATATGTGATACATAGGGGGTGGAGTAATAGTCATGCACATTTAACTTTGTGTGGGATGCTTGTTAAAGTGAGCTGAAAGGATATTCAAAATTTTTTGAGCGCTTTGTCTTTGATGGCTGGAATAGCAGCAAAGTATAAAGAAAAGGGGTTGGTAATGTACATATGGCAAGGCTTGCAGACTTGTTTGCCCCAAGGGACATGACAGAGGGGGAACCGTGGAAGCGAATAATCGAGTTTTCGATTCCCATGCTGATTGGCAATGTGGCGCAGCAGCTTTATAATACAGTTGATTCGATTGTCATTGGAAGGTATGTGGGGGATAATGCCCTTGCTGCCGTGGGCACTGCTTTTCCTGTATTGATGTTTTTGCTTGTGCTTTTTGTGGCGGTTTCCACCGGGGCAGGCATAATGGTGGCACAGTATTTCGGGGCAAAGGACCGTGAAAGGCTTTCCCGTTCCATTGGTGTATGTATCACCCTTACGGCTATGGCATCATTGATAATAATGGTGGTGGGGCCCATCGTGGTTCGTCCTATACTTGTGTTTATAAACACGCCCGAGTCCATTTTGGACTGGTGCGCCAATTACCTTTTGATACTATTGGTGGGTAACTGGGGTTTTTCGTACTTTAACATTTTATCGGGAATCCTACGCGGCCTGGGTGATTCGCTTTCAGCACTGGTGTTTTTGCTTATATCCACCGCTCTCAATGTGGTGCTGGACATATGGTTTGTGGCGGGATTCAACATGGGGGTGCCAGGGGTAGCGCTGGCCACCGTTATTGCACAGGTGGTATCTGCTATCTTGTGTTTAATTAAGCTTAAAAGGATGAGCAGTATATTTGACCTCAACTGGAAAGTGCTTAAGCCTCTTAAGGAGTATGTGACTCAGCTGATAAGGCTGGGTGTACCGTCTGGACTTACACAGGCTATATTTTCATTTGCTATGGTTGCCGTGCAATCTTTGACCAACACTTTCGGTGAAATGGTCATTGCCTGCAGCGTCATGGTCATGCGCGTGGACGGTTTTGCCATGATGCCAAACTTTACCTTTGGCGTTGCCATGACCACCTTTGCAGGGCAAAACGTTGGTGCAAAAAAGATGGACAGAGTGGAAAGGGGAACTCGGGAGGGCCTTATAATCGCAGTTAGCGTTTCTACAGTGATTACAATAATTATATTGCTCTTTGGAAGATATCTCATGAACGTATTTACCAATACCGTTGAACTTGTGGATTTGAGCATGCATATGATGCGTATCCTTGCGGTGGGGTATATTGCCATGGCGGTGACGCAGGTTCTGTCAGGGGTTATGCGCGGGGCTGGAGATACTATAACGCCCATGTGGATTTCGCTTATCACCACCATCGCCTTGCGTGTGCCTATTGCTTACGGCATCGCTTATTTGACGCGAAGTGAAACTTATCCTAACGGAAGGCCTGAGTCTGTGTTTATATCCCTGCTGATTGCCTGGGTGTGCGGTGCCATTATCACCACGGTTTTCTATAAAAAAGGTAATTGGAGGAAGAAAGCGCTTTTGAGCAATGAGCGAATTGGTATATAAGCTTGAAAAGGAGGGGTTTTTTATGTCAAACATACCGCGACCTGAGTATCCGCGTCCCAATTTTGTAAGAAAAGATTGGCTCAATTTAAACGGGGTGTGGGAGTTTGAATTCGATGATGAAGACATCGGGGAGAAAGAGAAGTGGTATGAGGAACGCGCTTTTTCACGTACCATAAATGTCCCGTTTTGTTTTGAAAGCGAATTAAGCGGCATAGGAGATACGTCACGCCATGATCACATGTGGTACAGGCGCAAGCTGGCAGTGCCGGACAACTGGAAGGGCAGAAGGATCATATTGCACTTTGGGGCAGTGGATTACCACGCTAAAGTGTGGGTAAACGGCGCTTATATGGGCAGTCATACCGGCGGCCATACGCCCTTTAGCTTTGATATAACCGACGCTCTAAAGTGGGATGGTAAAGATGAAGTGGTTGTAAAGGCGGACGACATATCGTCTGACCGCCAGCAGGCCCGTGGAAAGCAGTCGTGGTTGGATGAGCCTTTTGATTGTTGGTATGACCGTACCTCTGGCATTTGGCAGACGGTTTGGCTGGAGTCCGTGAACCCGGCGCATATAATAAATGTCCGCATGACTCCTGACATTGACAAAGGCACTGTGAGCATAGAGGCTTTCCTCACTCCGGAGGCCGTGGGCTGCAGTTTAAAAACTTGTATATCTTTTAATGGCGTGTCAGTCGCTTCGGTTACTGTGCCTTGTCTTCAGCGACGAGTCATCTTCGAGGTGAGCGTCATAAGCCATGCCTTTAAGTGGGGGTTAATGCTGTGGAGCCCCGAGAATCCCAATCTTTACGATATAACGTTTACGTTGGTGGATGAAAAAGGGGATACGGTTGACCATGTAGCCAGTTATTTTGGCATGCGCAAGGTGTCGGTCAAGGACGGTAAGGTGTTATTAAACAATCATCCTTATTATCAAAGGCTTATACTGGATCAGGGGTATTTTCCGGGTTCAAACCTCACCGCTCCCAGCGAAGAGGCCTTGATAAACGACATAAAGATGACCAAGGCCTTTGGCTACAACGGCGTACGGAAACATCAAAAGGTGGAGGACCCGGTGTACCTTTACTGGTGCGATAAGTTAGGGCTTTTGGTCTGGGGCGAGATGGCCTCATATTATGAATACAGCCCGAGGGCAGCCAATGTGTATATTAGGGAGTGGCAGGAGGTCATTGAGAGGGATTACAATCATCCCTGCATCATAGCCTGGACGGCATTCAATGAGTCATGGGGTGTACCCAACGTAATGGTGGATAGGCAGCAGCAGAGCCATACTGTGGCGCTCGTCAATATGATAAGGAGCCTGGATAGGACCAGGCTGGTGGTGTCCAATGACGGCTGGGAGCATACCGATACAGATTTGTGTACCATACACGATTACCGTTCAAATGGCGAGGATTTGAGGAGGGTTTATGCAGATAAGGATAAGGTGGTAAATGGCGCTCCTGCAGGGAAATTCATATTTGCTGAAGGGTATGGTTATAAAGGCCAGCCTGTGCTTATAACCGAATATGGTGGTATAGCCTTTGCATCTAGCAAGGGATGGGGATACGGTGATAAGGTGGCTGATGAGGAGGAGTTTTTGAAGCGTTTTGCGGATTTGACCCGTGCTATCATGTCTATAGACTATATATGCGGTTTTTGCTATACCCAGCTTACCGATGTGCAGCAGGAGGTTAACGGCCTTATGACATATGATAGGAAGCCCAAAATTGACCCGAGCAAGATAAGGGCTATAAATGAGGGGAAAGCGTAACCTTGAGACAGGGGTGTTTGAATAAAACACCCCTGTCGATGTTTTACGCTGAATTTTTGTATTGCTTAATACCACAATCAGAATTCCTAAGGATGTGTTGTCATGTTAAAATGAATTGAATAGCCGTTTGACAGAGCTTCAACACCGAATCTAGGAAGACTACAAAATTCGGCGCAGGCTGGAGGCTGCAGAGAAGGGCTATAACCAGTTACACAAGCGCATTGATGACCTTAAAAAGCAGCTTGAGAAAGAAAAAAGGGATGTGGACCAGCTGGAAGGGATGAGCCTTACCAACCTGTTTTATTCCATCCTGGGGACGAAAGAGGAACGGCTGGAAAAAGAGCGGCAAGAGTATCTGGCTGCAAAGCTTAAGTATGACCAGTGTCGGGATGAGCTAGATGCCTTGGAGAAGGAAATCCACGACCTTAAGCTACAGCTTGGAGAGATAAATGTATTGGGAAAGGAATACCAGTTGCATACGAAAGGCAGGAGCTGATAAGGAAGGCTTGATGGCGTTTGCTTTTTTTGTCGTCAAGTGGTTTTCGTTGGCTGTGTATAAAAGGTCCAATAAAAATATTGCAGAAAAATGAAGTAATTTGTTGAAATATGAGGTAAATGTTGCTATAATTAAATTAGCAAATTTTACTATATACAGCTTGGAATGCTGTATAGGAAGTGGCTGAAATCTATAAAAATGAAGATTAAGCAACCTTTGTCAAAGGGCAAACCTGTCGAAAGGCAGGGGCGCAAAGCCACGGGCCTACGGAACGTTGTCGTTCTATGGCAGCCGGTTGCACAAAGGGTGAGGCAAAGATATGTAATGGCTCTGCATAGGATTGGGTATGCTCTTTTTGCAATCGGTATGCAGAGCCTTTTTATTTTAAGGTGTGGGCATAGAATGAAAAGTGGTTTAAGTGAGTGGTACGGTGGTGAAAATATATGTCTCTTTTGGCATATATACACAGGTTTACAGGCGTGAGAATTATAAGCGTGGTTTCCTCTGTTGAGTGTGTTATGCAAATACGCAAACATATGTTTGTATGGGGGGGGGGGGGGGTAATTTGCGTATTAAATGTAATAAAATGGAAAATAGCCCTATAAATGTTAAATATTTGACTGGTGCGTCGTCAAGGGCTGTTGAGCACCATACTTTGTATATTTCAAATTTGTGCTACGTGGTTTTATGTGGTAAGGTGCACAACAGCCCTTTATTTGTAAAAATTATAAAGCTTAATAAGGACAGGGGGATAAAATGATAGAGGGAATTTTATGGGATATTCTGCGCCGTATTCCGATGGCGTGTGCAATTCACAGATTAGTTGAAAAACAGGGAAGGGATAGAGATTACGTTTTCGTCTATGCCAATCCTTATTTTGAAACTATCACTGAAGTTAAGATGGATGCTATTGTAGGTAAGGGAATAAAGGAGGTCCTGCTTGATATCGGTTTTAAAGATTTGGGTTGGGTGGACTTATATGAAATGACGGCATTGAGTGGACAGCCCCAAGAAGTTGAAATATATTTGCCTTTGAGAAAACGCTGGTACAGGTTAACGGTTTTTGCGGTAGATAAAGAGCTATTCGTTTCGTTTTTTATCGACATTACCCGGGAAATAGAACTCAAGAACATTTTAGAAGAATATACGCAGCTTCAATTATACTATGGAACAGAGGCAGCGACAGCTACGCCCATGCTGAGGGAGAATGAAAATTTTTATATCTTAAGCTACAGCGATTTGTTGACCGGGCTTTATAACCGTCGTTTTGTAGAAGAAGAGTTTGCAAGGTGGCAGGCTTCTCCCAGAGGGTTTTCCATTGCGGTTATAGTGGCCGATATCAATGGGCTTAAGATGATCAACGATGTGTACGGCGTTCAGGAAGGGGATAACATGCTCAAAAGAGCTGCTAGAATGTTGGCGAAAAACTGCAGGAAGACCGATATAGTAGCAAGGTGGGATGGCGACGAGTTTTTGATACTACTACCTCAAATTTCTGAGCAAGGGGTGGAAAAAATCATAGAGAGGATAAAGGGTGAGTGTTCGCAAGAAAAGGACGAAAAAATACCCTTGAGCATGGCCTTTGGCTATGCGGTGAAGAAAAAGCCGGTGGAAAGTCTGAACCAAATTGTTAGAGAAGCAGAGGAAATGATGTATCGAGTAAAGCTTATGGAGGAGAGAAGCTATCGCAATGCCATAGTGAATAGCATGCTTATGGCACTGGTTACCAAGAGCGCAGAGACCGAGGAACATGCTGAGCGCCTTAAGGATTACTGTTTGATAATAGGTAGGAAAATGGGGCTTTCTTCAAGGGAACTGGATGAATTGGCTCTTCTAGCTATATTACACGATATAGGCAAAGTTGGCATAAGAGAAAGCATACTGCAAAAACCAGGACCGTTGACTTCTGAAGAGTGGGAGGAGATGAAGAAACACTCCGAATTTGGCTGGCGTATTGCAAAGGCCATCCCTGAGCTTACGCATATAGCAGAGTATATACTGTGCCACCACGAGCGGTGGGACGGCCAGGGGTATCCGAGAGGGTTAAAAGGGGAAGAGATTCCTCTGCTGAGCCGTATTCTGGCGGTGGTAGATGCATATGATGCTATGACCAGCGATCGAGTATATCGAAAAGCCATGCCTCGAGAAAAGGCATTTGCAGAGTTAAAAAGAAATGCTGGAACACAGTTTGATCCCCAGGTGGTTGAAGTTTTTTTAGAGTTATTTGGAGAGGATGCTGTAGAAAAGTTAAATACGATTTAATAAAAGGGCACGTTGTATGAAGTAATATTTACCTATACGCTAAAATTTAAAGCTTTGTGATTGGGCTATGTAGTGAAAAATGATTTACTCAGAAGTGTGAGTGATAATGAAACGCTTGATATAACATTGTTTGGTAATTACTTCTTCAAAAATATTAAATGCGATCTTAGTAAAATACCCTCTTTTTAATGAAAGAAGGTGGGGGGTATGTTGATTAAGGCATATAATATAGAGGAGGCGTTATTCCGCGCTGAAAAATATTATAACTGCCCCAGAGATTGTTTAAAGGTTTATACTATAAGACCACCGGGGGTCATTCTTTGGGGGATTATCAAGTGGAGAGGAATTTACAGGGTAGAGGTAGCCAAAAAAAGAGAAGAGATGGTTAAAAAAGATAAGGCCATCGATGGGACAGGTGATACCTGCTATACCAGGTGTGGATGGGATGACGGTTACAGGCGAGGTTATTAAAGCACGACCTGCGAAGGAGGCGGTGTTTAAAGCAGGAAAAGGTGCCGTGATTTTGAATAACAACAGAATTGTGGCAGCTATTTCTGGGAGGCCTTTATTAGAGAAAGGTGTAGTGAGCGTGAATCCAGTCATGAATGTTCCAGGTGATGTAGACGTCAGTACAGGCAATATTAGGTTTGATGGAGATGTGGTTGTTAAAGGAGATGTAAAGGACGGATTAAAAGTGATAGCAGGTAGAGATATCATAATTTGTGGTAACTGCTATCATGCTATAATAAAAACTGGCAAAAATGTAGAGATACGCGGTAAAGTTATCAATTGTAAAGTTACAGCTGGTCCCAACGTACTTGAACATCTGTATGTACGACCTGTTGTAGTCAAAATTAACAATGAATTGAAAGCGGCTATTGACAGGGTAGCCACGATATATTCACAGCAAAATGCTCAAAATTTAGGTCAGCTTATGTATAGAGTTATAAATGAGACTACTAACCTGAAAACGCTTATTGAGCATTTAGAAAGTCTGTTGCCGTTGATAGAAGATGAAGTGGCCACGGACATTTCTAAATTATTGAATAAAATACAAGGTGAGTTGCTTAACATAAATATTCTTCAGATAGATTGATTGGATAAAATGCGCTTAATTTGCAGTGAACTTGCAGAGTATGAGGCTGCACTTAAGCAACGATATGTGGCTGATGTGAATATATCCTTTAGCTATTGCGAAAATTCCTTTATTTTATCCAGTGGTAGTGTCTTTGTAACGGGGCGCGGAAGCTATCAATCCAAGATAGTAGCTAAAGACAGAATTCTTTTAAAGACCCCAAAAGTGTAGTGTTGGGTGGGATACTGATAGCAGGAAAAGAGATAAAAGCTGGAATAGTAGGTTCTTCAACGGGTGTAAATACTTATTGTGAGATTTTAGATGCCGATGGAAAATTTAACGCTGCATATTGTTATCCCAATACGATTTTGAATATAAATAATAAAGGAGTACAATCTTTGCTTTAAAAAATAAAAAGCCAGGACAACGTGTTGTTCCTTATTTGCCCTGGCTTTTTAGGCGGAATTTTTAACACGGCTGCACATTTCAAGCTTTAGAGGCATTTGTATATTCTGCCCAGCGATTCTCCAGTCTTTCATCAGACAGCGCTTCCATTAGATAATCGGCAAATTGTGCGCCTGTGGCTCCCGTATCCCTGCCGGTTATGACCACTCTTCTCTCATAAATTCCACAGATATCCAGCGCCATATCCAACCTTCGAGCTTTATCCCCATAACCTATATGTTCAAGGAGCATGCCTGCAGCCCGGATTATGCTGCTGGGGTCGGCGTACTGGGTACGGCCCTCTTCCACCATGCGCGGAGCAGAGCCGTGTATGGCTTCAAACATGGCATAGCGTTTTCCAATGTTGGCGCTTCCGGCGGTGCCAACACCTCCCTGTAGTTCCGCAGCCTCGTCGGTCAGTATATCTCCATAAAGATTGGGTAGGACTATCACCTTGAACTGTGTTCTGCGTTTGGGGTCGAGGAGCTTTGCGGTCATGATGTCGATGTACCAGTCGTCCCACTCAACTTCGGGATATTCTTTGGCCACTTCTCGGGCTACATCCAAAAACTTCCCATCTGTGGTTTTAACCACGTTGGCTTTCGTCACTACCGTTACCCTGTTTAAGCCGGTCTTGCGGGCATAATCGAAAGCGGCTTTGAGGATCCTGTATGACCCTTCGTAGGTGGTTATGGTGAAGTCTATGGCTAGGTCTTCATTGACGTGAATGCC
This sequence comes from Caldicoprobacter guelmensis, assembly GCF_016908415.1. Lineage (NCBI taxonomy): Bacteria > Bacillati > Bacillota > Clostridia > Caldicoprobacterales > Caldicoprobacteraceae > Caldicoprobacter > Caldicoprobacter guelmensis. Next base: position 331,284 of record NZ_JAFBDW010000004.1, read on the forward strand.
TTTGTTGCCAACAGCATAGGCACCTTCGGTGTTCTCGCGGAAGAAGGTCCAGTTTATGCCCTCCTGAGGTATCTTGACAGGCCTTACGTTGGCAAAGAGGTCAAGCTCTTTTCTCATGGCCACATTGGCGCTTTCTATGTTTGGCCAAGGGTCTCCCGCTCTTGGCGTGGTGGTGGGGCCTTTGAGTATTACGTGGCACTGTTTGAGCTGTTCCAATACATCATCGGGGATGGCTTTGTTGTGCCTTGCGCGGTTTTCGATGGTCAACCCATCTATGGCTTTGAACGTTACTTTGCCAGCTTTTATCTCATCCTGAAGCAAAAACTCCAGCACCCTTTGGGCTTGAGAGGTGATGTATGGGCCGATGCCATCGCCGCCGACTATGCCAATCACTATTGTGGGCAGCTTGCTGTAATCAATAAAGTCCTGATCCTGCTTCATCCTCTCTATCCTTTCGAGTTGCTCTTCGATGAGCTTCCCGAAATGCTCCTTTGCCCTTTGAATCATTTCTTTCCTGTTCATGATATGGTCCCTCCTGTTTTTAATTTTAAAAATTTTTCAGTTTAATGGGGGTGACACTTTATATAGGCATTACTTCAAACATAAAACGTCCTCTAGCAAAGCTTAAAATTAAAAGCTTTCAAGCCAGCACTCATTGGCGTCGTTTACTTGAGTATGTATACATGCTCTAAGTTTAATGGATTGAAAATCTAATTTCAAGACCAAATTCGTATTCAAAAGAGTTTAAACTGTGGTATAATGTCATATAGGTACATATCAAATAAAGAAAGGGTGTTTATTATGTCTGTTAAAATACCTATCGCTTTACAGTTGTATACTCTGCGGAGTGAGACAGAAAAAGACTTTATAGGTACTTTAAAAAAGGTGGCTGAACTTGGTTATCAGGGTGTAGAGTTTGCAGGGTATGGTGGACTCCCAGCAGATGAGCTAAGGGATGCGTTGAGAGAATTTAATTTGGTCCCAGTAAACAGCCATGTGGCAATAGAGAAGCTAGAGAAAGATTTGGACGCCGAGATTTCCTATGCGCTGGGGATCGGGCTTAAGGATATAACAGTACCCTATCTTGTTGAAAACAGGCGAAACAGCAAGGAAGCGTGGATAGCCGTTGCAAAGCAGTTGCAGGACTTGGGCGGGAGAATTAAAGCGGCGGGCCTTAACCTGCACTATCACAACCACGCCTTTGAGTTTGAAAAGTTTGATGGCAAGTATGGGCTGGATATCCTAATTGATAACACCGATGCCGATGTGGTCAAGCTTGAGGTGGACACGTTCTGGGTTCAGTATGCAGGCGTCGACCCTGTTGATTATTTAAAGGGCTTATCGGGCCGCGTTACCATGGTGCATCTCAAAGATATGATCAAGGGCCAGGAACCGCCCTTTGCTGAGGTGGGAGAGGGTTGCATAGATATAGCTGGTATTATAAAGGTTTCAAAGGGAATAGGTGTGCAATGGGGAATAGTTGAGCAGGATGTTTGTCAAAGGCCGCCGTTGGAAAGTGTTAAGCTGAGCATAGATAATCTTAGGAAGATGGGTGTAATTTAAAAGGGATGCAGTCGATGGCGGTAGATGTAATACTGGGATTCAAAGATGAGAGGCATCTGGCATTATGTAAAACGCGATGGGCAAGAGAAAGGGATATTTTCCGGTGTAAGGGGCGGTTACTTTGTTTTAAGAAATCTTTCGGCGGATAAGGTATACGGCGAGTTAAAACTCACAATGAGGTAAAAGATTTTAGTGTCAGAAAAGGAGGAAGGCACAAGAGGCTTTCTCGTGGCGAAGAGGAGCCTCTTGTGCTTGAATATTATGGGTAAGGAATACTGCACTATCAAGCAAAGGGCTCGACATGAAGTCGTGATACAAAAATCCAGATTCGTAGGAGACGCGTTCTATGTGACTTCAGAGGATGAGGCCCTTGAAAGGCTTCAAAATGTAAAGGCAGAGTTTCCTGATGCCACTCATCATTGTTATGCCTATATAGTGGGACAAGAGGGTTTGATTCAACGGTTTAACGATGATGGTGAACCCGGGGGCACTGCGGGTATGCCTATTCTGCAGGTAATACAAAACAGGGGACTCAAAAACGTATTGGTGGTGGTGACGCGCTATTTTGGGGGCATAAAACTTGGTGCCAATGGGCTGGTGAGGGCTTATTCTAGAACTGCTGCTGAGGTCTTGGATAGGGCCGGGACAAAGCGTATGGTATTGAGCCCCAGAGGTATTATATGTTTAGACTATGCTTACATAGGACAGGTGGAGTATTTCTTGCGCCAGAAGGGCGTACATGTTACGCAGGCGGAATATACCGATAAAGTTACTTTGCAGGTTGTCGTTCCTGTGGGCTGGGATGAGTTTTGTGGTATGCTGAGGGAGATGTGTGGAGGAAATGTTGAATTTAGGGAAATGACGCCCGTCTTTCATTCATGGGAATAATTAAGGCTGATTGAGTTTTGGTTGAAGCAGCAAAGCATTAGTGATTGAAAGGAGAGGGAAATGTATTGGCGAAACAACGGGCTTTCAATTGTATCGATTAGAACTAGAGGATAAAGAAGGGGTGATGTTTTGATATGCTTAAATGGCTTAAAGAGGCTGTGCTCGAGGCCAATTTGGAGCTGCCCCGTCGAGGCCTGGTTATATATACCTGGGGCAATGTCAGCGGCATATCCAGGGAAGAGGGCTTGGTGGTCATAAAGCCAAGCGGTGTCCCTTATGAAGAGTTAAAGCTGGAAGACCTGGTTGTGGTAGACCTTGAGGGTAATCAGGTAGAGGGGAGGCTTAGGCCTTCATCCGACACCCCTACGCATCTGGTACTGTACCGCGCTTTCCCTGAGATCGGAGGTGTGGTACACACCCATTCGCCGTGGGCTACCAGCTGGGCCCAGGCGGGAAGAGGCATTCCTGCGCTGGGCACCACCCATGCCGATTATTTTTATGGTGAGATCCCTTGTACGCGGGCTATGACGGCTGAAGAAATCCAGGGGGAGTATGAGGCTGAAACTGGCAACGTCATAGTGGAAACGTTTAGGGCAAGGGGTATAAATCCCATGCATGTGCCCGGTGTACTGGTTAAAGGCCACGGGCCTTTCAGCTGGGGCAAAGACCCTCATGAAGCGGTTCACAATGCAGTGGTGATGGAAGAGGTGGCCAAGATGGCCTTCAATACCTTTGTTCTATCGCCCGATGTGAAGACCATTGATCAGGTGCTACTTGATAAGCATTTTCTGCGCAAGCACGGACCCAATGCCTATTATGGGCAGAAGTAAGGCCGCTTGATTTATTTACGAATGAATTTATGCAATACTTTCAAAAACGTTAGCGCTTTTTTTGTTAATAATATCTATAGTCAGATTGTCCTGAAGACATTATAATATAAGCATACTCTATAATTAAATTTTTAAGTTTTGCATCCAAGGGATGCGGAAAATACTGTTATGGAGGGGTTTAAATGGCAAGCGTGACTTTTAGAAATGTGTCTAAGGTATATCCAGGAGGGGTTACTGCTGTAAGCAATTTTAATCTTGATATTGCTGATAAGGAATTCATAGTTTTGGTAGGCCCTTCTGGATGTGGGAAGACTACGACGCTGCGTATGGTTGCTGGCCTGGAAGAGATCACGGAAGGAGAACTCTACATCGGTGATAGATTGGTTAACGATGTGGCTCCTAAAGACAGGGATATTGCGATGGTTTTCCAGAACTACGCTCTGTATCCACATATGACGGTATATGACAACATGGCTTTTGGGTTGAAGTTGAGGAAGGTACCCAAGGCTGAAATTGATAGGCGTGTAAGGGAAGCCGCACGGATGCTGGATATTGAGCATCTCTTGAACAGAAAACCCAAGGCTCTGTCGGGTGGACAGAGACAGAGGGTGGCGGTAGGGCGTGCTATAGTTCGTGAACCTAAGGTGTTCTTGATGGATGAGCCTTTGTCCAACTTGGATGCAAAACTGAGAGTGCAGATGAGGACCGAGCTTACAAAGTTGCATCAAAGACTGCAAACCACCTTCATCTACGTGACGCACGACCAGACGGAAGCTATGACCATGGGTACTCGTATCGTCGTTATGAAAGACGGATTTATCCAGCAGGTAGATACTCCGCAGAATCTCTATGATTATCCTGTTAACTTGTTTGTAGCAGGATTTATCGGTAGCCCGCAGATGAACTTTATCAACGTGCATCTGGTAAAAGAGGGCGATGACGTATACGCTGTGTTTGAGGGCAACAAGATCAAGGTACCGGCTGGTAAAGTAAGGAAGCTGAAAGATCCTTCCTACATCGGCAAAGAAGTTATAATGGGTATTCGTCCTGAGGACCTCCATGATGAGGAGATATTCTTGGCAAGCGCGGAAGACAGCACAGTAAAGGCCCATGTGGACGTTGTAGAGCTGTTGGGTTCTGAGACCTTCCTGTACCTGACGGTATCGGGTGTAAACCTGGTGGCAAGGGTTAATCCAAGGTCCAAGGCGAGAGTGGGCGACACCATCAAGATCGCTTTCGATACCAACAAGCTGCATTTCTTCGATAAGGATACGGAAGAGACTATTCTGCTCAGATAAATATCTTTATAAAATTAAAGAGGAGTTTTGTAAAAAAAGCAGAAATATTGTCTATATGGATAATATTTCTGCTTTTTTTATTTTAGAAATTCATGTATACTTATATTCGGGTGGTAATATTATGCTAACCGAGCAGAGGATACAAAAGGTATTGGATAAGGTGGTACACAATATTCAGGTGACAACCGATATTGTAGATACAGCAGGAGTGATTGTGGCAAGTAGTGACAGGGAGAGAGTGGGGCGGGCTGAACCTATTGTAAAGGACTACGATGCCATAAATGGAAAGCCTACTTTTGTTTACAATGGAAGGACTTATATGAGGTTCACAATAGATAAGGCCGTTGCTTATTTTATAGCAATGGATGGAGTGGGCAACGTTGTTAGGAATTACTGTGTGCTAATTGCATCTATTATTGAGCTATATTTAAAGTCCAATATGCAAAAGTTGAATCGGGAAGAAGTTGTACGTAGGGTGATACTGGCTCAGGTATCTGACCTTGAACTTCAGGAACTTGTTCGGGAATATAAGCTTGAACCTAACGTGCCCCGATGTGTACTTGTTATACGTACTTCTAGCATGGAGGCTGAAAATGTTTACAGGCTATTGTTAAAGGTGTTTCCCAAAAGCCAGGGAGATATCTTGATATTGTTTGATAGCCGAACGGTCATACTTGTTAAGCGGGTACAGGACGATATAGGTGAAGATGAACTGGGACAGATGGCAGCTGCTATGGAAGAGACTATTCTGAACGAAATCACTGTAAAGATTTGTATTGGGATAGGGCAGATTAAGCCTAATATTTTTCAGTTGAGGGAATCATATCTTGAAGCAATACAGGCCATAGAAGTAGGGTTGATATATGGTGTGCCAGGTAGAATATATAGATATGATAGCTTGCTTCTAGAGCGATTTCTTCACGAGATTCCTATACAGATTTCACAAAAGTATTGTAAGACGATTTTTAACGAAGAGGCGCGCAAGGTGTTAAACGAAGAGATGATAACCACTGTTAATAGATTTTTTGAAAATAACCTGAATTTGAGTGAAACAGCTAGACAGCTTTATATTCACCGTAATACATTGGTATATCGGCTGGATAAGATCCAGAAGACGCTGGGACTTGACTTGAGAAACTTCCATGACGCAGTTACATTCAAAATTATGATGATGCTAAATAATCAGAGAAACGGGAGTGTTATTCTTGATACAGTTTAGAAACGTGACAAAAGTTTATCCCAATGGTTTGTGCGCACTATCAAACGTAAATTTTACAATTGAAAATGGAGAATTTGTGTTTATAGTAGGGGCCAGCGGTGCGGGTAAGACTACGCTGATAAAATTGCTACTTAAGGAAATTGAGCCCACATCGGGCAGTATAATTGTAGATGATATTGATTTATCATCTTTGAAAAGAAAGGAGATTCCGTATTATCGCCGGAAGCTGGGAGTGGTGTTTCAGGACTTCAGATTGCTTCCTGATAGGACAGCTTATGAAAATGTAGCATTTGCTATGGAGATTGTGGGGGCTTCTCCAAAGGAGATTCGTCGGAGAGTGCCAGCTGTGTTGAGTATGGTAGGGTTGGCCTCCAAAGCCCATGCTTATCCGCATCAATTATCGGGTGGGGAACAGCAGAGGGTGGCTCTTGCCAGGGCACTAGTCAACAATCCGTCTATTCTCATTGCGGACGAGCCTACTGGCAACCTGGATCCCGCAACTGCCATGGAAGTCATGAAGATAATAAATTTGATAAATCGTCGAGGTACTACTGTAATTATGGCCACTCATGCTAAAAGTATCGTGAACGCCATGAGAAAAAGGGTGCTTCAATTCCGTAAGGGCGTTCTCATCAGGGATGAACGGGAAGGAGGATATTTTGATGAATCTTAGAAGCTGGAGATTTTTTGTCTGCCATGGGTTCCAAAATATTCTTCGGAACCGAGTCATGTCGCTGGCTTCTGTAACGGCTATAATGGTTGCTTTAATTGTGTTGGGTTTAATATTGGTTATTGTCGTCAACTTGGATGTAATGATGAGAGAAGTGGAATCCAAGATGGAGATTACATTGTTTTTGAAAAACGGCGTGACGGACAATGAACGTTCTTCTTTGGAGAATGAGATAAGGAGTTGGAAAGGCGTTTACGATGTAGAATTTGTTTCTAAGCACCAGGCTCTTGAGGAGTGGAAGCGCCAGCTGGGTGATAAAGGGAATCTGCTTGATGGATATACAGGAGAGAATAATCCCTTGCCGGATTCCTTTTTGGTTAAAATAGAAAAGCCTGAATATGCGAGTGTTATTGTGGAAAAGGCAAAAAGCATCCCTGTCATTGAAGAGGTGAACTATAGCAGTAAGGTGGCTGAATTTATAAAATGGCTCGCACGAACCATTCGATTTATTGGTATGGGCCTTGTGGCTGTTTTGGCGAGTGTGGCTGTTATCGTCATCAGCAATACCATCAGGTTGACGGTGTATTCAAGAAGAAGAGAAATAGGGATCATGAAATACATTGGAGCTACCGACTGGTTTATTCGCTGGCCTTTTATCATTGAGGGGCTTATTTTAGGCATAATGGGCAGCTTAATAGCTACGGGTGTAGTGGCTTTGGGATATAAATATTTGCTTGATAAGAGTAGCTATATAAACATGAAATGGGGGTATTTAGGAATATTTAAGTTGCTGCCATTGAATAAAGTAATGTTGTATGTATTTGAAGCTTCTTTGCTTATAGGGGCGTGTGTAGGCGTGTTGGCCAGCTGCCTGTCGATTAGGAAGCACTTGAAGGTATAAGATGGTCATGCGTATCAAATGGGTCTGTAAGTGTTTTTTGATATGGCAAGAGGTGTGGTGGCAAACCGGGCAGATACGTAGATGAAGGCTGGTTTGTCAACCCGATGTCATGCTGTTAATTTGCAGAAAGGCGATGTGGCTGGATAGGGTAAATACGATATATGGGGGTGAGTGGGGTGCGATATAGGATTGTTGTATTGTTGTGCGTTGTTTTGTTTGTGTTTACTGGAATTACTGCTGTGGCAGCTTCCAATATTGATCAGAAGAAACAGGAACTCAAAAAGGTCAATGAGGAAATAGAAAATACCGAAGAGCGGCTGGAAGAGGTCAAGCAACAACAGGACGAGGTAGTAGCTAAGTTGCAGGATATAGAGAAGCAGCTTAAGCAAAAAGAACGTGAGTTGAATAAGCTTGAAAAAGAATTGCAATCAACGCAGGAAGAGCTGGAGGTGACGCGTAAAGAGCTTGAAGAGGCTATTGAAGAAGCTGAAAGACAGCAGAAGTTGATGGCTGATCGAATAAGGGCTATATATATGAATGGGATGCCTTCGTACCTGGAGTTACTTTTGGAGTCCAAAAGCATAAATGAGTTTTTGGATCGGATGGTCATGGTACGGCAGCTGATAGCGTTTGATACCCAGGTTCTTGACCAGATGAAACAGTATAAGGATCAGGTGGACAAAAAGCGAACAGAGCTGGAAGCATTGGAACAATCCCTTACACAGAAAAAGCAAGCAGTAGCTAGACAGAAGGCGGAGATCGAACAAAAGAAGAAGGAGCAAAGCTTGTGGCTGCAGCAATTGAAAAAACAGCAGGAGCGTTATGAACGAGATTTGGAGGAGCTCGAGAGAACGTCAAAGGAACTTGAAAAGACCATCCAACAATTGCTCAGGCAGCTGGAGGAACAGCGTAAAAGGCAGGCTCAATCTAGGGGGAATGGGGATACCAGCAGCCAGAAAACTGTTAACCAATATACAGGCGGCATATTAGCATGGCCGGTACCAGGATTTTATACCATAACTTCGCCGTTTGGTTATCGCATACACCCTGTTTATGGTGTCAGGAGACTACATACAGGAATAGATATAGGCTCAAATCCAGGGCAAAGCGTATACGGTCAAAACTTTGTGGCTGGCGCCGATGGAACGGTTATATTTGCAGGATGGTATGGCGGTTACGGTAATTGTGTTATTATTGAACATGGAGGGGGTATAACTACCCTTTATGCCCATGGCTCACAAATACTGGTATCGGCAGGGCAGGAAGTAAGAAGAGGACAGCCGATAATGAAGGTGGGTAGTACGGGTATATCAACCGGTCCCCATGCCCACTTTGAAGTGAGAAAGGATGGGGTGCCTGTTGATCCCTTACCGTATTTAGGACGGTGAAGTATGTTCAGCGCACAGGCCAGGGGAGAACAACTTCTCCTCTGGCCTGTGGTTTTGGTATTTAAAAGTTCAAAAAAGTATTTTGAAAAGTTCAAAGAAGATGGTATAATAAAGCCAAAATCCTATTATATTTTATGTTGTCAATATTTGTTATAAGTGTTAAGGAGGAATATTGTTAAATGATAAGCAAGAAAGCCGCTGCATTGGGTGCAGTTGTAATTGTCGTCATCACAGCATTTTTTTCGTCCTTTTTAACTTTTCAGGTTAGTAAGTATATCGACATACAGAGCGGAAACAGGTATGTGGTAACCAAGGAAGTGTATCAACTGCTTGAAAAGTATCAGATGCTTGAGGAAGTGAGGCAGACCATTGAAAAGGACTATATAGAGCAGCCTGATCAGGATAAGCTGATGGTGGGTGCTATAAAGGGTATGACTGCTGCCTTGGGTGACCCTTATACCACCTATTTTACTGCGAAAGAGTATAAGGAATTTATTGTGCAGACGCAGGGCAGCTACGCTGGCGTGGGCCTTATGGTTACTGTGGATGAAAATGACAACCTGATAACTGTTGTTAGGGCTTTTAAGGACAGCCCTGCTGCCAAAGCCGGTATACAGCAAGGAGATAAGATCATCAAAGTCGAGAATGTGGAAGTGAGTGGGAGTGAGCTGGAAAAAGCGGTCAGCATGATGAAGGGAGAGCCGGGCACAAAGGTGAATATTACGATATTGAGGGATGGTCAGCCACTCAACTTTACTTTGGAACGAGCAGTTATTGAAATCCCCGATATGGAATACAAGATGATAGGAGATGGAATCGGCTATATATGGCTGTACCAATTTGATGAAAATTCGCCCAAGAATTTCAAGAAAGCTGTTGAGGACCTTAAAGGTCAGGGGATGAAAGGGCTTATTTTGGATTTGCGTGGCAATCCAGGCGGCCTTCTTCAGGCGTGCACTGAGATCGCTGATATGTTGTTGCCCGAGGGGTTAATAGTATATAGCAAGGACCGCCAGGGTAGAGGCGAAAGGTATTATTCTGACAAAGAATACTTGGGCATTCCGTTGGTGGTGCTTGTCAATGAATACAGCGCCAGTGCTTCCGAGGTATTGTCAGGTGCCATTCAGGATTACGGCGTGGGCACTATAATCGGTAAGACTACCTTTGGGAAGGGATTGGTCCAGGGGTTGCGCGGTCCCTTTAGGGATGGTTCGGCGCTTAAAATAACGATTGCCAAATACTTTACTCCAAAGGGAAGGGATATACATCAAAAAGGCGTTGTACCCGATATAGAGGTTGACCTGAGCGAGGAAGCCAAGAAATTCTTAAAGGAAAATCCCGGCAAAGAGTTGCCCACGGAACTGGATGCTCAGCTGCAAAAGGGCATTGAGGAGATAAAAAAGATGCTTAGCGAGAAGAAGTAGGGGGGCTTTGTTTTGGCCTTAGTAAAGCTTATATTTTCTTCTTTTGCGCAGGCTATAACCAGCCTGTTCTTTATTGGCATTGTGATGGTGGCTTATCTGTATATCCAGAGGAATGCACGGCTTGAAGAGTCATGGCTGGGCGTTTTGCGCAATCCAGTGTCTACCCAGCTTGCTGACGTGGTGCTGTATGGCATGTTGGTGGGATTGATGGCCAGTATTCTTATAGTGGTCATCGGCATTGCCATCGATTACAATGCCATACTTTTTATCTGGCCTCTGGCGCTCTTCCTTATGTTGTTCAATCAAAGGTATATATGCTTTTCCTATGCTGGGGGGATAGTCTCGCTGGTAAGCCTGCTTATGGGTTGGCCCAAGATAGATGTATCCTCATTGATTGCTCTTGTGGGGGTCTTGCATCTCATGGAGAGCCTGCTCATCATACTAGATGGTTATAAGGATAGCCTTCCTGTATGGATAGAGCATAAGATGTTCAAGCCTGTGGGAGCGTATCTAATGCAAAAGGTGTGGCCCATACCTCTGGTAGTGCTGGTCATACCCGAAGCGAGCGCCAGCCTGGCCTCGGGTGGGGGCGTTGCCATGCCGGACTGGTGGCCGCTATTTAAACCACAAAATATGGCGCAGGTGTTTGCCCTTCTACCCATCGTGGCTGTTTTAGGGTATGGTGATATTGCCATAACCCAGCTGCCGAACGAGAGGACGCGGGAGTCGGGGGTGTGGTTGGGAATATATAGTACGGCTATTTTAATCATGGCAGTGGTTTCATCACGGGTTTACTGGGTAAAATACGTTGCGGCGGTGAGTACTCCTCTGTTTCATGAGCTGTTCATCATTTTGAGCAAGCGAGGTCAGATGCAAGGGAAACCGGCTTTTGCAGTTCCATGGAGAGGGCTTAGGGTGCTGGAGGTGCTTCCAGAAGGTCCGGCACAAAAGATGGGTGTTCAGCGCGGGGATATATTGCTGAGGCTAAATGGCAAGGACATAAACAGCGAGGATATGCTGCAGGAGGTTTTGAGTCAGTGTATGTATTTCATATGGGTGGATGTCAAACGCAAGGATAAGGTGATAACCCTGGAGTACAGGGATTATCAGAATCCCATCGAGAACCTGGGCATTATATTCGTCCCGCGTATCACCGGCAGATATTTCCGTATAGATGAACAGAAGGGAATCATATTCAGGCTGTGGAAACGAATACGGCATAGTTTGAAAGAGGCACAGAGTGAGTAACTGTGCCTCTTTGTTTTTTACAGGTTTTACATGCAAAAGTTTTGCTAGGGGGTTCTTATTTTAAGGTGAAGGTAAGCATTGTATTTCATATAGCTACAATATGTAATGCGCCTTCCATTTTTTTAAAGTCAATAGGTGTTGACGTGGTGTTGACAGCTTGACAAAATGAGGTTAAAATAAAATTGGCATATGCCAATAAATTTTTACCCTGAGAGACTGCGGTGTTTGTTAGCTGAAATAAATTGTCTGAACAGTACCTTATTAAAAAAGTGAGAAATAGTTTGCATGAGTAAAGGGTTAAACTATACAAAAAAAGGCAATGCCAGCTTTCCTATCTTTGAATAGATCATAAACAAATGCAAAGTCAAGGAAAGGAGATTGTATATGTCACAGGAAATGCAAAATCAAAAAAACAGGGTCCAAGGGAATATTCCCAAATCCACTAACCCGTACGGCAATATAAAGCACGTGATTGCGGTGATGAGCGGAAAAGGAGGGGTAGGGAAGTCCTCGGTGACGGCACTGCTTGCCACATGGCTGAAGGAGAAAGGATATAAAGTGGGAATTCTCGATGCCGACATCACCGGCCCCAGCATACCCAAGTTGTTCGGCATAAAAGGCAAAGCAAAGAGCAGGGAAGGGGCGTTGCTGCCAGTTGTTACAGTCAAAGGTATTGAGGTCATGTCTATAAATTTGCTGCTGGATAAAGAAGACCAGCCGGTGATATGGCGCGGGCCTTTAATATCTGGCGTTGTCAAGCAGTTTTACGAGGAAGTGGACTGGGGTGATTTGGATTTCCTGCTTGTGGACCTGCCGCCTGGAACAGGCGATGCTCCTCTGACGGTCATGCAGTTTTTACCCCTTGATGGGATAGTGGTGGTGACTTCGCCGCAGGAGCTGGTGGGATTGATTGTAAGGAAGGCCATACATATGGCAAAGACGATGAATGTCTCCGTTGTGGGTTTTGTGGAGAACATGAGCTATCTGCAATGCCCTAAATGTGGAGAGGTTATAGAGCTTTTTGGCAGGAGTAAGGGAAAGCAAGTGGAAGAGGAGACAGGGATCCCCTTCCTGGGCAGCCTGCCTCTTGTGCCTGATATAACGCAGCTGGGCGACGAAGGGCGAATTGAGCTGGTGCATCACCTGTATCCTGACTTTTTCAAACCAGTGGCCGAACGATTTATGGAGCAGTTTTAGAGATATGGGGGAGTGTGGGGGGCAGTAATCCCCTCCTCAATTTATCGAGGGGAGGTCACCAAGGTAATTTCGGGCAAAAATTTTTTAAAATTTTTTTGCGTAAAATTATTGACATATGCCCCTAATATAAATAGAATATATTTAGAGCATATGCCCAAAATGGTTTTCGGGGGCTTGAAAGAGTTCTGGATGTGGCGCGGCACTTTGGAATTCCTGCTTTCGTATGCATAAACAAATATGACTTAAACCCAGAGATAACCAAACAAATTGACCGTTTTTGCCAACAAAACGGTTTTCCAGTGATAGAAAAACTTTAAGACGCCAGTGGAGGCAGGGAACGTCGGGTTTACCGATGAGGTAGTGAAATTGTGGCACAGACTTGTGGATGAACTGAAAAAGCTGACTGTGTGAAAGAATGAATTGCGTTACATATGTCTTTACTGTCATCTGCATTTCAAAAAAGGGAAGAAGGGGGTGTATCTTATGCCCGGCTTTGATGGAACGGGACCTCTGGGGCAAGGGCCCATGACAGGTGGAGGGAGGGGATACTGCGTAGTCCCTTTAAACAAACATTGTAGAGGTTGGTGTGATCCGCGCTTTTTCGGGCGCGGCAGGGGACGGGGCTACAGGCACTGGTTTTGGGCTACCGGTCTTCCTGGTTGGATACGGGCAGCTTACGGCTATCCTGCCTTTGGCGGCTGGGTCAATCCTTATGCATACCCCTATTATGTGGGCGATGCCAGTCAGCTCAAGGAAATTGACATCTTGAAGGAGCAGGCTGAGGTACTTAAACAGCAGCTGCAGGATATCCAGGACAGGATAAAAGAAATTGAGGAGTCAGAAAAAGAAGACGATAAATAAGTCGGTTGGGGAGGAGAAAGTTCCGGGGTTCTCCTCCCCAAATTTTCAAATTTTTATCATTTTTTATTATTTTGACGATTGTGAAAGGAGAGATAAAATTATAAGGTACGCGATTTCAGCTAATCAGGGATATGTGTCTCCTCATTTTGGCAGATGCCAGAAATATGTTTTAATAGACATCGAAAATGGAGAAGTTACCAGCGGACAGGTAATAGACAATCCAGGGCACTCTCCTGGATTTATACCAAAGTTTTTGCATGACAAGGGTGTGAATTGTATTGTTTGCGGTGGTATAGGCAAGCAGGCAGCCCAATTGTTGGAGGAATATGGTATTGAGGTAATAACAGGAGTGGAGGGCAGCGTTGAGAGTGTTATACAAAAGTTGCTTGTAGGAACCATTGAAGGCGGGGCAAGTTTTTGTCACCACAAATGAGAACCAAATATCAAGCTCCCCGGCTAAACCCTGCGCTTATTGTTATACGCTGCAATTGAGGGAAGTCATAGATATTTAGCGGTATGTCCTGAAGCAGCTTTATGGTGCTTTTAAAGTCCTTTACAAGGTCAAGCTTATTTTCAAAGAGTATTTCCCTCAAAGAGGTGTTTTCCCACTCCACCCACCTTACATATCTTTCTCGCTCTTTTATATAAGCTTCAAAAGAGCTGCTGCTTTTTATCTTTTCTATCACTTCATTACACAGGAAAAAGTTGCAGACGTACGATCGGTAGCGCGGAGGAAGGGAGCAGCCATAGCCGCTCTTGACAAATGGACACGCCTTGAAGAATATGGAATGGTCCCGGATGTCTCTTGCGTCAATCCTATTCCCGCTTTCCATGTACCTGACATAGCCTTCCTCATCAAAATATCCTTTGGCGTGAATCTCGAAAGGGTGTATCTCGACAGAGGGAAGCCGCCTTATGGTCTCCAGGACGCGCAATCCTTCCAGCGACCTGGCCATCCTCTGTATGTCCAAAAGTGTGAACCTGGGATAATAATAACAGCAACCTCTATTTTTAATGCTGCACAGGCTTATGCCCATGATGCTTGAGCAGTTTTTACAACCAGTGTAAACATAGCGCGGTACTCCTTGGTCTATGCTAACGTATACTATTTCCATATGTGACCATCTTCCAGTTCCTTTAAAATTTTTACATTTTTTATTATATTTTTGCTATTGCGATGATGCAAGCTGCAATTTCAGGTTGTATCCCCTACATTTTCGTGATTGCCTGTGTGACGTTCAAGCGGGGCCAGGGATATAATTCCTGAGGCAAGTTGGTGCAGTGCCTCCCTGCTTACGAAATAGAGTCCTTTCTTTTGGACAACCTTGTTATTTCTTGATAAAATCGTTGTATAGCGATATAATTAGTAAAGAGGCTATAGTTTAATTTAAGAGGAGTTATTCCTGATGGATAAAAAAGAATTAATTCGCTATTGGGTTGATACGGCTTTGCGAGATTATAATACCATGCTCCACTTGTATGAGACTGGAGACTATCATTGGAGTCTTTTTATAGGGCATCTGGTTATTGAAAAGCTGATTAAGGCGATATATGTGAAAAATGTAAGTGATAATCCTCCGAGAATTCATGACCTTTCTAGATTAGCTGAGAAAGCCTTGATATTCATACTACAGATGAGCAAAAAGATGTGCTGGATTTGTTAACAACATTTAACATTAGTGTTAGGTATCCTGACTATAAGTACGAGTTTTATAAAAAGTGTACCAAGGAATATGCATCGGAGAACATTGAACGTATAAAGGAGATGAAAAAATGGCTGCTAAGTTTACTCTGGGAATAGTGGAAAATATCGTCAAAAATTATGCTGAATTGCTTAAACGGGAAATAGGTGTAAAGGAAGTGTATCTGTATGGTTCATATGTTAACGGAAATTATTCCGAGGACAGCGATATAGATGTTGCGGTTGTATCTGATACATTTTCAGGAGATTTAGTAGAAGATACTTTGTTGTTAATGCGGCTCAGGAGGAAAATTGACAACAGAATATCACCACGGCCATTCACTAGCGATGCATTTGCAGAAGATGACCCATTTGTAAAAGAGATTAAAACTAAAGGGATAAGGGTAATATAAAAAAGCAGGTAATGTTACCTGCTTTTTCCATTATTTTGGTCATTAATAGAATATGAACAGTCAGGATGCTCGCATATTTACTATAGAGCCACCAGTGAAACTGGTTTGGACAATTTTAGCAATCTATAAGTACGATAGATGGACCTAGTTCACATAACGTAACAGCGTTCATCAACATGAAGATTTTGATGACGTATGAATTGTGATATAATTGACTCTGGAGGAGTGAGCGGGCAATGCGTTTTAAGTTGAAGTCGGATTTCAAACCCCAGGGAGACCAGCCCAAGGCTATTGAGGCCCTGGTGGAGGGTTTAAATAAAGGCGAAAAGCACCAAACCCTGATAGGGGTTACCGGTTCGGGCAAAACCTTTACCATGGCCAACATAATCGAGCGCGTGCAGCGCCCGACTCTGGTTTTGGCGCACAACAAAACGCTGGCGGCTCAGCTGTGCAGCGAGTTTAAGGCGTTCTTCCCAGACAACGCCGTTGAATACTTTGTGAGCTATTACGATTACTATCAGCCAGAGGCTTATGTGCCGGCCACCGATACCTACATCGAGAAGGAGACTTCTATTAATGATGAGATAGACAAGCTGCGCCACTCGGCTACTTCGGCGCTCCTTGAGCGCCGGGATGTAATAGTTGTGGCCAGCGTATCATGCATATATGGTTTGGGTAATCCCAAGGAATACAGGAACCTCACGCTATCACTACGTCCCGGGATGGTAAAGGACAGGGATGAAATACTGCGCAAGCTGGTGGATATACAGTACCAGCGAAACGATATAGACTTCGTGCGGGGAACTTTCCGGGTTAGGGGAGATGTGGTGGAGATATTCCCCGCAGGGTCTTCGGGCCGGGCCATCCGTGTGGAATTCTTTGGCGATGAGATCGACAGGATCGCCGAGATTGATGCTTTGACCGGAGAAGTGCTGGGATACCGCACTCATGTGGCCATATTCCCTGCTTCGCACTATGCATCGTCGCGCGAACACCTGGAACAGGCCATCGCACAGATAGAACGCGACCTGGAGATAAGGGTTAAGGAGCTTAAAGACCAGGGACGTTTACTTGAAGCCCAGCGCCTTCTGCAGCGCACCAACTATGACATCGAAATGATGCGCGAGGTGGGATACTGCAACGGCATAGAGAACTATTCCCGCTATCTGGACGGCAGGCAACCTGGCGAGCCTCCTTATACCCTGCTGGATTATTTTCCCGAAGACTTCCTCATGTTCATAGATGAGTCCCATGTTACCATACCGCAGTTGCGGGCCATGTATGCCGGAGACCGCTCCAGAAAGGACAACCTGGTGGAGTACGGTTTTAGGTTGCCTGCAGCTTATGACAACCGACCCCTTACATTTGAGGAGTTTGAAAGCAAGATAAACCAGGTCATATACGTCAGCGCTACTCCGGGACCGTATGAGCTTGAAAAATCATCGCGCGTGGTTGAACAGATCATAAGGCCTACGGGACTGGTTGATCCCGAGGTGGTGGTGCGGCCGGTTGAAGGTCAGATCGACGACTTGATTGGCGAGATACGTCAAAGGGTTGAAAAAAACGAACGAGTACTGGTCACCACTCTGACCAAGAAGATGGCCGAGAGCCTCACCGAATACTTGAGGGAAATGGACATAAGGGTACGGTATCTGCATTCGGACATCGATACCATCGAGCGCATGGAAATCATTCGCGACCTGCGAAAGGGTGAGTTTGACGTTTTGGTGGGGATAAACCTACTCAGGGAAGGTTTGGACCTTCCTGAGGTATCGCTGGTGGCCATACTTGACGCTGATAAAGAGGGCTTTCTCCGCTCCGAGACCTCGCTTATACAGACCATTGGCCGTGCGGCGAGAAACGTCAACGGCAAGGTCATAATGTACGCCGATACCATAACCGATTCCATGCGCAGGGCCATAGATGAGACCAACAGGCGACGCCGCCTGCAGATGGAGTACAACCAAAAGCACGGGATTACCCCCAGGACTGTTGTGAAGGGCATACACGACATCATAGAGGCTACAAAAGCCGTGGCCGAGCAGCCCGCCGATTATAATGTAAAAGAGCAGCTGTCGGTCGAGGAGATATATTCCCGCATAGAAAGGCTGGAGAAGGAGATGAGGGACGCCGCAGCAGCCCTTGAGTTTGAAAAGGCTGCTCAAATCAGGGATGAGATATTCAGATTGAGGGAAAAGCTGCAGGATGCGAAAGAACAGGGCAAGAAGCAGCAGAAGCAACCGGCTCCAAAGTCTGGCTCGAAGAAAAAGCGCGGGTCGTTGTGAGGTGTTATATCGTTCGTTGTTAATGCGAAAAAAGCTTTGCTTAAAGTTTTTCTTGATAAACTGTCTGTGGTCTTGTTATAGCAGGAAATGCTGGGCTTAGAATATTGAATGACGGCAAAATATATCCCACCGCCAGTAAGCGCGGTGGGAGTTTTTATATTACGCTGGCTTAGGTTTCGGTCCGAGGAGATTACTCTATGATAACAGTACCATCTTCTTTTATTTCTACCTCTGAACCTTCTTTGATGCTTTCTAGAAAATCTTTTCCTAAAGAATCTACAGTAACTATTCTTTTATTTAACCACACATCGGTTAAAATTATTCCCGCCGCAGCAAGGGAATCAATCTTCTCTGAAAATAAAATGGCTCTGGGGCCTATGTTCATCTTAGAAATAGTTAAGATTACAAGGCCACCGGTAGTAGAGCCTATAGTTTGAGGTATGCACAACACTTTATCTGTTAAAACCTTTTTGTATAAATCTGTGTTGTCTTGATCTGAACATATTGCCTTCCTGGCTCTCATTATTATGCTCTTTTGGAAGGATGCAAGGGTATTAAAGCCTTTTTTGCTTACAACGGCTTGCCCTTTAACATTCCCTGGAATAATTGGCCTGCCTTTAAAAATTGTCATGACTGCGGTCCCCCTATTCTATTTTTGTTAAAATATCCAAAAGCTCTTCATCTGTGTAAAATCTTGCTGTAGAGTAGGTCCTCAGTTTATTTGAATTAGTGATTATCGGTTTTTTAGCGCATAAAGGATTATTCATGTACATGAGAGGGCAGATAGAAGTGAGCTTGACTCCCATACTGTTCAGGGCTTCAAAAGTTTTTATCTCTTTTTTAAATGTGTCTATTACGTCAGGAGCAGCGCAAATATAGACGGGGATACTTAATTTTTGTTTTTTAAGCCGTGCAGTCAGGTTTTCGTACCACCAGTGTATTTGATTTAAACTGGCATGAGGACAACCTATAAAGCAAGCGACTGGTTTGGCTTCTTTATTTTTCCAAAGCACGGGGTAGGAATTGTATATTTTT
This sequence comes from Caldicoprobacter guelmensis, assembly GCF_016908415.1. Taxonomy (NCBI): domain Bacteria; kingdom Bacillati; phylum Bacillota; class Clostridia; order Caldicoprobacterales; family Caldicoprobacteraceae; genus Caldicoprobacter; species Caldicoprobacter guelmensis. The sequence continues at coordinate 350,185 of NZ_JAFBDW010000004.1, forward strand.
TGGAGTTCATCGTCATCAATTACATACACTCTGTAGTTTTCTTTTAAAAGGGACTTTCCATATTCCTTGGCTTCAGGAGTAAGACCTTCCACATGATAAAGCCCCACTGCTCCATTTGAAGCTGCAGCAGCTCCCATATCCTTTAGATAATCCTTTACTTCTTTTGTGAGTTCATTTCCTATTAATTCCGAAAGGCCAACAATATACGGCACATCTTCTATTACTTTAAGGCCGATTGCACTCCCTAAAAGCTGAGGGTTGGGCACCTTGCTTACTTTTAATTCTACGAGCCAAGAGGCTTTTCTGCCTTCATCGGTTAAAAATCCGAAATAAGGTGCTTTGCCCAAAACATTGCACAATACGTCTATGCCTGCGGAATTCCTGTTTGTCCTTGCTCCTATCACTGAATTTGCATATACAACTGCTGAGGACTCAGACCATGCCAAATATTGGCCTTTTTTGGGAATGTTCCCGACCTCGTCTAAATAACAAGTACAAGTAAAAGCCTTATCGTCCAAAAGCCCCAGCTTTTTGAGCTGTTCTTCACATTTTTCTTGCTTCCCGTAAATAAAATTGAAAAGTATTTTTTCTAAAAAGGAATAATTTATATTTTGTGGGTCAAAGGGCCTAGGGTCAACCGTAAAGGGTTTAAAAGTCTTGATACCGTTTTGTATTATTTCGTCCAATATTTCAAAATAAGGTTTTATCATGCTTGCCCCAAATGATGTCACGAAATGGGGTGCCCCATCGAGGGGCACCAACTTTTCAGCTCCAAAAGCTTCCCCATACATGACGACAGATTTTATAATTTTTTGCCAAAGAGGGCCTCTTTTTCCTTCAAGCATTTCGATTTCATCTTTTTCTAATCTCATATAAATCCCTCCTACTTTCTACAGGCTGCGTCCTAATAGATAACCTGCTTTTACGGCTTCGAAAACTTTTGCAGGGCTGAAAGCGTCACCAATATTATATATGTTTTGTGCTGCCCTTTCTTTTATGCACTGATAATAAAGCGAATCATCAGGTACAAGTCCGACTGCCATTACCACCAGGTCTGCTTTTATTTCAAATTCGTTTTCCTCCTCACCGATTTTCTTCTCAAATGGATTTTCAATATTTTCCGGCAAAATAGGCTGCCAAACAGCATAGGGGTCAGGTACATTCTTCAACTTTCTGGCCACCAGTACACAATCTTCTTTGATGGACTTCAATCTGGTGCAATTTAACAGTTTAACATTTTTTCTCTCCAGGTAATGGATTATATGCCCTCTGTTAGCGGTGCATACACCTTTCATGAAATATGGGAGCATTTCTATCACTGTAACGTTTTTATTTTTTTCATATGCCAGCCAATAGGCTATTTCACAACCTACTGCGCCGCCACCTACGATCACAACATTTTCTTTTCCATTAGCAAGCTCAGGGTATTGTAGCAAGTTGAGTGCTGTAACAACGTGGGGTAAGTCTATTCCCTCGACGTTTAATTTCTTTTCTTTAGTCCCCGTGGCACATACGATTATGTCATAATTCATACTCTTTAATAAATCAGCGGATGCTTCTTTGTTTAGTTCAAGCTTTAGGCCATACACCTTTTCTGCTTTTTTGACTTGATGTTCCAAATGATTCAAATAGTTAACGATGTCATATTTTATCTTGGGGATTGCCCCTAATAACAATGTGCCTCCTATTTGAGATTTCTTGTCATAAAGTGTAACATCGTGTCCCCTTTTTGCTAAGGTGATGGCGCACATTATACCTGCAGGACCTGCACCTACTACTGCAATCTTTTTCTTTTCCCTGGCAGGTGTTTCTTCACTATATAAATCTTCGTTTCCGGTTTTTGGGTTGACAGCGCATTGCGGATGTCCGCCTTCTATAAATTCATTGATGCAACCTTCCTGATCGCCTATACAAGGCGTTATGTCTTCTACCCTGCCAGCATAAGCCTTGTTACACCACTCTGGGTCAGCAAGGAGGGGTCTTGCAAGCATGACCATGTCACACATATCTTCTCTTAACGCTTTCTCGGCAAGGTCGGGATATCCTAGCTTTCCAACTGCCACAATAGGTATATCGAGGCCTTTATTTGATTTTATGTTGTTTTCTCTAAAGTAATCTTTAACTATTTTTGAAATTATCAGGAAGCAACCCGGAGGCATCGAGTTAGGCGGGTGAGGAAGCCACCAATTATCGTAGCATCCCAAATCGACATCAAACATGTCCACGCCTGCTTTAACTAGATTTTTCATATACTCTAGAGTTTGTTCAACTGTTCTTTCGTTTTTAAAGAGTCGTAGTGGTTTTACTTTATCCATTTTTTCTTTGTATGTCTCGTTTAAAGCAAGTGAAAGGTCAATTCTGTACATTATGGGATAGTCTGGGCCTACTCTTCTTCTTATCTCTTTAACCAGTTCAATGCCGAAAGCCTGCCAATCTGAAAATTTACCCCATTTTCGCCTGTTAAATGCAGGGTTTGTAAGCTGCTCTAGAAGATACCCTTCGTGTCCATGTAAATAAACCCCATCCATAAGAGATGCCTTTGCATCTGCGGCTGCCTGTCCTGCATTTTTTATAATTTTATAAAGCCCTCTGTCCGTAAGAGGTCTGCAAGGGATATTTGGTATATAGAAATTAGGATTCCACGAAGCCGATACAGGAAGTTTAAATTTTTTAATAAGGCATTCTGGAGAACCTACCCTTCCAAGTCCAGGAGTTAATTGAATAAAAATTTTTGCTCCGTATGCATGGACTGATTCTGCAATATCTCGCCATCCAGCAAATACAGTACGTGATTTGTCTATTCGCGGGAAATAACTCCTATCACCTTTTTCTGTTACGGTAGGGTCAATATAGTGGCTGACAGGGACCAAACCCGTTGTGATTAGCCCTACTCCACCCTTGGCTCTTTCCGAAAAATATTTGATCATTTTAATGCTAGGCCTTCCCATCTCTTCGGCCATAGATATGTTGCCCATGGGTCCCATTACAATGCGATTTTTTATTATTATAGAGTTCACTTGGATAGGAGAAAAAAGCTTCTCATAAGGATAGAGATCTTTTGTCATTCTACCCCATCTTAGCTTTTCTTCATCTAAAAACCAATCTCCGAGTTGATCGATTAAATTTTGAACAATTTCCTGATATTTATTCATGGAATCCCTCCTTAAAGATGTGTTTTTATAAGGCTGTTTGTCAAAGAAGCGAGTATCAATAAGTACAACTGTTCAGCTTTTAACATTGTCAAAATTTTAACAAACAAAAACAAAACCCTACACTGTAAGAATATCACTTTTGTACTGTGATTTCAATATAAAATGGTTTCAAATGCAAGCTTTGGGTGTATTAATTGTATAAAGGTTACAGATTATAGACTAAAAAATAATCAATTCAGGTATATTGGAGGTGCTGCTAATGTCGCGAAAGATAACAGGAAAGGTTACCTGGGTGGGCAAGATAGACTGGGAGCTTAAGAGGTTTCACGGCAACGAGCTTTCAACCCACAGGGGTTCCTCGTACAATTCATATCTCATAAGGGACAAAAAGACTGTCCTGATAGACACGGTGTGGAAGCCCTTTGCAGGTGAGTTTGTCCAAAATCTTAAGAAGGAGATAGACCTCAACAAGATCGACTATATTGTCATAAACCATGGGGAAATTGACCACAGCGGAGCCTTACCCGAGCTTATGAGGGAGATTCCTGATACCCCCATATATTGCACTGCCAATGCCGTAAAATCGCTCAAGGGGCATTATCATCACGATTGGAATTTCGTTGAGGTGAAGACCGGCGATACCCTGGATATAGGGGAAAGTAAGCTGGTATTCATCGAGGCGCGGATGCTCCACTGGCCCGACAGCATGTTTACATATATGACGGGCGAGAATATACTGTTTAGCAATGACGCGTTCGGTCAGCACTACGCATCGGAGCAGCTTTTCAATGACCAGGTGGACCAGGATGAGCTGTATTACGAAGCCATGAAGTACTATGCCAACATATTGACGCCTTTCAGCAGCTTTGTCACAAAGAAGATTAAAGAGGTTATGGATATGGGATTGCCCATCGATATCATATGTACCAGCCACGGCATTATATGGAGGGACAACCCGCTTCAGATTGTCAACAAGTACCTGGAATGGGCTGACAATTATCAGGAAAACCAAATCACCATCATATATGATACCATGTGGAACGGCACCAGGCGAATGGCAGAGGCAATTGCAGAAGGTATAAGGTCTGCCGATGATGCCGTGGTGGTTAAATTATATAACGCTTCTAAGTACGACAAAAACGATATAATCACAGAGGTGTTCAAATCCAAAGCTGTGCTGGTGGGTTCGCCCACCATAAATAGGGGGATCTCCTTTTCCATATCGGGTATCCTGGAGATGATCAAGGGCCTGGGCTTCAAGAACAAAAAGGCGGCCGCTTTTGGAGCTTATGGCTGGAGCGGCGAAAGCGTAAAGATTATCAATGAGGAGCTTAAGGATGCCGGCTTTGAGGTTGTAGATGAGGGCGTAAGGGCTCTGTGGAACCCTGATGAGCAGGCGCTTGAGCAGTGCAGGGAATTTGGCCAGCGCTTTGTAAGGAGTTTGTGATGTTTTGGCTTAAAAGTTATATAACGATTAAGTGATCTTTGAGCTCAGCAAGGACGACCTGGCATCCTATACCGGGATGTCACCCGAGATGTTAAGCAGAAAGCTCTCATATTTCCAGAAGATGGTCTCGATAAAGCTGGGTGGCGAAGGAAAATCGTCATACTGGACAAAGAAAGTCTGGCATCCCTCATGTAGGGATGCCTTTTATGTTTTTTTGGCGTTTTGATGGGAATTAATGTTGATAACAATTTGGGGAGATGCTATTATTATTTTTAGAGATGAGGATAAAAGAGATACATTATGTGTAAATACTCTAGAAAAGTAGCTGAATTATATAGACGTAATGTGATTGATTTTGTAAGACAACCTTCTACAAGAATTTGGGTGTAAAATCCTCTGGACCGAACCTGCAAACAAAACGAAGTGAAATCCTCGGACTTTTCGAGAACGTACATATGTGATATTATAGGAGGGAGATAAATATGTTCAACTTGAAATTATGTTTAAAAAGGCGATTTATTTTTTTATGTGTTGTATGTGTTATGATTTTTGTATTATTTCACGTTACTGTAGTAAAAGCAACAAATTTATCACTACAAAAAATAAATATTGTTTATTTTTATGATAATCCGTGTGCCTCATGTAATGAGGAAGAAAAGTTTATTGACTTATTTAATTCTTTGGTAGGAACGGATAAAGAAAATGTAAAAGTAAACATTGCTATGTATAATGTATTTAAGGGAGGTGGGTTACAACTACTGAAAGAGTATTTTGAACGATATAACGTGCCGAAGGAAAAGCAAATTACTCCCATACTTTTTATTAACGATCAATTTCTTGCTGGGGATACAGCTATTAAGGCAGGCCTCAGGGATATATTTTTACAGGAAAAGAATAGTATAGGGACTAATACTGTTGAAAATAACAAGGACAGTAATAATAATCAAATAGTTATTGTGTACTTTTATGTACCTGATTGTAGAGAGTGTGAAAAAGTGGATAAGTTTTTGAGTACCTTGAAAAAACGTTATCTGGTGGAATTTGAGGATAGTACTAAATATACATATGTGAATATAAAAAAATTTAGCATTGGGGAACCTAAAAACTTGGAGCTAATAAAGAAATATTTTGAAGTTTATAAGGTACCAGAAAATGATCAATTTGTTCCCATTGTTTTTATAGGGGATACCTATTTAGCGGGTTTGGAAGCAATCAAGGAAGAATTAATAGAAAAAATAGAGACGGGAGAAGGTATTACTACTCTTGATTTGAGTGAAGGCGAGTATCATGATTCAAGCTTTGTCATGAGTTTAAACGGTTATGATATTATAGGAGTGCTAATGGCCGGATTAGTGAATGGTTTCAATCCGTGTTCTTTATCTATGCTATTGTTTTTTTTATCACTCGTTGTGGCCAAAGGCACGAATATACTGAGAACGGGATTTGCTTTTTGTTTCGGAAAGTTCCTTAGCTATTTGCTTTTAGGGACGCTCCTTTTTAATGTGTTTCTTAAATTTCAGATACCATGGTTTTCTACTATTGTAAAAACAATTATTCTGGTAGGGGTATTCATTATAGTTTTAATAAATATACAAGATTATTTTGCAGCAAAGCATGAAAAGTATGATAGGATTCGTCTGCAGCTTCCTGCTTGGCTTAGAAGATATAATCATGAATGGATAAAGAATTTGTTTTCAAGACAAAATAGTAGGTGGTTATTCGTATTAAGCTTTGGGTTGGGTGCGATGATTTCGGTAGGAGAGTTTTTATGTACTGGTCAGATATATCTAGCTACCATTGTATATTTCTTAAGAAGCAGTTTTACATTCAATTTACAGGCATTACTATACTTTATATTATACGATTTGGCTTTTATTATTCCTCTGCTTTTAGTAACATATGTGATATATAAGGGAAAAGAAGTATTTGACGTATCAGATGCTATTCGTCGAAGGATGCCTTTCATTAAGTTGATAAATGCAATATTATTTTTAGCATTTGGGATAGTTGTGCTTATTTGGTTTTGATATGTAATTTGTCAAATTGATGATCAGAGGTGGCAGATATGAGAGATATTGTTCTAGGTTTTTTAAATAAACAAGGGAAAATGCTCTTCGAACGAAAGTTAACTGCTATACCTCTAAAAGAAGAAGTTATCATCTTAAGGAGTATAGAGTATTTTAATGACCCTGAACCTTGTATGATCCATAGGTCTGCAGTGATGAAAAGGATTTTTATGGAATTTGGTGAATTTTTAAATCAAAACATTGAGAAAGGGAAATTTGAATTGTTGTGGGATGAAATACCAGAAGAATTGAGAAAAATTATTGATATTAATGGAGATATTGAAGGGATATGTATAAAAATCAGATAAAATGCTTAGAACTTCGCACCTTAAATATATTGGACCTTGAAAAATCAACATTTTTCAGCATGAAAGTATAAAAACCTCCTCCTTTTTATGGTATAAGTGTAAATGGTTATAAAATACAAAAATACCAAAAATAAGAAATATTTGGATAAATATTTTAACACAAAAAGCTTACGATGAAAAGAGTATAATTACATTAATTTCATCTTTTTGTAAAGAATATTCTGTTGACAAGGTATTCAAAGAAGCCAATGCTTATAAATCCAAGGGAATACCTGTAATCCATATTTTCATGTATCTTCTGCAGCTTGTTTATACCAAGAAAAGCATGTATATTGAACATGGTAGCGGAACACGTGATGTGGGCTTTGCAAAGGATGTTGTAGAGAAATTTCTGAATTCACCTTTTACTAATTGGACTGTGTTTCTACTCAATCTTGCAGCTCGTATTATAGCCAAGATTTCGAAGTTAACTTCTTGATGGTAGAACTATGGTACTTTCTATAGCCGTCTAAGGAGCAAGAATATAGGATTTCAAAGGTACATGATTAATACAGGAAAAGGTGATAAATTTAAGTGCGGTTTCAACCTATTGATTCTTCCATGAACTGATGGAGTTACACTAATTTTTATTATTGAGGCATCTTTGTTCATAGGATAAAAAAACAGATTTAGAGATATTAAACTTAAAGATTGACAAACCTTCGTGTGAGTTATAAGGCAAGCTAACAAAAAGTTTAAATGTGTTTTTGGTTAGGAGGGGTTGCGTTGAGGAAAAGGGTTAAGAATCAGTTTCAATGGGAATTTATAAAAATTTTTATGTTTCGTTATATTGTAGTTATGCTCTTACCAATTTTTATTATTTCTATAATTTATTTTAGCTCTTTAAAGGTAATAGAACAATATACTATACACTCTAATATTAAGATGCTTGATAAGATCAGAAGTATGTTGGAAAGTCGTATAGATGAGGTTAATAGTATTATTGAACAGATAGCTTGGAATAGTAAAATAAGCAGATTTAATATGATAAATGAACCTTTTAAAGGTGCGAATACCTATAAGATTTTGGAAACTAGAGCTCAACTGTATAATTATAGCCTAACCAATAGTTTTATTCTAGATTATTATGTGTTATATCTAAATAGTGGAATTGTCATAGGTCCTGAACAGACATATCGGTTAGAACAATTCTATAGGTTTTTCTTTAATTATGAAGGTATTGACTATAATGAATGGATAGAAGAAATATTCAGAGTATATAACCGAGGAACTATTATTCCTGAGCGTCAGGCGTTCTTTAAGGGGAATTCATATAAAGTTCTTACATATATGAGAGATTTGGGGGCAACACCTACAGGTAGACGGAGTAAAGTAATGTTTCTCTTAAATGGAGATGTGATAAGAAATTTATTGAATGGATTTGAATTTTCTGAACAAGGATGTGCATACATTACTGATGAGAATGGCTATCTTCTAAGTGCTTTTCCTTCGCAAATTGATGAAATTCCAGTCTTCATTGATATGGATGGTGGAACTGAAGGTTATCAGAGACGGATGTTTAATGGGGAAGACATGCTTTTTATCTATATCATTTCTCAAAATACTGGTTGGAGATATGTGGTGGTCCAACCGTATGAGAATGTAATGAAAAAGGTGTCTAACATCAAAAAGATAAGTTGTAATGTTTTCTCAGGTGCTATTATTCTGGGACTGGTGATTGCATTTTTATGGTCTAACCTGACTAGCGTATCCCTCAAGAAACTTTTTGATCTAATTTCGCAACATGGGAAAATGCTTCCTATTAAAGATCCTTTTGAATACATTCAGCATTCAGTACATGAAATTATTAACTCTTGTTCTGCAAATTTGAAAGTTAAATTACCAATATTGGTTATATAATCCTATATTGGTATAATAGCACTAAACATTTAAGCAACAAGCTTTAATTTGGCGTATATATCCACCAATGGAACATCATTCTTTGCATGGTAATACACAAAATCTACAAAATCTTTGATAGACTCCTTCTTCATATGCTCTATCGTATCCCCTATAGTATCAAGATTTAGTTGCTTCCCCCTTACCCTGTAATATTCTAAAAAGTTATACGCCAGAAAACATAGCAACATATACCTTTCAATTGAAACAAGACTCCTTACTTTGTACTCATCAAAACCTAGACTCTCCTTTAAATACTGATAGCTGGTCTCTATTGTCCAACGTACTGCATAGTATCTCAATATTATCTCATTACCAAGCTCTATATCGGTGGAGAGAATACACACGGGAGTTTCAAAACCATCTTCTTTAACTTCATAGGA